>NZ_CP012109.1:9165216-9490432 GCF_000280925.3 Myxococcus hansupus
TCAGCGCGTGACCGACGACACGCTGGGGTTCTACGAGGGCATGGCGGAGGAGTATCACCTGCTCTTCGCCAACTGGCCGCAGGTGGTGGAGCGCCAGGGGGCCATGCTGGACGCGCTGCTGCGCCGCTGTGGCGCGCCGCCGCCGCGGCGGGTGCTGGACTGCGCGTGTGGCATTGGCACGCAGGCGCTGGGCCTGGCGGGACGGGGGTACAGCGTTCACGCCACGGACTTGAGTCCCGCCGCCGTGGCGCGCGCCGAGCGTGAGGCCCGTGTGATGGGCGTGCAGCTCACCACGGGCGTGGCGGACATGCGCGCGCTGGGCACGCAGGTGGCGGGCACCTTCCCCGTGGTGGTGGCGTTGGACAACGCGGTGACGCACCTGCTGACGGATGCGGATCTGGACGCGGCGGCACGCGCCATGGCGTCGAAGCTGGCTCCCGGCGGTCTGGTGGCGTTGAGCGTGCGCGACGCGGAGACGCTGGTGGAGCGGCAGCCGCGCTTCACCTCGGAGCGACTGCTGGAGGCGCCCGAGGGGCGCCGCATCCTCTTCCAAATCTGGGACTGGGCGGCGGACGGGCGCACGTACACGGTGCACCAGTTCATCCTCCGCCCCGAGGGCAAGGGCTGGCAGGCGACTGAACACACCGGTGTGTATCGCGCCCTGCAACGCGTGGAGCTGGAGCAGGCGCTGACGCGCGCGGGGCTCGTGGACACGCGGTGGTACTCGCCGGAGGAGACGGGCTTTCATCAGCCCATACTCACGGCGCGGCGGGCCTGAGCCGGGTGCTTGGGCCCGTGGCGCAGGGAGTCCGCTGTTCGGCTCCCTCGACCTACGGTTGAGCCTGGAGCGGCCGCATCAGCCCTGCTTGCTCCAGCGTGGCATGCACCACCTCCGCCAGGGCGACATGTTCCGGGTTGCTAGCCGTGAAGCGCTCAGGCGTGAGGATGATGAGGGTGCCCTTGTCTTCCACCTGCTCGAGGCGCACCGGCGCGGGTAGCGGAGGCACCGCTCCTCGCTGGCGAGCGACGTATATGAGCCAGCCTGCGAACGTGCCCGGGTCAGCGAATTCCGACGACATGTCCCGATGGCTGACGGACGTGGCGATGGCCCATTCCGGCTCCCATGCCAGCGCCATTGCGCTCACGACCTGGGCGAGTGTCACCGAGGAGAGGAGTCGCTCCGCAACAGGTCCAGTCGAGGGAAGCGTGAGGGTGCAGCGATCCAGTACATGTCGCGAGCGCGAACCGCACGAGATGTTCGCCACGCTGCTTCCAACGACTGAGCCGTTCCAAGCAGCGAAAGCAACGTCTCCCGCCCCTTGCTGGTACTTCTCCATCGCGAACAGGCCTGTCAGCGCCCTGTGTTCGAGCTCGACTCCACGCTTTCGCGCAGCATCCGGAGAGTTCGCTTGTTCGAACCACTGTGCGAAAGCGTCGTCGATGAGCGCCAACCTGCGGAAGAAGGACTCGGCACGTCGAGCGTACGCATCCACGGGCTCCCTGCGTCCCGGCCAGTAGCCGCCAGCGTAGTATTTTTCGGTCATCTGGCTCCGTGCCTACAAGGCTGGCGGGGTGTGTACGACGCGAATCCTACCGAGGCCTTCATTCCTGAATAGCTCACGGACGAAATCCGCGGCCTCGCGCTCCGCGAAGTGCCAGCGAATCGGCGTGCCGTTGGCCACTTCGAGCTGACGCTCGGCTTGAACCACAATCTTTCTGAAGCCCTGAAACCAGCCGCCGTTCTCCGCTGCATCGGGGATGAACTTGGCGTAACTTGAGGGTTAGCGCCGCCCTGGGCGGACAGGGCGAGCACTGGCACCGTGGCTTCAGCACCCGCCAGCGCGCCTGTCACCGTGCGTGTCGTAGCCGCGGCCGTGCCCGTCGTGATAACGAGAGGGGTGGCCAACTCGGCCGTGTCCTCTCCGATGTGCCCGTGATGTCGGGCTACCTGGAAGCCCAGGCCGGCGTGTTCTCGCTTTTCGGCGCCTACGCGCGCCTGGAGGCGGGGGCACGGCTCCGGTCGAACCTTGGGCTATTCGCCTTCGGTGAGGCCAATGCGCGCGAGCGCATGGCTGGCGCGGCCGTGAGGTGGACGTTCGGTTGGTGAAGTGTGGCGACTCGCTCCAAAGCACCGGGGCGGGCCGCTTTGTCCCAGGGGCGGCGACGCGCCTTGGTGTGGCGGCTGTTTGGTCCGGGGATGCACGTTGGCAGGCGACGATCTTCGAGCTGAGGGCGTCTCCCCAGTTGCTGGCCTTTTTGCAAGCCTATGACTGGGCCTTATCCTGCGGCGGGTGGAGGCTCACCAGCGTGTGGCTCTTCTTCAATGGACGACCCGGACGAGCAACAATTGTCGTCTGAATCCGAGCAACGCATGGCTTGAAGGCGAATCGTTGCAAATCCTCATCGGAGACAAGTCCGCCCAGCTTACCCTTGTAGATACTGCCCGCCGCGTCCATGTGCTCGAACTGTCGAGAGGAGCCAGTAAGGAAGCCTCGGAGCGTGCCTGGAATGCTGGCCTCAGTGACAGCAGGCTCGGTCTCTTCCATCCAGCCGAAGGCACGGAAGAGGTGTTGCTCCGAAAGTGCCACCTCGCTGGAGTCGCTTACGAAGCGAAGGGTGGCACTCGAGTTGGCGAGCACCTTCACGAATTCATGAAGCGATTTGAGAACACGAGGATCCGCTTCGCTCATGAATTGTGCGAATGAATCCTCTTCGGCGGCTAAGTATTGGAGTACGCCAGATGTTTCTTCGACAGCAGCTTTCGCCTGCTGAATGTTAACTGGAGCTTCTTCCATCTGGGTGAGTTCAAAGCCAAACGAGCCTCTGGCAATGCCAGTGATGTGGAGGCGAAAGTCCTTGTTCTGTGCGCCGCCGCCCCGTGCAACCCCCACTTTTTCAACTAGCGATTGGAAGCGGGCGAGCGCGTCGGCCGCAAAGGGGGCCTCGATGCCCTCTTGTGCCAGCACAGGCTGTCCCCCAAAGAAGAGGGTGGCCTGTGCAGGATCGGGTACGTCCGCCAAGCGAAGCAATTCCTCTTTGATAGCGTCTAAGCGCGACTCTAGGCCGATTCGTTCAATGAATTGTCCTGGAGCAAGGCGCCGCAAGAGGGAGTCTGCTGCGGCGTGCTCGGCCTGCAGAAACGTTCTTCGATTTGACCGGCTCATCCTGCCTTCCTCTGCAAGCCTGAAAGAAGAGCCAGAAGTTTTGCTCGGGCTTCAACGTCATCTTCGCCCGAACCCAGGGGCAGTTGTACGAACCCCTTCCAGGCATAGGTTCCACGACGATGTGAGAAGAGCCCATACCAGTAGGAAACCTGATCCACCAGGGATGTAGCAAGTTGTTCAGGCGTGACGCTGTGGCCGGAAGGATAGCTCAGCGGAATCGTATATGCGTCACAGTGATACGTGGCCTTGGTGTCTTGCGAACGGAAAAGGGGCATGGCCGTCGCGGGGATCGAAACGAACGGGACATGGAGGAAGTTCACCACATCGACATCATTGGGCTCCCGCTCGATGGCTTCAACAAAACTCCCAGTTAGCCACTGGTGACCATCGAGGAAACCCGTACCCCGAAGTGCATCACGATAGTCAAGGAGTCCCAGGAGGATTTGCATCCGATGTGGGGACGTTGCGAACCGTTCGATTGCCTCGTCCCAGGTCGTTGGATACGGTGACCGATAGTGGGACGTGGGGTTCGCCGCATCGAACGGCGGAATAAGCCCTTCCCGATTGTGGTCTGGCACCATGCGAATTGTCCCCCTAGCAATGTTGACCTCGCACGTTCGTGATGCGCGAATCACCGCGTTCTATCGAGAATCTGACCTCGGCCTCAATGGGTCATCCCTGACGCTCTTTTCCTCCCTCCGATTGACGCTGATCGTAGCGTGAGTGATGGCAGGCGAGAAGCCGCGCATGGTGCCTGCCGCCCCACGAAATCTCAGTCGTCGTGCCTGCCCAGGGCGCCAATGAGCCCGCGCTTGACGCGCATTAGCGGCCCGCCGCACCAGCCCTTCCTATCGGGCTCGCGAGGGGAGGGGGCGGGGGCTCGGGCTCGCCGCGGAGTCGGCGCAGGTCGCGGGCGTAGTCGTCCCGTACGCGCTTGCGGCGGAGCTGCTCAGTAGTCTGGGCGGGCGGTATGTCTCGACGCATGCCCCGGTAGACGGGACGCGCACGTCACGCGGGCGGCACGAGGAAGTCTTGCTCCACGTGATCGAGCTGCGCGTCCTGGTGGGTGAGGGCGTCGCGGGCCGTGGGCAGCCAGGCGCCGCAGTTGAGGCATTCGGCCACCGCCTGAATCTGCTCGCCCCGTGTCATGTGTCGGAATCGCTCGAAGTATTCCGGTGAAGAAGCGATGAGCGCCGCCACGCCAGCGGGCAGATTCTTGAGGGCAGCGAAGCTATCCATCGGATAGGTGAGGAAGTGGCCTACGGAGAGCGCCACCTTACGGCCGCCGCTTCAGCTCCGTCCAGCGTGAGCCCGACGTAGTCTGCGTCATCGTAGACCTCCGCCAGCGTGTGCCTATCCGCTTCCCGCAGCTCGCCATCCAGCAACCGATGGACACCCGTGCGTCCGTCGTAGCAGCGCTCCAGCTCGAAGCAGTGCGCCCCTCCCGCCACTCGACAGGCGCCACGAGTTGTTGTGCCTTCCCACTGCGCACCCATGCGAGGCAGCCGTCAGGCCGAAGCACCGCCACTCCGGAGATGCGCTCGGCTTGGCGCAGCAGCGCGGCGCGCGACATCTCGCCCTCTTTCAGCGCCTTGTGTAGCAAGTGGCCGACGGCGAGGCGTGAGGGAAACTGTCCCAACGTAACGGGCTTTCCCAACAACACCTTCAGCAGCCGCGCCGCCTGGGGTGGGCTGAGAGGGCCGCCAGCCACTGGACGCACGTCCCGCTCCGCGATGCCCGCGCGCAAGAGCAGGGCTTCCCATTCATCCACACGCGAGGGTCCATGTGTTACGGTGCCGCCCACGGTCGGCGTCATGCTGTCTGCCGAGTTCTCGCGGAAGGCTTGACGGCGACTCAGCCTCGTCGCTTCAGCGAAACTCGCGAGGACGGGCTGCGCAACCGTCAGGGCACGGGGCGAGTCCCCTTTTGGCGCCCCTGGCCGCGTGTTCTTAAACGCGACACTCGAGGCAGGAGTCGGCTTTCGCCCCTGATTCGAGGTGGGCGCAACCGAGGCACAACCTGTCGCCATCTGCACCACGGCAACTACCAGGACGCTGGCGCGCAGGGTCCCCCTCCAGTCAATTCGAGTCGAGCGCACCCGACCACAGCGCTTCTACAGGGGTGAATCCGTCGTCACCGCAGGAGGGTGCAACACCACCGTTGTCGTCTCCAGACGCATTCAGCGGCCTGCGCCGTGCAGATGGAAAACTTTGCTGGGATGCGTGTGATTGAGGGCCGCCGTCAACAGTACAGCTCCCTGGACCCGACGCGTGAATGGAGCGGCTGGGCACGTCGGCGTGAGTCTCAACCTCCGCCGCGCTTCGCCTCCGCCGGAGCATTGGGATGTCTGGCGAGCAGCATCCGCAACTGCGGCTGACGCCGCACCGCCTCCTGCTTCAACAGGTGCGCGATGAGTGCCGGTGGGGCCGCGCTCCAGCGGGCGATGTTCTGGATGAGCATGGGCGAGCGGTAGGTGCGCCCGCACAGCAGTGACGCTGTCTTCCCATCCACCGGCAGGCCGATGAGCGCCGCCAGCGCGCGGCCTTCCGTGTTGAGGATGAGCTCCACTTTCTCCTCCGCGGGACCGCTGGAGAAGCGCTGCCGCAGCACCTCGCGTGCCGAGCGCCGCGTGGACTCCGGCACGTCGCGGTCGTTGCCCACCTTGTGCAACTCCATGAGCCGGCGCGCGCTCCACAGCCGCCGGAAGAGGCTGGCGGGAAGTTGTGGATTGCGCACCAACCAGCGCCGCACGCCCGTGTCCACCGCGAAGGCCGCGCGAGCACACAGCGCCTCCAGCCCCACGGGGTTGCGGTGGTAGCGCGCCACCAGTCGTGCGTGGGGCAGGCCCGTGCGCGCGTTCTCCAGCACGGCCTTGATGACGGCGGGCACCGGGTCGAAGCAGAGCGCGGACAGGACCGGGTCCTCCGCCGCGTGCGCGTGGGCGACGCGCTGGTCCTCCGGGAGCGGGTGGAGCCGCACCTCGAAGAGCTGGCGGTAGTTGCCCAGCGCCGCCTCGGGCTCCTCCTCATCGCCGGGGACATCCTCCGGCGCGGCCGCGGCCTCGGGGCCGTCCTCGTCCTGCTGCGTCAAATCGAGGACGGGCAGTTCCTCCGCGTCGACAGGGGCCTCTGGGGGCGGAGGCGTGACGCGCTGCGGCTCGAACGCCGAGGGCGGGGACGCGGGGGCCGGGGTGGGCAGCAGCGCGCCCTGGGTGACGAGCCGGGACAGAATCACCTGAAGCCGCTCCGGGGGCAGCCCCGTCAGCGCCGGCAGGTTCCTGGCGGGCGTGGTGCCATCCAGGCGCGAGAGCACGAAGCCCTCTTCCGGACTCAGGGCCAGCGTCCGCAGGTCGACCGCGGGGTTCGGCTTGGGCGTCCATTCCGTCATCGCGCCAGAGTCTTTCATGACCTGTGGAGCGCGCGTAGGCCCGGGCTCGGAAGCGCGGCAGCGCGGTGGAAAACACGGCTGGTGCTGGACGGCCTGCCTGGCCGGTGGCCGTGCGAGGTGGACTCCCCCGTGTCCATGCCTACACGCTGCGGCGTCCAGACGGGTTGACGGGAGGGCGCCCTGAGGCCCTAACTTCACTTCATGTCTGACCGCATCGAGACCTATGCCGAGTTTTGGCCGTTCTACCTGCGGGAGCACGCGCTGCCCTCCACGCGTTGGCTTCACTTCACGGGCACCAGCCTGGGCGTGGGCCTGGGCGTGACGGCCGCCGCCACGGGCCGCGCCGCGCTGATTCCGGCCGCGCTGGTGGCCGCCTACGGCTTCGCGTGGTTCAGCCACTTCGTCATCGAGCGGAACAAGCCGGCGTCCTTCAAGTACCCGCTCTGGTCGTTCATCTCCGACTTTCGCATGGCGGGACTGATGGCCGCGGGACGGCTGGGGCCGCACATGGAGCGCGCGCTGGACGGAGGCATGGGCTCCGGACAGGTGAACCGCGCGGTGCCCGCGGCGCAGCAGGCCCCCTGATGCGCGCCGGTCCAGGGCTCACGGCGAGGCCGTGACACCCGGGCCGGACGTGTTGACGGACGACAGTCGGCGCCGGGCATTTGTCACCCAGGCCGGACAGTCCGAGCTATAGCCGCCCGTGACAGGCTGGCCCGCACCGTTCACGGGTGGGCACGGCCGCACGGAGGCCGGCATGGGTGGAGTCGCGCGGAAGTTGGGCTGGGTGCTGCTCGCCGCCGTGGGCGCGGTGAGCCTGGGCACCATCGCCTTGCATCGAGGCGAGAGCATCAACGCCATCTGGTTGGTGGTGGCGTCCGTCTCCGTGTACCTCATCGGCTACCGCTTCTACGGGAGCTTCGTCGCGCGCAAGGCGCTGGCGGTGGACCCCACGCGCGCCACGCCGGCGCACCTGCGCAACGACGGTCTGGACTACGTGCCCACGGACAAGTGGGTGCTGTTCGGCCACCACTTCGCCGCCATTGCCGGCGCCGGTCCGCTGGTGGGCCCGGTGCTGGCCGCGCAGATGGGCTATCTGCCCGGCACGCTGTGGATTCTGGTGGGCGCGGTGCTGGCGGGCGCGGTGCAGGACTTCGTCATCCTGGTCTTCTCCGTGCGCCGCGACGGCAAGTCCCTGGGCGACATGGTCCGCCTGGAGCTGGGCGCCGCCGCCGGTGTGACGGCGATGATTGGCGTGTTGATGATCATGATGATCATCCTCGCCGTGCTGGCGCTGGTCGTCGTCAAGGCGCTGGCGCACAGCCCCTGGGGCACCTTCACGGTGGCGATGACGATGCCCATCGCGGTGTTGATGGGGCTCTACCTCCGCTACCTCCGCCCCGGCCGCGTGCTGGAGGTCTCCATCGCGGGCTTCGTGCTGCTGATGCTGTCCATCTGGCTGGGCGGCCACGTCGCCGAGCACCCGACGTGGGGCGCGGCCTTCACCTTCGACGCGAAGTCGCTGGCGTGGATGCTCATTGGCTACGGCTTCTGCGCGTCCGTGCTGCCGGTGTGGCTGCTGCTGGCGCCGCGCGACTACCTGTCCACGTTCCTGAAGATTGGCACCGTGCTGCTGCTGGCGGTGGGCATCATCCTGGCCGCGCCCGAGCTGCGGATGCCCGCGGTGACGCGCTTCATCGACGGCAGCGGCCCGGTGTTCTCCGGCGGGTTGTTCCCCTTCCTGTTCATCACCATCGCCTGCGGCGCGGTGTCCGGGTGGCACTCGCTCATCTCGTCCGGCACCACGCCGAAGATGCTGGCCAACGAGGGGGACGCGCGGATGGTGGGCTACGGCTCCATGTTGATGGAGTCCTTCGTCGCCATCATGGCGCTCATCGCCGCGTCGGTGCTGGACCCGGGCGTGTACTTCTCCATGAACGCGCCGCCGTCGGTGATTGGCACCACGGTGGAGGAGGCCGCGCGCACCATCAGCCAGTGGGGCTTCGTCATCACCCCGGAGGTCCTCAGCCAGACGGCCACGGACATCGGGGAGACGTCCATCCTGTCGCGCGCGGGCGGCGCGCCGACGCTGGCGGTGGGCATGGCGCAGATTCTCCATGGCCTGGTGGCGGGCGAGGGGATGATGGCCTTCTGGTACCACTACGCCATCCTCTTCGAGGCGCTGTTCATCCTCACCACGGTGGACGCGGGCACGCGCGTGGGCCGCTTCATGATTCAGGAGCTGGCGGGCCTCGTGTACGCCCCGCTGAAGCGCACCGAGTCGTGGACGGCGAACATGATTGCCACGGCCATCTGCGTGGCGGCCTGGGGCTACTTCCTCTACCAGGGCGTGGTGGACCCGCTGGGCGGCATCAACACGCTGTGGCCACTGTTCGGCATCGCCAACCAGATGCTGGCCGCCATCGCGCTCACGCTGGCCACGGTGATTCTGGTGAAGATGAAGCGCGAGCGCTACGCGTGGGTCCCGGCGGTCCCCGCGGGCTGGCTGGTCATCTGCACGCTGACGGCGGGCTGGCAGAAGGTGTTCGGGAGCGACCCGCGCGTCTCCTTCCTGGCCCACGCGCGCCAGTTCTCCGCCGCGGCGGAGCAGGGGAAGGTGGTGGCGCCCGCGGCCTCCGTGGAGGAGATGGAGCGCATCATCGGCAACGACTACCTGGATGCCACCCTCACTGGCGTGTTCATGGTGCTGGTGGTGGCCACGGCGCTCTTCGGGGTCCGCGCGGCGCTGGCCGCCTTGCGCTCGCCGGTGCCCACCGCGAAGGAGTCCCCCGCGGTGCCGCTCCCGGCGGCGGAGGTCCCCTGACATGGGCGCCGTGTGGGCATGGCTGGGCCCGGCCTGGCGCCGCGCGGTGCGGGTGGCCCGGCTGATGATTGGTGTTCCCGACTACGACACCTACGTCGAGCACATGCGCCGCCACCACCCGGACCGGGAGGTGATGAGCTACGCGCGGTTCTTCGACGAGCGGCTTCAGGCCCGCTACCGAGGGGGCGGCGGGCGCTGCTGCTGAGCGCCGCTCGGAGGGGGCGCCGGGATGGCCCGGCCGCCGGGCGGCCTTCCCTGGTGGACATTGGGCCTCCAAGGGGCGCGACAGGGAGTAGCCACGCGGAACGTGGCCGACCTATACATCCTCCCATGGGACGCATTTTCGAGACACGCAAGGCCACGATGATGGCCCGCTGGAACAAGATGGCGAAGGTGTTCACGCGGATCAGCAAGGACATCGCCATCGCGGTGAAGTCCGGTGGGCCGAATCCCGATTCGAACTCCACGCTGCGCCGGGTGCTCCAGAACGCCCGCGCCGCGAACATGCCGAAGGACAAGGTCGACGCGGCCATCAAACGCGCGAGCGGCCAGTCGGCGACCGACTACGAAATCGTGCTCTACGAGGGCTACGCCCCCCACGGCATCGCGCTGCTGGTGGAGACGGCGACGGACAACGTCGTGCGCACCGTGGCGAACGTGCGCATGCGCTTCAACAAGTACAGCGGGAATCTGGGGACCAGCGGCAGCGTGGCCTTCATGTTCCAGCGCATGGGCGTGTTCCGGCTGAGCCCGGAGGGGCTGGACCTGGACTCGCTGGAGCTGGAGCTCATCGACCACGGCCTCCAGGAGATGGGCGAGGGCGTGGGCGAGAAGGGTGAGAAGCAGATCATCATCCGCTCCGCCTTCGCGGATTTCGGCCAGCTCCAGGCCGCCATCGAAGCGAAGGGCCTGACGCCCGTGTCCGCGGATTCGGAGTACGTGGCGCAGACCCCCGTCGAGCTGCCCGAGGACAAGGCCACCGAGGTGCTGGAGCTGGTGGACTCGCTGGAGCAGGACGACGACGTCCAGCGCGTGTTCCACAACCTGGCGTGAGCCGTGAGGCCCGGCCGGCCCGCGAGTCGGGGCCGGCCAGGCCATGGCCACGCGCGGAGGTCAGCCGAGGCTGGCGCGGAAGCCGATGGGGCCCTCGCCGTTGTAGGTCATGTCGCCCGAGAGCGTCTTGCCGCCGTCGCCAGACGCGACCTTGAGGGCGACGACGTTCTGGCCGTTACGGGCGCCAATCATCCAGAAGCCACCCGGGTTCCAGGGCGCGGAGTTGCCGCCCCACTGGTTCTCCACGGTGTAGGTGTCCGGCGAGGTCAGCGTGCCCCGGAAGCCGATGGGGCCCTCGCCGTTGTACGTCATGGTGCCGGTGAGCGTCTTGCCGCCGTCCGTGGACTTCGCGTCGACGTTGATGACGTTCTGCTTGCCGCGGGTGCCCAGCACCCAGACGCCGCCGGGCTGCCAGGGCGCTGTCTTTCCGCCCCACTGGTTCTCCACGGAGTAGCTGTCGCCTTCCGTCACTTCGCTCTTGAAGCCGATGGGGCCCTCGCCGTTGTAGGTCGTGGTGCCCGTGAGCGTCTTGCCGCCGTCCGTGGACTTGATGCTGACGGCGACGATGTTCTGCTTGTTGCGCGCGCCGAGCACCCACGTGCCGCCCGGTTGCCAGGGCGCGGAGGAGCCACCCCACTGGTTCTCCACCCGGTAGTTGTTCGCCTCCAGCAGGGTTCCGCGGAAGCCGATGGGGCCTTCGCCGTTGTACGTCATGGTGCCCTTCAGCGTCTTACCGCCGTCGTCGGACTTGATGTCGAAGGCCACCACGTTCTGCTTGTCCCGGGCTCCAATGAGCCAGAGCCCACCGGGATTCCACGCCGCCTGCGAACCGCCCCACTGATTCTGAACAAGATACGCGGCCATTCTTGACGTCCTTTGAGTCGAGATTGGGACTGACGTGAGTTGCGGGCTGGAGCCATGACGGGGGTCGTCGGCTCCGCGCGGCCCCGAAGCAGAGGTCGTGCCATGCGTCTCGGGACGTCGTCTTCCGGAGGGGCTGCACCTGCGGGCTGAGGTGATTGCCCTGGAGGGTAGGGTCCGGAGGCCACCGTGTCGGGTAGGGTTCGTTTGATATGTCTTTGAGGCTAGGACCGCGGGGCGTCGCCCCTTGGGGCTGGGTGGCCACCGCCCGAGTCGCGGTGGCCACCGGGGTGTTATCTGACTACTTGGTGAAGGTGATGGGGCCGTTGGACAGCGTGCTGTTGCCCGCACCGTCCACCGCGCGCACCCGCCACGTGTGGCTGCCCGTGGAGAGGCCCGTCACGGACATCTGTTCCGTGCCCACGCCGTACACCGCGAACTCCCACAGCGAGTACCCGTAGGCGGTCGCGCGCTCCACGCCGCGCATCCGCACGTAGCGCCCGACGCCGTTCAGGCCGGTGAGGTCATCCACCCCGCCGTTGCCGGCCGCCTCCGTGTGCAGCGTCCGCCAGCCGGTGCTGCCGTCGATGGACGTCTCCACCACGTACCGGCGGCCGTACGCGGCCTCCCAGCTCAGCACCACGCGCTTGAGCGAGTACACGGCGCCCAGGTCCACGGTGATGGACTCCGTGTCGGGGCTGGGCACGTCGTTGCGGCTGGCCCAGCGCGTCTCCGGGTTGCCGTCCACCGCGTCGTTGGGGCTGCCGAACTCGGACGAGGTGGCCGACACGTTGCGGCCCAGCGCCAGGTTGGTGGTGGGGCCCACGTAATCCCGGGGCGTCACCGCGGGCGTGCGGTCCGCGCCGTCCACCACCAGGACGTAGCGCGCCACGCCCGCGCCCACGTCCGTGGTCTGCTCCCAGATGAACGTCGTGGACGTGCCCGGCACCGACGCTCCGGCCGCCGGAGACAGCGCGGTGAAGGCCGCGGGCGGCGCGGTGTCGTTGAGCGTGAAGGTGGCCGTGGCGGACGTCGTCACGCCGCCCGCCCAGTTGTAGGCCCGCACGAACCAGGTGTGCGCGCCGTTGCCCAGGGACACGTTGGTGAGCGTCGTGGAGGGCGTCCGCGTCGTCGCCACCGGGAAGGGGCTGCCGTCCAGGAAGACCTCGTAGCGGTGGATGCCCGTCTGCGGGTCGGTGCTGGGCGTCCAGGTGAAGGTGGGCCGCGTGGTGATGGTGGAGCCCGGCGCCGGCGTCAGCAGCGTGAAGGCCGTGGGCGGCGTCGAGTCCGACAGCCCGAAGCCCTGGATGCCCGCGCCGTACTGGAACAGCGGGTTGCCGTAGATGGGGGAGATGGGCAGGCCCTGGGCGATGCGCTGGCGAATCTCCGCGCGCTGGGCCGCGGTGGCGCCCACGTCGAAGGGCAAATCCCAGTGCTCCAACTGGTTCGTCTCCACGTCGGTGCCAATCTGGTCCAGCGAGCGCGGGAGCTGCCAGGGGAGTTGGCCGCGCGGCAGCACGTCACCGAAGAGGACGTCCGCCACGGCGACGCCGCCCATGTCGCCGGGCCGGTACGCCATCAGCAGCGCGTTCGTCTGCGGCACCACGTTGGTCAGGATGTAGGGCCTGGGCAGAATCATCACCGTCGTCACCGGGATGTTCTGCGCCCGGTAGCCGGTGATGAGGCCGTATTGGTTGCCCCACTGCGGCTCGTGCGGAGGGCCAATCGGGTCGCCGGGCAGGTAGGGCTTCTCCTTGTCCCACTCGGTGCCGTGGGTGAAGTAGCTTTCGCCCACCACGACGATGGCCGCGTTGACGGTGACGCCCGCGGGCGCCGCGTCCTTGTAGACGGTGATGCCGTCCTGCTCCGCGCGCTGCTTGATGGCTTGATAGATGGTGAGGTCGCCGAACTCCGTCCCGTGGAAGTCGGAGCGCCACGTCACCATGCAGGCCGGGTCATCCGCGCGAGGCCCCGCCACCACGATGCGCGAGCCCGCGGGCAGCCGCAGCGGCAGCGCGCCGTCGTTCTTCAGCAGCGTCATCGCGTTCTGCGCCGCGCGGCGCACCAGCGCCTTGTGGTCCGCCGTGTGCCACTCCGACATGCCCGCGGGGCCGTTGCGGTACGGGTCCTCGAAGATGCCCAGGCGGAACTTCAAATCGAGAATCTTCCGCACGGCCTCGTCGATGCGAGCCGGCGTGACGACGCTCTCGAAGTCGCCCATCTGCAGCGGGTTGGCGCCGCCCATGACGTCCGAGCCCGCCATCGCCGAGCGCGACCACGCACCGGACGGCAGCCAGTCCGAGCAGATGACGCCCGTGTAGCGCAGTTGATTGCGCAGGTAGTTGAGGATGCCGGGGTTGTCTCCGGCGCCCCAGCCCTCCGGCCCCAAGAGCCAGCTTCCGGCGTAGCCGGGCATGATGCCGCTGGTACCCGCCTCGATGGCCGCGTGCCACGGACGCATGTGGTAGTGGATGGTGGTGCCGTCGTAGGTGATGCCGCCCTCGCCGCCCGCGCCCTGGCCCGGCCAGTGCTTGGTGGTCACCCAGAGGGAGTGCGGGTTCACCTCGGGGCCGCCCTGGAGGCCGGCAATCAACGCGCGCGTCATGCCCGCGGCCAGGTCGGCGTCCTCGCCACCGCCTTCCTGGATGCGCGGGTAGAGCACCTTGGTGCCCACCTCGGCCAGCGGTGACAGCGTGCCGCGGCTGCCCACCGCGAGCTGCTCGCGGCGCTGCATGTCACCCAGCTCGTAGACGGTGTCCAAATCCCGCGACGCGGCGAGCGCGGGCTGCGTGGGCCAGCTCGTCTTGAAGCCGTGGATGGTGTCACCCGCGTCGATGTGCGGGATGCCCAGGCGCGTGGCCGCGGAGGCGCGCTGGAAGCTCACGATGTCCGTCGGGGAGAGCGGCCCCATGGTGAAGCCGGCCTGGGGCACCGTCCGGGCCTCGTAGAACATCTGGAGCGCCTTCTCGTGCGGCGTCATGCGCGCCATCAAGTCGTTGACGCGCACGGAGATGGGGTTGGCCCAGTCCTCGTACGGGTCGATGACGCCGTTCTTGTTGAGGTCGCGCCGGCCGTTGATGAGCGCGACGCCGTCCGGGGCCGTCTCCACCACGGGCAGGTAGACGCTGAAGGTGCGCAGGTCGGAGCGGCTGGTTCCGCCACCGCCCAGGTTGGCCACGATGTACCACTTGTACGTCCAGCGGTCGGGCAGGTCCTGCGGCAGCGTGAAGGACGTGCCGGTGGTGGTGCCCACCTGGGTGAAGCGGTTGAGCAGGCTGCCCGGCGCCATCCAGTCGTAGTCATTGCGGCTCAGGTTGACGAACACCGTGTAGCCGGTGGCGCCGGTGACGGGCGCCCACTGGAGCGTGGGCCGGCGGGTGGTGGTGATGACGGCCTCGTTCGCGGGCGCCACCACGCGGAAGGCGCCGGCGACGGCGGGCGGCGCGGGCGCCTGGTAGGGGTCAGGGATGATGGTGCGGTCGCGGCCGTCGGGGCCGGTGGTGATGGTGAAGATTTCAACGCGCCACTCCGCGCCCTGGACGGCCAGCGCGGACACGGACTGGCCGCGCAGCACGGTGCCGGTGGACGTGGTGACGACCAGCCGGATGTCGGTGTTGGGCGCGGTGGGGGAGAACTGGTTCTTCGACATCGTCACCACGGTGTTGGGCGCGAAGGTCAGCTCGTAGGTGAAGGGCCCGGGCGGGTTGCGTACCGACGGGGTGGTGTTGCCCTCCTCGGGCGTGGGCGTGACGCTGAGGGGCGCGGGCGACACGTTGATTTTCGCGTACGCCAGCTCCGGGAACATCAGCCTCACCGTCTGCGGCGTCGTCTGCGGCGGCGGCTCCTGGGGGCCACCGCCGGGCGCGTAGACCTCGAAGGACCAGAGGGAGTACCCGTACCCGGTGCCGCGCTCGATGCCGCGCATGCGCACGTAGCGGGCGGTGCCCGACACGGTGATGCTGCGGCTGCCGGGCGCGCCGTCGGTGATGGTGGGTGCCAGCGCCGTCCAGGTGGTGTCGTTGGTGGAGCCCTCAATCACGTACCGCCGGGCGTAGGCGCCCTCCCAGTCCAGCACCACGCGGCCGAGCTGCTGGTTCGAGCCCAGGTCCACCCGAATCCACTGCGCGTCGGACGTGTCGTCGGAGGACCAGCGCGTCGTCGAGTCACCATCCACCGCGTAGGCCGGCATCAGGTGCGCGACGTTGCCCTCCACGCTGGAGGCCGTCGCGGGCCGGCTGCGGGCCAGGTCGCCCGAGGCGTGCGCGCCGCCGTACACGGCGAACTCCCACAGCGAATAGCCGTAGTCGGGGGCGCCCCGCTGCGTCCCGAGGATGCGGACGTAGCGGCCGTTGCCCGTCACCGCGAGGTCGTCCACGCCGCCGTCACCGTCGGTGATGACGCGAACGTCCTGCCAGGTCGTGGTGTTGTTGGAGACCTGCACGCGGTAGCCCCGGCCGTACGCCGTCTCCCACGTCAGCACCACGCGGGTGATGTCCGTGGGCTGGCCCAGGTCCACGTAGAGCCACTCGCCCTCCGCGAACAGGCTGCCCCAGCGCGTTCCTCCGTCACCATCCACGGCGAAGTTGCCGGTGAGGCCCTCCTGCGAGGAGGACGTCACCACCGGCCGGTTGAGCGCGAGGTTGGGCCCGGATTGGGCCTCCGCGCGAGCGCCCAGGGCGGCGCACAGCCATACCGCGACGACAGCGCAGGCCCTGGCCAAAGACAGCCAGGCACCCCGCAGGGGGAGAATCGGCACACTCATAGGGAAAAGCGGACCGCTGGAGAAAGTGAGGGGAGGGGTGAACCAGCGCGCAGCGACGATGAACGGCGTCCGAGCGGTCCTTTCCTTTCTGCCTCTCATTCTATTCGTTCGGCATCGCAACAAAGTCAAACCAGGGTCGGACAACGCGTTAAGTCGAGGAAGTCATGTGTAGGGCCTGGAGCGCACGGCTCCCGCCACACGATTCTTTTGCGCTGTCTTTGTCTGGGATTGCACCGCGTGCCGGTACGGCGGGCGCATGGGAGTCCTCACACGCGCCCGCGCACGTCGGCGTCCTGCTTCAGGCGTTGACGCCCACGCCCACCGGGCAGCTCACGCCGGTGCCGCCCAGGCCGCAGTAGCCTCCCGGGTTCTTCTCCAGGTACTGCTGGTGGTAGTCCTCGGCGAAGTAGAAGGCGGGCGCCGGGAGCACCTCGGTGGTGATGGCGTCGAAGCCCCGCGCGGACAGGGCCTGCTGGTACGCGTCCCGGCTGGCCTCGGCGGCGCGCTGCTGGGCCTCGCTGGTGACGTAGATGCCGGAGCGGTACTGCGTGCCCACGTCGTTGCCCTGGCGCATGCCCTGCGTCGGGTCATGGCTCTCCCAGAACACGCGCAGGAGCTGCTCGAAGGGGATTTTCTTCGGGTCGAAGACGACGCGCACCACCTCGTTGTGGCCGGTGAGGCCGCTGCACACCTCGCGGTAGGTGGGGTTGGGCGTCAGTCCGCCCGCGTACCCCACCGCGGTGCTGTACACGCCCGGCGTCTGGTAGAACTTGCGCTCCGCGCCCCAGAAACACCCCAGGCCGAGGAAGACCTCCTCCATGCCTTCGGGGACGGCGCCCTTGATGGGCGTTCCCAGCACCTCGTGCTTCGGGGGGACGGGCATCTCCTCCGACCGGCCTGGCAGTGCTTCCTCCGGGGTCGGAATCCTCAGCTTCTTGGTGGGATTGAAGAACATGCCCCAAGGAATAGCGACCTTGCGCCCGCGATTCACGCCCAGAAGGGGCCAGCGGCCGGACGAAGGGTGGGCGGCCGTCCCGCCTCACCCCTCCTGTCGGGGCCAGTGGACCGTGAAGCGGGTGCCGTCCTCCCGGGTGGAGCGCACCTCCACGCGTCCCCCGTGGACCCCCACGATTTGGCTGACGATGTAGAGCCCCAAGCCCAGGCTGCGCTTCTTGCGGGCCAGGTCCGGCTGTGGCGCCGCCGAGGGCATGCTCTTGAACGGGTCGAAGAGGCGCGACATCAGCGCGGGGGCAATCGGCTCGCCGACGTTGTGGACGTCCAACACCACCTCGCGTGCCCCGCCGCGCACGGAGACACGCACGGGCCTGTCCTCCTGTCCGTGCTGGAGGGCGTTGGCCACCAGGTTGCCCAGCACCTGTGAGACGCGGTCCGGGTCCCAGCACCCTCGCGTGTCGCCGCTCGTGTCGAACAGGAGCGCCCGCTGCGGGGCGCTGACCTGAAGCTCCTCCAGCGCCGCCTGACACACCTCCGCGAGGTCCATCTGTTGCCGGGCCACGGGAATCCCCCCGCCCAGGCGGCTGCGCGCGAAGTCGAGGATGTCCGTAATCATGCGCCCCATGCGCGCGGTGGCGTTGCGGATGCGGTCCACGGCGCGGCGCTCGGCGGGCTCCAGCTCCTCGGCCCGCGAGAGCAGGAAGGCCGACGCGTTGATGGCATTGAGCGGGTTGCGCAGGTCATGGCCCACCACGGCCATGAGCTGCTCCCGGAAGTCCACCGCGCGCTGGAGCACGGCCTCCGCCTGCTTGTGGTGGGTGACGTCCACCACCGTGCAGCTCAAGCCCTGCACCGTGTCGTCCGGCCCGCGCACCGGGTGGAAGCTGGCCTGGAAGGTCCGGGCGTCTCCGGGGATGGTGAACTCGAACGCGTCCCCGGACTCCCCCGTGTCCATCAGGCGCTGGAAGAGCGGCTCGAAGGTCTCCACGGCCGTCACCGGCGCCATGTCCTGGAAGCGGCGGCCCAGGTGGGCTTCCTTCGTGTGCCCGTTGATGTCCGCCATGGCCTGGTTGATGCGCACGTAGCGCAAGTCGCGGTCCAGCAAGGCAATGCCCATGGGCGTGGAGGACAGCAGCGCGTCCAGTTGTGACAGCGAGCGCTGCGCGTCCGTGTGGGCCTGGCGCTCGCGGGCCTGGAGCCGGGCGTGGACCAGGTGGGCGGTGGCCCGCTGCGCCATGGTGCGGAACAGGAGGGTGTCCGCCTCGGAGAAGACGAAGGCGGTTCGGGAGCTCATGTACGCGACGCCCAGCAGGTGCTCCCCTTCCAGCAGGGGGACGACGTAGACGGCGCGCAAGCCCTCTTGCTTCAAGGCGGGCAACACCACCCGCGGGTCCGTGGACGCCGAGCGCAACGCCATGGGCTGGCGCTGGGCGCCTGCCTCGCCCATGAAGCCCTCGTTCAGGTCCATGGAGATTCCGAGCGCGTCGCTCGCGCCCAGCCCCTCCGCGGCGCGCACCACCAACCGGTCGCCTTCCACCAGCAGCAGCGCCGCCGAGTCCACGGACAGCGCGGACTCCACCAGCACCGTGAGGAGCCGCGATGGGAGGCTGTCCACGGAGGGACTGTCCAGCGCGGCCCGGGTCATGCGGTCCAAGGCCTGGAGGATGCGCTGCCGTCCCTGGGAGAAGGACGTCATGGTCCGGGTGACAATCCGGTCCAGGGCGTCCTCCATCCGCTCCAGCTCGCCCGGGGCGGGAAGGGCCTTCTCCGTCTCGAGCCTGCGGAGGATGCACTTGCGCAGGAGGGCGTACTCGACCGACACCTGTCCCAAATCGAAACCTCCGTCCAGCCGGGACATGGCGTGCTCGTCGGGGACGTCGGTGAGGGGGGCTTCGGGGCCGTGGTCGATGAGGTCCGCGAGCACGCCGAGCAGTTGGGGCATGTGGTCCAGCAACCACGTCGTCTGGGTTTCACGCTCGGGATGGAGCGTCCGCATGACCCGCTGCCAGTCCTCCAGCAATTGAGGTCGTCGGGCGCGCAGGAACTCCGCCACCTCGAGCGTTCGCGTCCTGGGTGCCGCTTCCTTGCCCGCTGTGTGCAACTCCGACTCCAGCATCACCGGCCTCCCGAGGCCCTGTATCCGCCCACGCCGCCGCCTCCTTCCATTCTGGGGATGCAGGTGCTGGCGTGCTTCGTCCGGATGTCCCAGGCGCACGGCCGGTGGGCGCCGCGCGGGACGGAACGGCGCTGCACCGTCCGCCCGGACGTCCAACTTCGGGCGCTTGTCCACAAGGCCGCATCGCAAAGGCTGTGGGCCCGCACGCGCTCGGTTAGGGTGTCTGAAAGATGCGCACGCTCCTGCTGACCCGCTCCGACGTTTCCCGCAACTTGCAGGCCCTTCTCTTGCTGGAGGACATGCGCGAGGCCTTCCGCACCGACGCCCTGGCACGCACCGTGGCGCCGCAGCGTGCCCGGGCGCCCCTGCACGCCGAGGGCACCGCGCTGGTGCTCTTCCCTGGCAGCCTGCCCTCGGTGCCCGCCTATTCGGTGAAGGTCCACGCGAAGTTCCCGGGGCAGTCCCCCGCCCTCCGGGGCGTGGTGCACCTGCATGACGTGGCCACCGGCGCGGTGCTGGCGGTGATGGATTCGGGACACCTGACGGCGGTGCGCACGGGCGTGGTGGGCGCGTTGTCGGCGGAGGTGCTGGCCCGGCCCGACGCGAGCCGAGTGGCGCTCATCGGCGCGGGCCGGCAGGCGGTGATGCAGCTCAAGTCCTTGCGGCTGGTGCGCTCGCTGGACCATGTGCGGGTGTTCGACACGGCGCCGGAGCGCTCGCTCGCCTTCGCCACGCGCATGTATCAAGAGCTGAACCTGCCGGTGCGGATGGCCGAGTCCGCCCAGGAGGCCGTGGAGGACGCGGACATCGTCGTGACGTCGACGTGGAGCCGCCACCCCTTCCTGCTCGCGGGCATGCTGCGGCCCGGCACGCATGTCATCGCGCTGGGCGCGGACGAGCCCGGCAAGGCCGAGCTGTCCGCGGAGCTGCTGCGGGAGTCGCGCTTCATCGTCGACCACCGGGGGCTGTCGCTCTCCTCCGGCGCGGCGGGCGCGGTGGGGCTGGGCGAGGACGCCATCCACGCGGAGCTGGGCGAGGTGATTGCCGGCATGAAGCCCGGCCGCACGTCGCCCGAGGACATCACCGTCTTCGCGGCGGTGGGGCTGCCGTTCCAGGACCTGGCGGCGGCGTGGCACGTCTATCAATCCGCCCAGGGCGATGACGCCGTGGGCAGCGTGGACTTCGACGCATGAGACGCCCGGTGCTGGCCCTGCTGTCGCGCATTGGCCTGACGCGGCCCGAGCTGCGCGCGTGGGCGATGTACGACTGGGCGAACTCGGCCTTCATCACCACGGTCGTCACGGTGGTGTTCCCGCTCTACTACGCCTCCGTGGTGGCGCAGGACCTGCCGCGCGAGGTGGCCACCAGCCGCTTCGCCACCGCCACCGCCGTGGCGCTCAGCGTGGTGGCGGTGCTGTCCCCGGTGCTGGGCGCGCTGAGCGACCGGGCCGGGCGCATCAAGCTGATGCTGGGCTCTTTCGCAGGGCTGGGCGTGGTGGCCACGCTGGGGCTGGCCACGGTGGGGCCGGGGGACTGGGTCTGGGGGCTGGTGCTGTTCGGCCTGGGCAACGTGGGCGTGACGGGCAGCATCGTCTTCGCCGACGCGCTCTTGCGGCACATCGCTCGCGATGACGAACTGGACCGCGTGTCCACCGCGGGCTACGCGCTGGGCTACCTGGGCGGAGGGCTGCTGCTGGCGGCGCAGTTGGTGCTGCTGTTGAAGCCCCAGTGGTTCGGCCTGGCGGACGCGGGGGCCGCCTCGCGCGTGGCCTTCGCCTCCGTGGCGGTGTGGTGGGCCCTCTTCTCCGTGCCGCTCTTCCGGCGCATCCCCGAGCCCGTGCCGGAGGTGAACGCCGCGCGCCCACCGCTGTCGGTGCGCGGCGTCTTCTCGCAGTTGGCGCGGACGTTCGGCGGGCTGCGGAAGCACCGCGAGGCATTGCTGCTGCTGGTGGCTTATCTGCTCTACAGCGATGGCATTGGCACCATCATCCGGCTGTCCACGCTGTACGGCACGGAGCTGGGCATTGGCCGGGGCGCGCTGATTGGCACGCTGCTGATGACGCAGGTGGTGGGCGTACCGTGTGCGGTGTTGTTCGGCAAGGCCGCGGGGCGCGTGGGCGTGAAGAACGCGCTGATGTTCTCCCTGGCCGTGTACGTGGGCGTGACGTTCCTGGGCTACTTCATGCGCACGCCTTTGCACTTCTTCGCCCTGGCGCTGCTGGTGGGCATGGTGCAGGGCGGAAGTCAGGCCTTGAGCCGCTCGCTCTTCGCGCAGATGGTGCCGCGTGACCGGGCCGCGGAGTTCTTCGGCCTCTTCAGCGTCTTCGAGAAGGTCACCGCGGTGGCCGGTCCGCTGGTGTTCGCGGCCACGGTGGAGCTGACGGGCTCCAGCCGGCAGGCGGTGCTGTCCCTGCTGTTCTTCTTCGTCGCGGGCGCGGCGGTGTTGTCGCGGGTGAACGTGGACGCGGGCCGGCGCGCGGCTCGCGAGGCGGAGGCCCAGTCGGGATGGAGCGGTGATGGACCGGTGGCGCCATCACCTGTCCCGGAGCATGCGTCCGACGCGAGCCGCGGCGGCTGAGCGTCAGTGCGCCGTGTGGGGCACTTCCCGAGGCGCGGAGAAGAGGCTGTCGCGCCCGTGGTTGAGCACCACTTCTCCGTCCACGACCTCCCGCACGTCTGACAGGGACACGGCGAAGTCGTGACGGCGGATGAGCCCCTTCTCCACGATGAGCTCGTCGTTGCGCAGCTCGACGATTCGGCCGAGCACGTGCCCGTCGTTGCCGCGCACCTTCATCCCCTTGTGGATTTCAGAACGACTGAACATGGTTGCCTCCCCTAGGGCGGTCCGTGGAGCCCCGTGCGTGAAAGCTGGCCCTGGAAATCAGGGTTGGCACCGGACGGGCGGAGGGCCGCAGCGGTGACGCCCGCGTGTGGCGCGCGGCGGGCAGGCGCTCGGTTGGGGGCCCGCAGGCTTTGAACGCGGCGCGTCGGGCAGCGAACCCAGCGTGGAGGCGGGTGTGTGGCCTTGCCGGGTGCAGATGCGGCGGGCATGGCGCAGTCGGCCGGCGGTTTTCGGGGGACGGGCTCGCAACGCCTGGACCGCGTCGAAGCCGCTGACGGTGGTCGTCGCTGAGGCGTGGCCTCGCCGCCTCGTGCAGACGCGGCGGCCCGGTGCTTGCCCGGTTGCTCGGCGTTCCACCCGTGCGGGGTTTCAGCGCGGGTGGCCGCTCGGCGGGCCGTGGCCATTATCGCCCCTGGGAGGTGCACATGCTTGTCGGTTTCTTGGCGTCGCGGCCGGGGCGGTGGCTCCGCATCGTGACGGGCGCTGGGATGGTGGTGGGAGGACTGGCGGCGGGCTCGTCGCGAGGCTCGGCGGTGGCGCTCGTGGGCCTGGGGCCCCTGGTGGCCGCGACACTGGACTGGGTTCCCATGGCCGCGCTCTTCGGTCTGCCGGTTCACGGCCCGGAGCTGCGGCGCGAGCTGGGCGTGTTCGAGGAGGCTTCGTTGCTGGAAGGTCTCCACCGCCCGTCCATGCGCGAGGTCTCCCCCACGCTGCACTGAGGCGGGGGCCCCGCGCGGGGCCTCAGCCCTTGCGGACCTGGAAGGGAATGTCGAGCGTGCCCAGCGGCTCGCCGCTCTCCGCGTCCACGAGCCGGGCCTGGAGCACGACCTGGCCCTCTCGGTGGCCCACGCCCTGGAAGTAGAGGAAGCCCGTCATCGTTCCACCGGGTTCGAGCGTGCCTTCGGGCAGCGCCTTCTGGAGCATGTCCTGCGTGGGCAGCGGCTCCTGGCACTGGTAGCCGTAGTAGTACGGGTCCGGGAAGAACGGGCCCATGTAGGAACCGACGCCGAAGCGCCGGTATCGGCCGAGCCCCCAGCCCGATGAGAAGCCCGCCGCGCTTCCCGAGCCCCCCGTCCCCTGCTGCACGGAGTTGAGCGTGTCGTTCAGTGACAGGGGCGGCAGCGCCGCGTAGCGGAAGCGCGACACCGTGCCGACCAGCGAGAAGGCGCCGTACTCGATGCGCACGGGCCGGTCGCCGCGGTTCTCCACCTGGATGTAGACGGGGGTGAAGCTGCGCTCGAGGTTCTTCGGCGTGCCCTTCCATGCGGTGCCGTCGGCCACCAGGACGATGCCGTCCGTCGCGGCCTTCGCGGCGTTCGCGTCGCCCTGGAGCACCTGTGCCCCCGGCGAGGGCCGCAGCTCGGGCGTGGCCACGCAACCGGTCAGGATGAACAGGGCCGCGGCCGTGGGCATGGGGGCTCGCATGGGACTTCTCCTCTAGTGACTCGCGGGGGAGACGGGCTCCGCGGCGGCGTGGGGCCACGCGGGGGAGGTGAGGGCGTTCCAGTCCTGGCCTCGCGCCCAGTCCTCGAAGGTGTGCCAGGGGACCTCTGGGAATTTGTGCCGGAGGGTGAGGACATCCGCCTGGTAGCCCTTGCGGTCCAGCCACTCGTACATGGCGGCCAGGTCCTCACTGCGCTCGCGGATGAAGTCCAGGGGCAGTTGCTCGTAGTGGATGCGGTGGCCGCTCACCATGGAGAGCAGCCCCGCGGCCTGTTGGCCCGTCACCTCGTCGGAGGCCACCTCGATGCGTTGCTCCTCGAAGCGCTCCGGTTCCTCCATCACGCGGACGGCGAAGGCGGCGAGGTCCTCCAGCGCCACCATCTGCAGGCCGCGCGTGGGGGACAGGCCCATGGCGAGGATGCCGGCCTTGAGGCCTTCCTCGAACATGCCGCTGTTGAAGTTCTCCATGAAGAAGGTGGGGCCCAGAATCGTGTAGGGCAGGCCGCTGCTTTTCACGTGCGTCTCGACGCGGTGCTTGCTGTCGAAGTGGGGGATGCCCGTGAGGCGGTCCGCTCCCGCCACGGACGAGTAGACGTAGTGCCTCACGCGCGCCAACCGGGCCGCGTCCGCCAGGTTCTTCCCGTGGCGGACCTCTGCTTGCACGCCGCCCGGGCCAAAGGGCGTGGCCGCGGCGAACATGGCGTCCAGGTCCTGCGCGGCGTTCGCGATGGAGTCCAGGTCGTCGTAGTCACCGACGGCGAGCTCGGCGCCGAGCGACTCGAGTTCCCGGGCGGCCGGGGAGTCTGCGTGGTGGACGAAGGCGGTGACGCGGTGGCCGCGCTGCAAGAGCTTCCGTGCGACGGCGCCACCCTGTTGGCCAGTGGCACCGGTAACGAGCACGGAGCGAGAGAAACCCATGGGCATGTGTGCACCTCGTGACGTCTGATGTCCGGAAGTTGGGGATGGCAGGCGCTGGTGGCGAGCACGCCGGGGGCGTATCGAGCCTCACGGGCAGGGGCCGCCGGGCCGCCCGGGCAGCAGGCTGCCGACACTCTCGCACGAGGGTCGCGTCATTCCGGAGACGCTTGCGGCGTACGGCGCCGGGAAATGCCATGGTCCTTCGCACGATGAGCAAGCGTGACAAGCCGCAGGACGCCGAGCTGGTGGTGGCCGCCCGGGCACTCGATTCAGAGCTGGTGCGCTTCGAGTCCCTGGCCGAGCAGCTCCAGAAGGCGCCGTTGGAATCCGAGAAGCACCTGGAGCGCGCCTCGGCGATGCTCAACGGGCTGGCGGACCTGGACGAGCAGCTCCGGTTGCAGGTGACGGCGCTGGTGGGGGCCATCTCCAAGGTGAGGGACCGGCAGCAGGCGCAGGCTGAAATCGTGCATCAGCGGGCGCAGGAGCTTCAGCAGCGCACGGAGATCTTCAAGAACCTGCTGGTGCGCTACGGCGCGCTGGGGCAGAGCGCGGGCGAGCTGAACGTGCGGATGCAGCAGTTCGCGCAGCAGCGCCAGACGGCGCAGACGGCCGAGGAGAACGCCGCGCTGGCGGAGCACTTCGAGTCGCTCCAGGTCCGGATGACGGAGGTGGCGGACGAGGCCCAGGGGCTGGCGCGGGCCGGGGAGGAACAGTCGTTCCACGACGTGGCCCGGCAGGCGGACTCGCTGCGGCAGCAGTTGCTGGCGGCGCGCAACAAGCTGGCGTTGTTGCAGAAGCGGTTCAGCGAGGACGCGGGTTAGCTGAGGTACGTGGGCGCGAAGTCGTCGGGGCTGTCGATGGGACGCCGGCCCGAGAAGCCGTCGAGCAGGGCGTGCCAGTGGGAGACGGCGGGGTCTCCGTAGCGCCAGCAGAGATAGACCTGCTCGCCGCCGCGGTGGGCGCGGAAGTCCACGAGGCCGTCCGCGCCCTTGATTTCGAGGCCCATCTCCTGGAGCTGGAGCAGCTCGCTGCGGATGCTTTCGAGGAGGCCGTCGCGCTCCTCGCGCAAGGGCGCCAGGTTCGGGTCGTTCGCGCTGGACGCTGTGCTCAGCGTGTCCGCGAGCTCCTGGGCACGCTCCACCCAGGGGCGTACCCGCTCGAAGGTGCGCGACAGCAGCGGCACCAGCCGGTTGGCTTCTTCCACGCTGAAGTAACGCATCACCCCGATCATGCATCGGTCCGGGCCGTGGCCGCTACTGTCCTGTTGCGCGGGAGGTGTGGGCTCACAGTCGAACCGCGTGATTGTCAGCCAACCTGCGCCGGTAGGGGAACTCGGCTTTGTGTTCGTGGGCTTCCTTGTCAGGGACGCACAGAATGCCTTACGTCGTCCTTGACCGAGGGGCCTCCTAATCTGGGTGCACCCGTGCTTGTGAGGGGACATGGCTTCTTCGTTGCTTGCATTGGGATGTTTGGGTTCATCGCACTCGTACAGAGTCAGTTGGTGGCTTTGCATCACTGCCGTCGAGACGGAGCGGGAATAGGTTGATGCACTCCACATGGAGCCTGCTCGGGCTGCTCCTCATTCCTGGCTGCGCGCTCTTCCGTCCAGCGCCTCGTCCTAGCCACGCGCCTGACGAAGAGGTCGCGCAGTATCACTTCCCGGTGGTGTTGCCGGCGGAAGGGCAACATGTCCTCCCTGGCGTGATCGCCTCTGCGATCTCGTATGCCATGGAGGACTTTCTCCCGTTGGGCGCAAAGCCTCCTCGCGATGCGACGCCCACGGAGGTTTGTTCCTTCCAGCGTCAGTCTTATGACGTGACGGCTGTTCCCGGCGGAGACGCGGTGGTCTTCGTCAGCTTCTCGCCCAGCGCGGGCGCATGCAGTGGCCTGGAGGGGCCGCCCCTCGCGGACATTCCCATTGTCTACGCGGTGGACACCGCGAAGTGGGTCATCCTCTCCGTGCAGAAGTAGCGGCGCTGCGCCTGTTCAGCCGCGCAGCAGGGACGTGTGATTGTCGCTCAGCCAGCGCTGGGCCGCGTCACCCAGCGGGAACAGGGCTTCGCGTTCGCGGAACGCCGGCGTGTGCTCGGGCGCGCAGCGGCCTTCGCTGCCCGTTCCATCCGTGTCCTCGAAGTCCGCGTGCAGCATGGCGTGGAAGACGAGGTAGTCCACCACGAAGGCGGGCACGTTCGGCCGGTCGAAGGCGGGGTGGATGCGAATCTCCTTCCGCCGTGCGTCGTAGCCACCCACGTGGATGCTGCGACGCCGCTTGCCCGCGGGCTTCCTCGCCCAGCCGACGTCCACCTGCACCCGACCGTCGAACCAGCTTGCGTTGAGCCGGGCGAAGACGGCTTGCAGGTCGAAGCAGCGGCCTCGCGTGCGCAGTGGCTTTCCGGGCCGACGCTCCCGGCGAACCCGCTCGCTGTGCTCGTGCGCGTAGGCCTCCAGCGCTTCACCCGCGCGTGCATCCGCTCGGCCCGCGTAGGCCGCCATGGCCTGCACCACGGCGTCTGGTGCGCCCAGGAACAGGTGGTGGAGCCGCAGCCGCAGGCCCTCTTCGCCTCGGCGAAAGCTGATGAGTGTGGCCCGGTTGTCCGTGAGCCGCAGATGCACCGGAACCTTCAGCAGCGATGACAACCGCCGCGCCAACTCCGCCGCCATGGGCAGCGCGTCCTCTGGCGCAGGGAGCCGGTCTTGATGTGGGGTGCTGTCTCGCGAGGGGAACGGGCCGTCAGGTTCGGTGCGAGCGTGCTGGCCCGTTGCAAATGGCAGCGAGTCCTCTCGCGTGGGGCGTCGGCTTCCCGAAGCCGCGCTTTCACGCGGGGCGGGGACCTTGGGACGCACCTTCTCAACCGTGGGGATGCGATCCTCCGAGGAGGTGCTCACCGGCGGGCGCGCGTCCACGTCCTCGCGCTCCGGCGCGACCGTGTCGAACAAGCCGAGCTGTGAGGTCGGGTGCGAGGGCATCCGCCGTCAAAGGTAAGCCTCCCGGCCCAAGGATTCCAGGAGGATGCTCGCTTCCCAGGCGAAGTGGCGGCTCGGGCTGTCCGGAACCGTGCCGTCCAGCTCGGGACGTGCGGCAGAGGGGGTTCTCTCTCCCAGGCGAAGAGGCCGCGACGCTGAGCGGAACCGTGCCGTCCTGCTCAGGACGTGCGGCAGAGATGGTCCACCCGCTTCAGCAAGGTGGGCGAGCGAGACGGCCCGTGCATCCGCCGGATGTGCTCCGCCGCCACCTTCACATCCATGCCCGCCGCGCCGACGAACAGGGGCCGCAGGCTCTGCCCTCGCAGCACCGTCACGGACGGCCCCGTGGTGACATAGGCCGTCTTCGCAACCCCGATGACGGGCACCTCCCGGTTGAGCGCTTCATACAGGTGCGCTCCAAGCCCGGGCCGGTCCTCCCCGAGCCACACGTAGCCATCCACGATGACGGCCTCCAGGGGCACCTCCACCCGCGCGAGCACCCGCAGCAGGTGTGGCAGCTCGCGCCGGTAGAACTGTCCCGGCTCGTAGGGCTCCGCCGGAGGCCCATGCTCCACCAGATGCGAGGACTCCGACGCATCCGTCCAGCCACGGAAGAGCACGCACGCGGCCACGGTGAGGTCGGGGCGGTAATCCACGTCCAGGCAGGCGAGCATCAGTCCTCCATCCGCGTCAGGGCAGCACGAAGTCCTCGAAGGAGACCTGGGCGGCGCGCAGTCGGGCAAGCACTTCCGGCGAGGGGGCCTGCGTGACGCGGTAGCGCGGCGGCCACTGCTCGGGCACGGGGGTGATGGCGTCTCCCACGATGCGAAGCGCCTCCGCCCAGGGCACGGTGAAGAACTCCTCCGAGTCCTCGGAGAGGTGCACGGCGATCATGTCCGCCAGGGGCAGCAGGCTGTCCACGCCCAGCGGCCAGACGCACCAGGAGATGGGGAACTCGTCCCGCTTCCGGGCCATCGCGCTGTAGGTCGCGACGAAGATGTCCACTTCCCGCGCCTGATGCAGCGTGTTGAGCACTTCCTTCTGGGCGTTGTACTCCGCCAGCGCCAGTTGGATGTGAGACAGCCGCACCCGGTGCGCCAGCGAGTCCTTCCCGGGGCGCACGTACGGCACCACCTGCCCCGCGTCGTCCACCGTGTAGAGCGCGGGCGTCAGGCAGCGGGATGCGGCGCCGTACTCGCGCTCGGCGCTGACCGTCAGTCGCGTCACCAGCTCAGGGCGCGCGTCGCCACCGATGAGCAGCGTGGAGCGCTCGGGAAGGATGGCGATGGGCCGCCCCTCCACGCGCCCGGCGAAGGACGCGAGAAAGCCCGGCCGGAGCAGCCGTGACGTCTCGTAGGTGTCGTTCGTCTCCACCGTCCACAGGGGGCCGTGCTCGTCGTCGTAGAGCTCCACGCCGTCGTCCGGAAGCCGCGCCAGGTTCGCGTGGGCCGCGGCGAAGGCCGCTTCCTCGTCGACGCCCCACTTCTCCAGGTGGCGGCGCTGCACGAACATCGCGGACTCCGGCAGGTCCAGCACCAGCAGCTCCGACAGGAAGGGCAGCGTCCTGCGGCCCACCAGCTCCCGCTCCGGTTCCGGCTCTGCCTTCGTCTTCGTCTGTAGCGACTTGCCGAAGGTGGACGTCCGCAGCACGGGCAGCAGTTGCTCGCGGGCCTGCTCCCAGGGGAGCGCGTCCGGTGACTCCTGCCACAGCGAGCGGAGGTAACGCTGGATGACCTCCACGCGCTGCTCGGGGGCCAGCTCACGGGTGTCCGCGAAGAGGTTGTCCAGGAAGAAGGTGCCGTCACTTCCCGCGCGGGTGATGTCGAGCGCGTAGTCCGCGGTGCGCCGCGCCACCTTCTCCACCGCGGGGTCCATGCGGACCAGGGTCTCCACCTGGCGCATGAGCGCCTCGCGAGGCTCCACCGTCCAAGTCGTCGAGGGGGCGGGAGGAACCGCCGTGGTCGTTGAAGACTTCCTCCCGAAAAGCCTGCCCCAGAACCCCATGCTCGCTCCCACGTCGTGTGTCCGCGAGGAGGTATACGTCCGGTGGACCGTGGGCTCCACCGGAACGCGCCCTCCCGGCTCACAAATCCATGAAGGTGAGCAGCGCGCCCAGGTCCTCGTCTGACAGGGTTTCCAGGCTGTACAGCGGCATGTTTCCGCCCACGCCGAAGAACTGGCCGTGGCGCACCTTCTCGATGACGACCAGCGACTTGGGCACGCCGGGGAAGAGCGTGCCGTAGTCGTTCGTCACCTCTGGCAGAATGGACGCAAGCTCGGTCAGCCGGCCCGCGCCCGTGTGGGGCGCGCCGTGGCAGCTCTGGCAGGCCTCGATGTAGACCTGCTGGCCCCGCGCCCTGTCACCGCGCGACACGTCGACGACGTCCTTCACCACCGTGAAGGGCCGCGCGGGCGCGGACGGGCTCGGGCTGATGCTGACGAGGTACTCGTACAGCGCCCGGCTCTGCGGCGAGTCCTTGGGCAGCGGCGCCACGCCCCGCATGAAGTTGACGTAGCAGAAGTTCACCGCGTCCAGCAGGCGCGTTTCGTAGCCGCCCCACCAGCTCTCGCGGAAGGCGGAGTCGTACAGCGTATAGCCGGAGTCCATCCGCCCCGCGGGAGGCGTGGGCGTCGTCGCGTGGCACGTCGCGCACGAGAAGCTGTTGAAGTTGCTCTCCGACAGCCGCGAGTCGTTGAACAGCACCTCGCCGTACTCCGCCGCGGTGACGCGGCCATTCTCGCTGTCGTCACACGCGGACAGCAGCACCGCGAGCGTCACCACGCTCCAGGCCGAGCGCCTCATGGCTGCCCCCACAGGATGTTCACCGAGTCCGGGAAGATGCCCACCTCCACCGTGCCCAGCACGGTGCCCTCCGCCAGGTCGACCGCGTGCAACGTGCCCGGCCCCACGTGGTCGCCTTCGCAGACGACCAGGCCGACGCGCTCGTCGGGCGTCAGCATGATTTGATGCACGTTGAGGCAGCCGGCCTCCGACAGGGGCAGCTCGCGCTGCACGGTGCCCGTCTCCGGGTCGATGACGGCCACCGCGTCCACCAACTGGTAGGGCAGGTACAGCGTGCGTCCATCCGCGGTGAAGGCGCCGAACATCGGTGGACCGCGGAGTGGCACCGCGCGCTCCGGCATCATCTCGCGCGTCTGGGGGTTCAGCACCTGCACCTGTCGGCTGGCCATGGAGCTGACCCACACCTCGCCCGAGGAGGGCGACATCGTGAGCGCGTAGGGCTGGTGCCGAGGTGTCACCGCGCCGCCCGCGCCCGCAGCGACTTTCACCCGTGTCACGGCCGGAGGCTGCGCCGTGAGGTCGACGATGGCCACCTCGTCCGACCAGCAGGCGACGTAGGCCGTGCGCTCGTCCGCCGACAGGCGCACCGCGTGCGGCGCGGGGCACACCTCCACCATGGCCTTCCGGGTCATCGTCCGAGCGTCGATGATGGCCAGGTTCGCGTTCATGTCGGACTCGGGACGGCCCTGGCGCGCCATCTCCGCGATTTTCAGCGTGTCGAAGTGCGTCTGGTACAGCGTGTTCCCATCCGCGCTGATGATGACGTCGCCGGGATTGGGGTTCACCCGCACCGAGCCCACCAGCCGGTTGTCACGCGCGTCCAGCTTCAGGCAGTAGCCGTCATCCGCGCCCGTGCCGTGCGCGCCGTGCGGCCCCGAGCCACCGCCCGGCACGTAGTTGGAGATGCCGACGTAATAGAAGTCCCCCGCCGGAGCGATGGCGGAGTGGTGCGGCCCCTCCAGCTCCACCGGGTTGAGCCCCACGGGCACGCGCGCCAGCTCGCGGAAGCCGGGCGTGCCCACGGTGTTCAACTCCACCAGGCTCAACGTGTCGTCCAGGCTGTTGGTGATGATGATGCGCCCACCAAGCCCCGGCGGCGGAACGGTGGAGGCCTCCTTCCAGGGCTCCTCGTGCGCGAAGTCGAGCCCGTCCGGAGGCGCGACATCCAGCACGCGCGCGGCCTTCTCATCGCAGCCCGTCAGCAGCAGTGCCAGCGCCGACATCCAACCCATCGTGCGGTTCATCGTGCGCCCTCCAGCCGGATGGTGCGTGGGGAATCCATTCGGTACGGGCCTTCGCGGAGCCGGTTCTGCACCAGGTACGCGCTGGTCACCTGGACTCGAAGTTCGGGGCCCGAGGCGGCGCGGAGCGTGTCCCACGTCGCCGTGTCGAGGTGCCACTCCAGGTCCGACGTCAGCAGCTCCACGGGACACCGCCGCCCGGGCACCGTCACCTGCACCCAGTAGAAGTCTCCAGTGACGGGCGGCAGGTGCGCCTGGGCGGAAGGCAGCAGGAGGTGGCCCAGCCACGCGAGCATGGAGCGCTCACCGTGCTCGCCAGCCGGCGCTCGCGAGGCCAGCGGTGATGACCAGCGCCACGTGGGCGGTGCGTCGGTCAGCGAGTACATCTGGCCCGGCGAGGGCTCGGTCAGCGTCACCGCGTGCGAGCTGTCATCGGGCCGGCCCTGCGCGTCGACGAAGGTTCGCCACGCTTCGTCGGTGGCTTCGCCGCCGTAGAGCGGCTCACCGCAGGGGTCCTCGATGGGGGCGTTGTCTCCGCTGTCGCAAGCGGGACTCATGGCGAGCAGCGCGGTCACGCCACACGTCCACAGTCGCCTGCGTATCTCCAAGGGCATGAGCGTCCTTATCGGTGGTGCGGGCGCCGGGCGCCGCGGCGCCAGGGAAGGAGGGTGGACAGCAGCAACAACATGGGGACGGGGCCACCGGGGCTGGCGCCACAGCCGCTCGACTTCGGCGCGTCGGGAGGATCACCGGGGCCCTGGGTGCCGGAGTCCGAGGCTCCCGCGTCGGGCGTGCCCGCATCCGGTGTCCCCGCGTCGAAAGGCGGCGGGGGCTCCTCGACGCCGCCGTCCGGATACAGCGGCGCGCCGAGCTGCTCCGCGAGCTGCGGCCACCGGGCCGGGCAGAGGTCGCGCACGGGCGTGCCACGAGGGCAGAGCTGCGTCCCCTGGATTTCATACAGCGCGAAGATGTGTTGCCAGGTGCGGCCCTGGTCCGTGCTGCGCGCCAGGGCCCAGTCGTGCAGCCAGGTGGAGCCGCAGCCATAAATCGTCTCACCGTCGCGCAGCACGCACGCGTTGCCCGTGGGCAGGGGCTGTTTCTCCATCGGACCGGTGCTCGGGCCCATGAAGAAGTAGTTGAGGGTGCCCACCCACGCGGTGGCGCCGTCGGACGACAGGTCCATGTTGATGAACGTGTCATCCAGCACGGACACCTGCGTGAGCGTGCGGCCTCCATCGTCACTGCGATGCAGGTGCGTGTAGCCCTGGGCGGACACGCGCGTCCACACGACGTCTACCGCGATGGGGTCCAGCGCCACCACCGTCAAGGCGTAGGGCCGCAACAGCTCCGGCAGTGCGTGGGGGAACTCCTGCCACGTGTCGCCCGCGTCATCGCTGCGCAGGAGCACCATCTGGTTGTTCGAGACGCCCGAGGCATAGAGGCGCCGAGGGTCCACGGGGGACACGCGCACCGCGTTGAGCTCGAGTCCCGCGCGCAGCAGCGGCGTGGCGCTCCATGTCTCCCCGCCGTCGCCGGAGCGGTACACGCCGTTGGCGAGCCCGGGCCTTCCGGTGACGGCATAGAAGACGCGGTCATCGGTGGGATGGCCCGCGAGTCCCGTCACCCAGGTCGGCCTGAAGAAGGGGTGCGCGCGCCAGGTGCAGCCCTCGTCTGGGGAGTGCAGGAGGGCGCTGCCGGTGGCGGCGAGGATGTCGCCCGTCTCGCGCCACAGGTAGGCCTCCGGGCGCCAACCGCCATACCCCATGGCATCCGGGCATACCCAGCGCCATGTCTGGCCCTGGTCGCGGGAGATGACCGCGCCAAACGTCGTGCCGACGAAGAAGTCCTGAGGGTGGCCCCGGCGGATGACGATGTTGGAGGTTTCCGGCAAGCCCGCATGGGCGGACGCCACCCGTCCGGGCAACACGGCCAGGAGGGAGATGACGGTGCTCCAGGCAACCGCGTTGCGTTTCATTCCAGAGGACTCCGGGGAACGTCCGGCCCCCCGTTAACGTTCACGGGCTGCGAGCATAGCGGCGGAAAACGCGGCCGTGCGCGCATTCCCGTTGAGCGGGTGGGCTCCCCTGGTTACCAGGATGCCCCTTCATGGGAATGGAATACAGGCAGCTTGGTGGCGCTGGCTTCAAGGTTCCGGTGCTGACTCTCGGCACGGGCACGTTCGGCGGCCAGGGGGACTTCTTCAAGGTGTGGGGCACCAGCGGGGTCCAGGAGGCCACGCGCCTGGTGGACATCAGCCTGGAGGCCGGGCTGACCATGTTCGACAGCGCGGACATCTACTCGGGCGGTCTGGCCGAGGAGATTCTGGGCAAGGCCATCGCGGGCCGCCGCGACAAGGTCCTCATCTCCACCAAGGGCGCCTTCCGCAACGGCGACGGAGCGAACGACGTGGGGTCGTCGCGCTTCCACATCACCCGCGCGGTGGAGGCCAGCCTGAAGCGGTTGGGCACGGACTACATCGACCTCTATCAGCTTCATGGCTTCGACGCTCTCACCCCGGTCGAGGAGTCCCTGCGGGCGCTCGACGACCTCGTGCGCGCGGGGAAGATTCGCTACATCGGCGCGTCGAACTTCTCCGGCTGGCACCTGATGAAGGCGCTCGCCACCTCGGAGAAGTACGGCCTCGCGCGCCACGTGGCGCACCAGGCCTACTACTCGCTCGTGAGCCGGGAGTTCGAGTGGGAGCTGATGCCCCTGGGTCTGGACCAACAGGTGGGCACCGTGGTGTGGAGCCCGCTGGGCTGGGCGCGCTTGACGGGCAAGATTCGCCGCGGGCAGCCCCGGCCGGAGGGCTCGCGGATGAAGGACGCGCTCAATGCCGAGGGCGCGCCGCCGCTGGCCGAGGAGTACCTGTTCCGCGTGGTGGACGCGCTCGATGAAGTCGCCGCGCAGACGGGGAAGACGGTGCCGCAGGTGGCCCTCAACTGGCTGCTCCAGCGGCCCACCGTGTCGTCCATCATCATCGGTGCGCGCAACGAGGAGCAGCTCCGGCAGAACCTGGGCGCGGTGGGGTGGAACCTCTCCGCGGAGCAGGTGGCGCGGCTCGACGCGGCGAGCGCGGTGACGCCCACCTATCCATACTGGCACCAGCGCGGCTTCGCCGAGCGCAACCCGTTCCCGACGAAGGTGGACTGAGCGCGACGGTGCTCGAAGGCCGTTTCGTTGGGGGACGGACGCCTCTCGACGAGGCTCGCCTCCCTTCGTGGGGTCTGCTACGCACGCGTCGGTCCCGGCACACGGCGCGCCCAGGGGGTTGGGCGCAAGGGGCTTGGGGGAGTTCACGGCATGGCGCGTTCCACGGTGGGGGAAGAAGGGGCCGCGAGCACGGGCACGCGGCCCTTCTGGGAGGCGGTGGCGCAGGGCGCGGTGGACGTGGCCGTCCGGACGTATGAGGCCCTGGCGCGCTCGCAGCGAGACACCGTGCTGGAGGAGGCCTCCCGCGCGACGCTCCCCGCGCGCGCCACGCTGGTGGAGGTGCTGCGGCGGGCGCGTGACTTCGCGGGCGCCGCGCGCGTGCTGGAAGCGGATGGCGGCGCCAGCACCGTCGCGCAGCTCTACGAACAAGCGGGCGCGCTGCTCCAGGCCGCCGAGGCGTGGCTGCGCGCCGGAGAGCGGGCCCGCGCCGCCATGGCCTTCGAGCGGGGCGGCGCGCTGGAGCGGGCGCTGGCGCTGTATGCGGCGCTGGACGCACGCGAGGCCACGGCCCGTTGCCTCACCCGGTTGCGCCGGCCCCTGGAGGCCGCGGCGGTGTACCGCGAGCTGGGCAATGGCCACGCGGAGCTGGAGGTCCTTCGGTCCGTGGCCCCGGGCCTTCCGGAGCGGCGCGAGGCGGTGCTGCGGATGAGCACGCTGCTGGATGCGCAGGGGGACTCGTGGCGGGCGCTGGTGCTCCTGACGGATACGCTCCAGGCGCCGGCCTTCCAGTCGGACGGCGCGCTCCAGGCGGAGCACGCGCGGCTGCTGCGGCACCTGGGCCTGGACGCGGGGCCCGGGGTGGAGCCCGCTCGCGAGCCTCCGACGCCGGACGGCTATGAATACCTCAAGGCCATCCCCCTCTTCGGCGAGCTGTCGCTGGAGGACATGAAGGACCTCTACCAGGTGGCGCGTCCGGTGCAGTTCGCCCAGGGCGACACCGTGCTGGAGAAGGGCGCTCCGGGCTCGGGGTTGCTGGTGCTGCTGGAGGGGACGGTGGACGTGCTCGGCGGCGCGGAGCCCGGGGCCCGGCTGCTCAACACGCTGGGGCCCGGCGCCTTCATCGGTGAGGTCTCGCTCATCCTGGATGGGGACACGTCCGCGCACGTGCTCGCGCGCTCCGAGGTTCGCGCGCTGCGGGTGACGCGCGCGGACTTCCAGCACTACCTGGACACGCACGAGGCGGCGGCGCTGCGCATCCTGCGGCTCTTCACGGAGAAGCTCGCCGAGCGTGTTCGCGCGCTCAGCGCATGACGGGGGAGATGGCCATGGCGCACACGCACCGCGCGGACAGGCAGCGGGCTGTTCAGCTCGCCAGCGAGGGCAAGCTGGAGGAGGCGCTCGCGGAGTACCAGGGCGTGTTGAAGGACGCCCCGGACGACGCGGAGGTCCACCAGAAGGTGGCGGAGCTGTTGGAGTGGCTGAGCCGCCCGGTGGACGCCGCCGCCGCGTACCAGCAGGCCGCGCTGGCCTGGGCAAAGGCGGGCCAGCCCCTGCGCGCGGTGGCCGCGTGTGTGGCCCTGCCCCGGTTGGGCGCCGCCCACGCCGCGCTGGTGCGCACCGCGCGCGTCCTGGCGGAGCGCTTCGCCCTGCGTCCGGAGGCCCCGCTGCCCGCGGACGCGGCGCACGTGCCGGAGCTCGTCGCCGGCGGCGCGCCCATCCTGTCGCAGGTGAGCCGGGACGCCTTCGTCGCGCTGCTGGAGTCGCTCCAGGTCCGCGCCTTCTTCCCGGGCCAGGCGGTGGTGGAGGAGGGCGCGCCGGGGGCCTCCATGTTCGCGATGGTGGAGGGCCGCGCGGACGTGGTGCGCGCGCTGGAGGGCGGGCAGCGCCAGAGCGTGGGCGCGGTGGCGCCAGGGGACTTCTTTGGTGAGTTGGCGCTCATCTCCGAGGGGCCGCGGCTCGCCAGCGTGGTGGCGGCCGAGCGCGCCGTGCTGCTGGAGCTGACGCGCGCGAGCATGGAGGCGGTGGCGTCGCGGCACCCCGAGGTGACGGCGGTGGTGGACGCCTTCTACCGGCGGCGGATGGTGGAGAACCTCCTGCGCAGCAACCCCCTCTTCAACCAACTGACGCCGGCGCAGAAGGCCGCGGTGTCGCGCGACTTCGAGCTGCGCACCGTGGCCGCGGGCGAGGCGCTGCTGACGCAGGGCCAGCCGGGTGACGCCTTCTACGTGCTGCTGCGCGGGCGCTGCACGCCGTGGCTGGAGCAGCTCCATGGGCGGCGCGTAGCGCTGTCGGAGCTGCGCGAGGGAGACGTCTTCGGCGAAATCTCCCTGCTGCTGGACAAGCCGGTGTCCGCCACCGTGCGCGCGGACGTGGCGGGGGTGGTGCTGCGCCTGGAGCGCGCCGCCTTCCAGAAGCACCTGCTCAGCCAGCCCGGCCTCAAGGGACAGTTGATGCGCATGGGCACGGAGCGGCTCCAGCGCACGGCGCAGGCGCTGGCCTCCGGGCGCGTGTTGCACGAAGGCGACCTGCGCGTGTGACACGCGGGGACGGCTGGAAACACAACGCCCGGGCCTCCGTGAGGAGACCCGGGCGCGGTGAGGTCCGGACGGTGCCGGAAGACTACATGGAGTAGCCGAGCGTCAGGCCGAACACCTGGGCCGTGCCGTTGTACACGCCGGGGATGCCCGGCGCGGTGCTGTCCTTGTCGAACAGGTTGACGAACTGGTAGGCGGCGTCGACGCGAACCGCGCCGAAGCTGTAGCCCACGCCCGCGGACATGCCGAAGCGGTCCGCGTCCGGCAGGTCCGGCGTCAGCGTCTCATTCGGGCTGGGCGCCGGGTCCCAGATGAGGCCCGCGCGCACCTGCAGCGCCTCCGTGATGCCGTACTCGCCGCCCAGGTGGAAGTTCCACGTCGAGCGCCAGTTCTTCGGCAGCGGGTTGTTGATGGCCGGGTTGTCCGGGAACTCGATGGCGAGCTCTGGGAAGCTGGACCAGCCCACCCAGTTGGCGTCGAACGCGAGCGTCAGACGGTCCAGCGGGGTGAAGGCGACGCCCGCCACCACGGACTGCGGCAGCTTGACGTCACCCTGCACGCGGGTGTCCGGCAGACGGCCCTGGAAGGCCGGCGGCACGTCCCGGAAGTCCGCGTCGCCCTTGAACGTCATGCCAATGGCGCTGCGGTACTGCACGCCCAACGTGACGAGCTTGGGGACGACCACGGCCTGGACGCCGGCGTTGAAGCCGAGGCCCCAGCCCGCGCCGCCCAGGTGCACCTGGCCCTCGCTGGTGACGAAGCCCAGGGCGCGCTTAATCTCCAGCGTGCCACGGGCGATGTTGAGGCCCGCGCCCACGCGGAAGCGGTCGTGGACCTGGTACGCCACCGTGGGGTTGATGTTGTAGATGGACAGCCCGGACTCCTGGGCGCGGAAGCGGCCCACGAACCCGTCTTCCCACCGGCTGCTCGCGCCGAACGGCGTGTAGAAGCCCACGCCGGCCGCCAGCTTGTCCGTGATTTTGTACACGGCGAACACGTGCGGCGGCGGGGACAGCGTCGTCTTCTGCCCCTGCACCTCGCCACCCGTGGGGGTGAACTGCAGGCTGGGGAGGATGCCGGTGACGCCCGCGGTGATGTCCAGCTTCTCCACGCCCAGGATGTTGGCCGAGTTGGAGTAGATGGCGGACGAGTCGTCCAGCCACGCGGCCGCCGCGTTGCCCATGCCCGTGGAGCGGGCGCTGTGCGTGTTGACCTGGAAGCCCGCGGCCTGGGTGGTCCCGGCGGCGAGCAACGTGATGAGGGAGAGTGTCTTCTTCATGTGCGTTCGTTCTCTCTCGCGAGGCCGTTACGGGGAGGGCGCGGTGCCCGTGTTCAGGAACTGAATGACCTGGTTCTGGGCCGAATCACGCACGGCCTTGAGGACGCGGCTCGTCGTGGAGTCGGGCGGCAGCGACGGGTCCACGATGCCGAAGAAGGCGTGGCGGACGTCCAGCGGGAGCGGGGTGTCGTTCGGCACCATGTACGACTGCACCGTGCGCGGCGCGGAGGCGTTCACCAGCGGGTTGTTGGCCGCGTTGATGAGGCCCTCGGTCACCGGGTTGGGCATGACCATGTCGCCGGCGATGTACTGGATGAAGGCCTCGCGGTTGGCGGGAGCCGACGGCGCGTTCTCCAGGTAGACGCCGTAGTTGCGGGGCGAGGCCGGGTCCAGGATGGTGCGCGCCAGGGTGATGAACTCGTAGAACTCCGGCGTGCCCGGGGCGCGGCCGATGCCCGCCAGCGACTGGAAGAAGCCCGTGCGGTAGCGCACGAACGTCGGGTCGGTGGCCGTCAGGAGGATGTCCACCAGGTCGCCACCCGGGGCGTTGAGCGCCGTGCGGGCCACGACGGGAGACACGGAGGCGGACAGCGCGCCCTGGATGCCGCCCAGGCTCTGGCCCACGTAGTGGAACTGGCTGGTGTTGAGGGGAGAGACGCCCGCGAGGCCCAGACGGCCGCTGAGGCTGTCGGCGTCCAGCGCGCGCACGAACTGCGCGAAGTCCACCACGTGGTGGCGGAAGTTGTCGCGCGTGGCGAACAGGTTGACCAGGTTCAGGAAGCCGGTGCCCGAGGCGAACGGCGCCTGGTTCGGACCCGGACGGGCGAAGTCACCACCCTCGCACACGCCGGTGGTGTCGCCAGGGGCACCCAGGCAGCGGCCCAGGCCCTGGCTGCCGCAGAACACGTCGCCGTGCAGCGGACCCGTGGGGCTGGTGTCCAGGGAGCAGGCCGGACGGTCGGCGGAGATGCAGCGGCCGTAGGTGGGGGCGCCCACCGTCAGGTCGCAGGTGGAGTCGTCGGAGCAGGCCTCGTCCGGCGTGGTGGCGACGAACTCCGGGGTGCCGTCACGGTTGGCGTCGACGAAGACGGGCGACGTGGGGCTGATGCCCGCGCAGGTGGAGCGCTCACCGTGGAACACGGTGTCGATGGCGGCCACCGCGTAACCCGCGGCGTTGAAGTTGTTGGCCACCGTCATGATGTTGGTGCGGTTGCCCGTCAGGCCGTGGCCGAAGACGACCACCGGGTAGCCACCCTCCGGCGCCGCGGCGGCCGGCGTGAAGAGCATGAACGGGACGCGGTCGATGCGCGGCTGGGCGCGGTTGAGCGTGCCCTGCGTGTCGTCCAGGATGTAGGGCGAGTGGTAGGCGCCGATGAAGACGCGGCCCACGGCCTCGTTGTCCAGCGTCAGGCCCTGCATCGTGCCCTTGATGTTGGCCGTCTGGTCCACCAGGTACACGGGGTCGGCCGGCACCTGCGTGGGGGCCACGTTCAGCCGCTCGAGGACGGGGCGCGTGGTCTGGGTGGTGAACGCCCAGGCCAGGTTGATGTCCTTGCGCGGGAGGCCACCGGCCTCCAGGGCGTCGAACAGGGGCTTGAGGCCCTGGCGCGCCGGCTCCAACTGCGCGGCGAGCGCGTCCGGCACGGCGGCCAACTGGCTCTTGCCGTTGGCGTCCACCAGCGGGCTCGCCATGCGCATCAGCGCCTGGGCGGGCGTGGGCGCCACGTAGCGGCCGTCCTCGTCCTTCAGGCCGCTCATCATCACGACGGCGTACTGGGTGCCCTCGTCCAGCGGCACCTCGGGGACGATCTGGAGCTGCTGCGGCGAGCCCTCGACGGGCGTCAGGCCGGCGACGAGGGGCTCACAGCTGATGCACGCCTTCACCTGGGGGTTGGTGCCCGAGGTCAGGTTGGAGAGCTTGACGAAGCGCAGGTTGGAGCGCGTGTCGCGCGTGGAGCCCTCGGGGTCCGGCGCGAAGCCAACCTTCAGGCGGATGGACGCGTCGTGCAGCCGGGCGCCCGGCTCCAGCGGGCCACGCGTGGCGCTGTTCTCGGAGACGATGGGGGCGGTGGTGGACCAGCCGTCCAGCGTGTTGAGGCCCGCGATGAGGCTCTGCGCGGGGCCCGGGTCGGCGGGAACCGGCAGGTTCAGGCGCGCGGGAGCCGTCTCGGTGGCGGGCACGCGCAGCAGGTCGTTGGGGAAGGGGATGACGCTGCCGGCCGGGTCGAAGGTGGCCTCCGGCTGGTCCATGATGGTGAAGGTCCAGAGGAGGACGATGTCCTCGCGCTTCACGCCGAACTGCTCGGACACCACGTTCAGGATGGGGGCGTAGCCACGGCGGAGCTGCTCCAGCCGCAAGGCGCTGGCCGTCTGATCCGCCAGGCGGCGGGCGGGGTCCGTCTCCGTGGAGGGGATGAGCTCGGTGGCCGTCTGGCAGTTGGGCGCCGTCAGGTCCTGGCACGTCACCAGGGACTCGGTGGAGCTGGCGAAGGACCACGTGGCGGACGGGATGACCTGCCGGCCGGCCGTCGTCTTCACGCCGTTCTCACCGCCGATGATGGCCACCGCGTAGCGGCCACCCTTGGGCCACGCGGGCTCGGGCGGGAAGATGTTGATGAGGCCGCGCTCCGGGTCGTACCCGAGGGCGCGCGGCGTCGCCGGCTTGGCCAGCGGCGTCCCCGCGTACACGTCGATGATCTTGACCGTGTTCGTGTTCACGGTCGTCGGGTCCAGGTTGCGGATGAGCGTGGACGCGGTGACGGTGGTGGGGAAGCCGTTGAGCGAGTTCACGTAGTCGCGCGTGAACTCCTGCTCGGCGGCGGACGCCTGGGGGTTGATGGGGGCGTTGACCAGGCCATTGACGATGGCCAGGTCATTGGGGGACGGGACGACGGGCGGAGAGCCGGTCGGGTCGAACTCCGCGACGACCGAGTCTTCAGGGCTCCGCGGCGGATCCTGTGCGATGTCGGGAGTACAGGCCGAGGCGCCCAGGGCCAGAGCCCCGAGGAACAACACCTTTCTCATGGGTACAACCCCCTCCAAGTCCTGGGTTGGTGATGACTGGACTGGAAACGTCTGTGGCGTACCACGTCCCTGGGTTGGCAGGAAGACAAGGGACTTGACGCGTCGTGTCACTTATGCTGGCGCGTGCGTGCTGCTGAGACGGGCCGTCGTTGACACGCTGCGCAGTGGGCTTGGGGCGGTTACGCTGCCGCGCATGAACCGACTATTGGGTGTGCTGGTGGTGGCAGTGGCGACGGTGGCGCATGCGCAGTCCGCGGGCGGCTTGACGTGGACGGCGCCAGCGGAGTGGGCGGCCCAGGGCGACCGGCCCATGCGCGCGGCGACGTACAAGATTCCCGCGGCGAAGGGCGACACGGAGGCCGCCGAGCTGGCCGTGTTCTACTTCGGCCAGGGTCAGGGCGGCGCGGTGGATGCCAACGTGAAGCGTTGGGTGGGCCAGTTCCAGACGGCGGACGGCAAGCCCATCCCGCAGGACAAGTCGAAGACGAAGACGGAGAAGGTCAACGGCATGCCGCTGACCACCGTGGACGTGAAGGGGACGTACACCGGCGGCGGGCCGATGATGGGCCCCTCCACGCCCAAGCCCGGCTTCCGGTTGCTGGGCGCCATCGTCGAGGGCGCCCAGGGCGCCGTCTTCTTCAAGCTGACGGGCCCGGAGAAGACGGTGGCCGCTTCGGAGAAGTCCTTCCGCAAGCTGCTGGAGTCGGTGAAGAAGCAGTAGCCCAAGGGGCTACTTCGTGCCGCGCGCGGGCTTCGCCTGGCCCTTGGCCGTGGTGCCGCCCGCGACCGCGCGTTGCACCGCCGCTGGCGGCGTGCGCTTGGAGGGCAGGTCCGGCATCAGCAGCACCTCGATGCGCCGGTTGCGCGCGCGGCCCTGCGGCGTGGCGTTGGCGGACACCGGGCGCATCTGGCCGTAGCCCGCCGCCACCAGCCGCCGCGCGGGCACGCCGCCCGTCTCCTGGAGGAAGCGCACGACGTTCACCGCGCGCGCCACCGACAGCTCCCAGTTGCTGGGGAAGACGGCCTGCAGCTTCTGCGACGGCGGCGAGTCGTCCGTGTGGCCCGACACCTGGATGGACTTGTCCTCCACCTTCGCCAGCACGCTGCCCAGCCGCGTGAGCACCTCCTGGCCGCGCGCGCTGATGCTCGCGTCGCCGGAGTCGAAGAGCACCTTGTCCACCAGGTCCACCTGGATGCGGCCCTCCGCCTGGGACAGCTTGATGGCGCCCTCGGCGATCTCCGCCTTCATCTTGTCCTGCAAGTCGTCGTAGGTGGCCTTCAGCTTGGCCAGCTCCGCCTCCTGCTCCTGCACCGTCTGGCTGAGCTGCTCCTTCTCCGTGCTGAGCTGCTCCTTCTCCGTGGCGAGCTGGGTGTGCTCGGCCTCCAGCGCCGCCAGCTTCTGCTCCAACATGAGCCGCGCGGACTCCGCGTCGCGGGCCCGCGTGGTGGCGTCCATGGCGGCCTGGCGGGACTGCTCCGCCAGCGCCTCGGCCTTCGTGGTGCCGCGGTTCGCGAGGAACAGCACGCCGCCCGACATCAGCACCACCAGCGCCGTCACCAGCCAGGGCACCCAGGGCCGTGCGTTGGGGGCCTGTCCGTGCTGTGGGGACTCCGTCATGTCGCGACCTCCGAGGGGGGACTTCAGGGGGAACGCGCGTCACCGTAGCGAGACGCACGGGGTGCGCCACAAGGCGCTCCGGTGTGCGCAGGTGTCTGGCGGTGCAAGGTTGCAGCGGTGTCAGAAGGCGGCCGCGTGCACCACACGCCGCGTCGCTCGGGCCCCGGCCTCCGAGCGGAATCGGTGTCCGGGCGCTGCATCCGGCGGTGGGAGTGGACAGGTTGTCCAGGACACGTTCGGAGGTTCTCGGAGGCGCGGAAGATGGGGCAGTTGATTGACGGGACCTGGCACGCGGGCTGGTACGCGCCGGATGAATCGGGGCGCTTCCAGCGTCCCGCCACCGTGTTCCGGGAACGGGTGACGGCGGATGGCTCCAGCGGCTTTCAGGCGGAGCCCGGCCGGTACCACCTCTACATCTCCTACGCATGTCCCTGGGCCAGCCGGGTGGCCATCATCCGCAAGCTGAAGAAGCTGGAGGGCGTCATCGGCCTCACGGTGGTGGACCCGCGCATGGGCGATGACGGGTGGAGCTTCCAGGGCTACCCGGGCTCGGACCCGGAGCCCTTCCACGGCTTCCGTTTCCTGCGCGAGCTCTACGTGAAGGCCCGCGCGGACTACACGGGCCGCGTCACGGTGCCGGTGCTCTGGGACACGCAGCGCGAGACGGTGGTGAACAACGAATCGCGCGAGCTGCTGCGCATGTTGGACACGGAGTTCGACGCGTTCGGTGACGCGTCCGTGCAGCTCGCGCCGCCGCACCTGCGCGCGCAGGTGGACGCCACGCTGGACGCCATCTACCCGTCCATCAACAACGGCGTGTACCGCGCGGGGTTCGCGACGAGCCAGGACGCCTACGAGGCCGCGTGCCGCGAGCTGTTCTCCGCGCTGGATGTCTGGGAGCAGGTGCTGGGCACGCGGCGCTACCTGTGCGGCGCCACGCTCACCGAAGCCGACGTGTGCCTCTACACGACGCTGGTGCGCTTCGACCTCGTGTACCACGCCCACTTCAAGTGCAACCTGCGGCGCATCCAGGACTACCCGAATCTGTGGGGGTACCTGAAGGAGCTGTACCAGACGCCCGGCTTCACCGAGACGACGCAGTTGGACCACATCAAGCTGCACTACTACTGGAGCCAGACGACGGTGAATCCCACGCGGGTGGTGCCGCTGGGGCCCACGGTGCCGCTTGGGGAGCCCCACGACCGCGCGCTGCGTTTCGGATGACGGGTGGTGGACGGAGCGCCTGTCTGGATGCTCATCCAGCGAACACCCTCCGGAGTGACTGGCGTCTGGCTGACGGCTGGAACCCAGGGGTGGGCTGCAATCCTACGCGGACGCCACAGCCTTTGAGCGAAGGCCCCCGGGCCTGCTGGCGTTCATTCATGGGGGCGGAGGAGGCGTGGCATGAAGGCAGTCGCAATCATCCTCGCTGCGGGAGAGGCCCGGCGGATGGGCCACCCCAAGGCGCTTATCGAGCATGAGGGAGGAAAGAGCTTCCTCCAGTCGCTGGCATCCACCTTTGGCAAGGCGGGGGCCACGGTGCTCGGCGTGGTGGGGAAGGACTCCGAGGCGGTCCGCGAGCAGCATCCAGGCATGGACCTGGTGGAGGCGGAGCGGTGGCAGGAAGGGCCGCTGCTTTCGATGAAGGCGGGCATCGAGGCCGCGCTGGAGTCGGGGGCGGACGTGGTGCTGTTGCACCCGGTGGACATGCCCGCGCTTCGGGCCTCCACGCTCAAGTCGCTCTTGAAGATGGTGGATGGCGCGGGCCCGGACGAAAGCCTGCGGCCGGAGTTCGAGGGCGCGCCTGGCTGGCCGCTGGTGTTGTCGAGGAGCGCCGCCGAGCGGCTGCGCGCCTCGGAGGGGCAGCAGGTGGAGCCCGCGTTGGTGGCGATGAAGGTGCGCCGCGTGCCGGTGAAGGACCCGGGCGTGGTGGTGAACATCAACACGCCGGAGACCTACGAGCGCCTGTTCGGCACGCAGCCGAAGCTGGCGCCTCCACCCAAGCGGCGCGGCAAGCGCGGCACGGGCCCGGCGACCTCCAGCGTGTCGGACCTGGGGGACCTGGGGGGCAGCTCGAGCTCGGCCCCCATGGCCGCGGCGTCCGACGAGTAACGGGCGGTGCGCAAGTCTGGCTGGAGCCCGTCGCGCGAGGGCTCCAGTCCGCGGTCTTCGCCGCGCGTCAGAACGTGAAGCCCAGGCCGAGGTAGGGGCCGGAGAGGCGCTCAATCTGGGGCTCCCCCGTCGTGTGGCCCGCGTCGTTGAGGTAGAGCGCGCGCCAGCCGCCGCGCAGGTGCAGCGAGCTGATGTGGACGGCCAGGCCGGCCTGCGCGTCCACCTGCCGGTGCGGGAAGGGCACCGCCTGCACGCGGGCCTCCACGTCCACCGGTGAGGCGCCAATGCACGCCTCCACGGAGGCGCCGAAGCTGGGGCCCGCGAAGATGATGGAGGGCGCGTGCGCGCTGGCGACGCCGGCCTCCAGGCGCATCCGGCCGCGCTCACCGGCCCACAGCGCCGCGGTGGCGTGCGCGCTCAGCAGGGTGATGCGGTCCCGGGTGCTCGCGCCGTCCGTCGCGGGCAGCGTCAGACCCGTCATGCGCGCGTCCACGCCCAGTCGCCGCCCGTCCATGGCCATGAACAGGCCCATGGCGCCGCCGTCACCGAGCCGGTCGCCCTGCACGCCCATGCGCACCAGCAGCGCCACGGCCTCTTCTTGCTCCCGCGCCACGCGGGCGGGGGCCGCGTAGCCGAGCCGCGCTCCCGTGGCGCCCATCACGGAGCCCGCGACGATGTAGCTGGGCGGGAGCCGGCGAACCCTCGCCGCGCGGCGCCGGGGCGCATCACCGCCGCGGGACGCGCGCGGCTGGCCAATGGCACTGGCGCCATGGGGGCGGCGGCTGGCGCGCGTGCCCTCGCGGGACTGGCCAATGGCGCTGGCCGGGCGGGTGCTGGCGCTCCGCGAGGAGGACGACGCGGACGAGGACGAGGACGAAGAAGACTTGCCCGAGCTGCTGCTGGACGACGCGCTCCGCTTGCCGAAGCGTGCCTCGGCGGGCGTGGGGCCCAGCGCGAGGACACCGGCCGCGAGCGCGGCGCACAGCACGGCCTTGGATGCAGGCAAAGGTCCACTCCTCGTGGCGTCTGGGGGAAGGGGGATTCAACCCTCTTCCGTCCCCGCTGGCCATGGGGCCCCGAGGGTGACGCGCCGTCCGCCATCCGCACCTGTGCGGCGTCGGACACCGTGGCGGCGCGCCGTGGACGCAAGTGCTCGCGGGTGAAACCTCGTCGTCGCGCGAGCGCCAAACGCGCGCCTCCAGGCTGTCGGTCTCTCGCTGTACTATCTGCATGGTACGGCCGTGCAGATGCTCATGCCTGGACAGAGCGTGGAATGCGGGGAAGTCCCCCGTGCCACACAGGAAAAGAGGGGTTAGGGTGACAGGCGTGATTGGCTCCGGAGTGCAACCGCAGGTCCTGATTGTGGAGGATGACCCGGACGTTCGGGGGGCCATGGCGGAGGCGCTTCACGACGAGGGCTTCGAGGTGTCCATGGCCATCAACGCCGTGGAGGCCCTGCGGGTGCTCGTGGCGCTGGAGTCCGCCTGCCTCGTGCTGCTCGACTGGGAGATTCCGCGCGTGGATGGCCGCGGGCTCGTGGAGCGGCTGCGCCAGGACGAGCGCTTCGCCGGGACGCGGGTGGTGGTGATGTCCGCGGAGCCCGGGCCGTTGCCTCCAGGCGCGGTGGGTGTGCTGCGCAAACCGGTGCGGCTGGAGGCGCTGCTGGAGGCGGTCCGGCGGCACTGCCCGGCTCGCGGCGCGGTGCGGACGCCCGCCTGAGCGCCGCACCGAAGGACGCGTCTCAGTACCGGAGGCCAATCCCGAGGAAGGGCCCGTGGAAGGTGTCGACGTTGGCGATGCCGTCCACATAGCCGGCGTCATCCAGCACCATGCCGCGGTAGCCGCCGCGCAGCACCACCGCGCCCAGGTGCAGCGCCAGCGCGGCGCTCGCGTCCACCTGCCGGTAGGGGAAGGGCGTCACCTGCAGGCGGGCCTCCACGTCCAGCGGGCCGGCGAGGCAGGCCTCCAGTGAGGCACCGAAGCTGGGGCCCACGAAGGTGATGTCCGGCGCGTGCGCGGTGCTGAGGCCGGCCTCCGCGCGCAGCCGGGCGCGCTCGTGGGAGATGAGCGCCCAGGTGAGGTGCGACTGGGTCAGCGTGATGGTGTCCGAGCCATACGAGCCGTCGTCCGTGGGCAGCCCCAGGCCCGTCATCCGCAGGTCGATGCCGAAGCGCCGGCCCTCCAGCCCGAGGAAGAGGTCACCCCCGGCGCCGCCTTCGCTCACCGGACCGCCCTGGATGCCCAGGCGGAAGGACAGCGGCGCCGCGTGGCGGTCGCCGCGCAGCTCCGGCGCCACGTTCATCCGGTGGTTGCCGGTGATGAGGATGGCCGCGAGCCAGGACGAGGGGACCACCGTCGCGCCCCCGCTGACGTGCCGCCGGTTGTTCGACGCGCGCCGCCGGGAGGGGCGGCGGGGGGCGTCGTCGTCGTCCGTGCCGATGGCGGAGGCGCCGTGTTCGTTGCTGTCCCGGTCCTTCTTGGACTCGCTCTGCGAGGGCCGGGAGCGCTTGCCGAAGCGGGCCTCGGCCGCCGTCGGACCCAGGGTCAGCCCGAGCGCGACGAGGGCACACAGCACGGTCCGGAATGGGAACACGGGTCAGCTCCTGAAGATGGGCCGGGGATGCGGCCACCGGTGACTGGGACGCCCGGTGGCCTGCTTTATTCAACCCGACATCTCCTCACCCCGCGGGAGGCTGCCGGGGGGCTACTGCGCGGGGCAGTTGGCGGGGTTGTCCAGGCACGCCTTCGTCGTGAGGCACTGGCCCGCGGACTTCTGCACGGTGCACGAGTCCGAGCACTTGGGCGGGAGCTTGGAGAAGTCGCACGTCATCCCGCAGGTGGTCTGCGACTTGGGTGAAATGGCCTCGCAGGGCGTGCGCAGGAACACGGTGATGGGCTCGGTCTGCATGTAGCCCCGCGCGTCCATGCAGCTCTCGAAGTCGCCATCCCCCTCCACCAAGGTCCCGTCGTTCACGTGGCAGCGGGCGGGTTGGGCGCTGAGGCTGCCCGGCTCACAGGGCCCCGCGGCGTGCGCCATGCAGCCTTCGATGCGGTCGCCGGAGATGCTGGTGTTGGCGCAGATGCGCGAGCGCAAGTGGCTGTCGCCGTCCACCCAGTCCCGTCCGTGGCAGGCGTGCACGTTGTCGTGGACCACGCCCTTGAAGCGCAAATCCCGCAGGGTGGGCTGGAAGTTGTCCAGGTTCAGGAGGACCTCCACCGTCAGGCCCTTGGGGTCGAACATGTTTCCGTAGAAGGCGCCCTCGCGGAACGTGTAGGCGCCGAAGGGCGCGGCCGGGTAGCGGCCCGTGGTGGCCACGGGCGCCGCCCAGGAGCCGGGCCTCGCCTCGCGGTTGAAGGGCGCGGACATGACGCTGTAGCGGCCCGAGCGGGGGCACTCGAACTCCACGCTGGGGGCGATGCCACCGCACGTGTTGCCATCCGTGTCCGCCAGGCGGTCCTTCCACGCGCAGCCCTTCGCGTCCTCGCACACGCGCAGCACCCGGTCGCCGTGGATGCTGCCGATCCGGCCGGTGCAGGTGTTGGGGGAGGGCGCGCCCGCGGCCAACATCACCTTCTCTCCGGCGGAGCAGGTGCCCACGTTCTCACCCAGCCAGCCGCATTCGGCCTGGAGGCCCGCTTCCCGCGTCTGGCAGGGCAGGAACATGGGGCTCCATTCCCGGGGCGCGCCGGAGGGGTTGAAGCGCAGGGGCTCGGAAGGGTCCTCGCCGCGCATGGACACCATCACCCGGCGGCCGAAGGCGTTGTTGCGCGCCAGAAGACAGGCCGTCACGTAGCGCAGACAGGACGGGCTCGGCTGGTCGTACTCCCACTCCGAGCACAGGCCCAGCTCGCCCTCGAAGACGAACGTCTCGCCCGCGCGGCTGACCCACTTCACGGACGCGTGGGGCGGCAGGGCACACTGGGCCAGGTACGTCATCACGCTGCGGGCCGCTGGGTGCTCCAGCGTGTGCTTCAGCCGCGGGTCGGAGGCGAACATCCGGGTGTGCAGCGGCTGGGTCGACAGGGCCTCCAGCGCTGCCCGGTTGGTGGTGAGCGCGTTGAAGGCCAGCTCGTCGGCGCGCAGCGAGTTCAGGATGCGGATGCCTGGCTCCGCCCGGGCCGGAGCCGGGAGAACCAGCACGGCCGTCAGGGCCAGGAGCGCGGCCAGCAGGGGCCGCGAGGGGGCGCGGGGAGCGAAGTGTGACATGGAGCGTGGACCTCGGAGCGGGATGATGACGCGATGCCGTCGAGGTAGCACGTAGCGGGCCGGGGCCTCATGCCCGAGGTTCCGCGGGGTTGCGCGAGGCCCTGTGGCCTGGGCGTCCACGGTGCCTGGGCGCGGTGTGGACGCGGGGGCAACAGCCCGTCAGCGGCGGCCCTGCTTCTTGGCCTTGGCCAGGCGCCTGGAGGGCTCCGCCTTGCCCGGGGGCGGCGTGGGCGGCTGCAGGGCGGTGGTGCACGCGGCGGTGGCCGTCACCGCCGCGGCGTAGGCGGCGTGGTGCTGTTGTTCCAGCGTCCTCAGCCGTCGCGACATGGCGTCGCGCAGGGCCTGGAGCTCGGCCACGCGGGCCTCGGACTCGGCCGCTTCGCGGGACAGGGCGTCGTTGCGGTCCACCAGGGCGGAGATGGAGCGCGTTCCCGCCCAGGCCCCTGTCGTGGCGAGCATCACCGCGCCCACCAGCAGGCCCCAGGGCAGCCACGCCCGGCGCGGGGGCGCCGACTCGTTTCGCTGCATCGCTTCCATGACCGGGAGGTTAGCGGGCGTCGCGGGGTAGGCTTCAAGGGGAGGACGTGGGAGCTGGCGGCACCTCGCCCAGGGGCAGGCGCAGCACGAAGCGCGCGCCGGGGCCCAGTGACGGCGTCTCCACCGTGAGGTCTCCGCCGTGGGCGCGGGCAATCTGGCGGGAGATGTAGAGCCCCAGGCCCAGGCTGGCGCGCGCGTGCTCGCCGGTGGCGCGCTCGAAGCGCTCGAAGATGCGCGGCGCGGCGCCGGCGGGGATGCCAGGGCCCCAGTCGCGCACGACCACGAGCGCGGCCCCGGCCTCCACGTCCACGGACAGCTCCACCGGCTGGCCCGGCGCGTACTTCATCGCGTTGGACAGCAGGTTCATCAGGACCTGCTCCACGCGGAGCCGGTCCACGTGGGCGATGACGGGCGTGTTCGCGTGCGTCACCGGGGCGCAGCCAGCCGCCACCAGGGCCTCCTCCATGCGAGCCACCAGCCGGTGCACCAGCGCGGACAGGTCCACGTCCTCGCGCTCCACGTCCAGGCGGCCGGTGCTGATGCGCGCCACCTCGAACAGGTGCGTCACCAGGTGGGACAGCCGCTCCGCCTGGCGCTGCGTGCTGGCCAGGCCCTGGTGCAGCCGCTCCGGTGGCATGGGCAGGCCCTTGTCCACGGCGCGCAGCAGCGAGGCGAGCTGGAGCTGGAGCGCGGACAGGGGCGTGCGCAGCTCATGGGTGGCGATGGCCACGAACTCGTCGCGCGCGGCCACGGCCCGGGACGCCTCGCGGTACAGCCAGGCGTTGTCCACGGCGAGCGCGGTGCGGGACGCGAGGTCCTCCAGGAAGTCCAAGTCCCGGTCCTGGTAGCGCCGGTTCGGGTCCTGGGAGACGACGCTGAGCACCCCCAGGCAGCGTCCGCGCGCCACCAGCGGCACGAACATCGCGGAGTGTCCGCCCAGCGCCTCCATCAGCTTGCGGTGCTCTGGGGACAGCGAGAGGGCGTCCCGCCACGCCGGGTCGATGTGCGCGGCGAGCATGGGGCGGCCCGTCTCCAGCACGTGGCGGATGGGCGAGCGTGAGCCGGGCGGCGGCGGAAAGCGCAGGGCGTCGTGGAGGAGCTGCTGGGTGGCGGCGTCGCTGGCCAGGGCCTCCACGCGCTCCAGTCCCCGGCCGTCGTCGGCGAGCACGTCCACGGTGCAGTAGTCCGCCAGCTTCCCGCCCACCAGGAGCTGCGCGGCGGTGCGCAGCGTGGTGCGCCAGTCCAGCGAGTGGGACAGGCGCGCGGTGGCCTCGGCGAGGAAGCGCAGCCGCTCCTCCTCCACCTTCTGCTCCGTCACCTCGGTGACGGTGGTGCCCACGCCCACCCTCGTGTCGCCGGCCACCACCGGGAAGTGGGTGACGCGGAAGTGGCGCCGCTCGCCGTCCCCCGCGTCCGTCAGGAGCTGGTCCACCACCGGCACGCCGGTGTGCATCACCTCGCGCATCATCACTTCCACGGGCGCGGCCCGGGGGCCCAACAGCTCCAGCAAGGTGCGGCCCGGGTGGGCTTCCGTCGGCAGCCGGTTGAGGGCCGCTTGCTTCGGGTTCGCGCGCACGCAGCGCAAGTCCTGGTCGAAGAGGGCCATGCCCACTGGCGCGGCGTCCAGGAACGCCCGCATGCTCGCGAGCCGCAGGTCCCGTTGGCGCAACCCCTCCAGGGCCTCCCGGTGCTCACGGGCATTCGCCAGCGCGAGCGCGGCCCGGTGGGCGAAGTCCTCCGCCGCCTCGCGCACCCGCGCGGTGTCTTGCGCGTGGGGCTCGGTGAAGGAGAGCGTGAGGAGGCCGAGTGAGCGCGGCCCCTTGCGCAGGGGCAACAGGTAGAGCGCGTGCGGCGTGCCCCCGTCCGGCGTGCGCGGCGGCTCGGCGTGCGCCGTCAGCGCGGGTCCGCCGGGGACCGTCACCCACCGCGCGACGCCGTCCTTCAGCGCAGCATCCCACGCCGCGCCCCGGCTCCAGGGCCCCGGACGCGGCGGCCGTTGCTCCAGCTCCCGCTGCCACGCGGGGACGCGGGTGGCGAAGGCGCCCAGGCAGACCCGGCCGTCGTCCTCCACCACGTCCAGCAAGGCCACGTCCGCCCATTCGCGCACGGCCAGCCGGACCACGGTGGCCAGCGTCTGTTCCCAGTCCAGGCTCTCCGCGAGCAGGCGGCTGGCTTCGGAGAGGAACGCGTCCGTCCGCGCCGGAGCGGCGGAGGACGGGGGCCGGGAGGAGGGAGGCTCGGACATGGGCGAGGTGGCCGCGGGATGCGGCCAGGGCCCTACGTTGTGCGTGCCACCCTCCGGAAGACAACCCGATTACCCCGGAGAACGTCGGCGGGGTGATGCTCCTGGGCGGGGGCTGCTCGGCCGCCGGGGCGGGTTGATGCGCGCGGGCTTGATTCGAGGGGCGTGGGTGAGGCGTCATCCGGCACCTTTCCTTCAACTTCGGGAGCCGGTGGTCTGAATGGCGATTGCGTGCGTGGTGTTGGACTTCGACGGAACCTTCACGGACGTGGCGGCGGAGAGCGCGCCCTTCCTGCTGCATTTCCGGCAGGGATTGGCGGCGGCGCTGGGTGAGGATTTGGAGGCCGCGTGGGAGGAAGAGGTCGCCGCGTTGCGCGCGGGCGCGGACTCGCTGGGCTGGGATTTGGGCGGCCGGGTGGTGGCGCCCGCCACGGCGGACCCGTACCTGACGGCCACCTGCGCGGCGCACCGCCTGATGCAGCGCTTCGGGAAGGGCCTGGACGAGGCCGCGCGCTCCGACGTGGTGCAGAAGCTCTACCGCGAGGCCTACGCGCACTCGGCCACCGCCTTCAAGCCGGAGGCGAAGGAGGTGCTGGAGGCGCTGGTGGCCACGGGCCTGCCGGTGACGGTGGTGACGAACGCGCACACCGACCTGGTGGAGAAGAAGCTGGACGAGCTCGCCCCCCAGGGCCGCGAGAAGCTCACGGTGTCCGGCGACGCGCGCAAGTTCCTCCTGGACCCGCCGGACGCGCCGGACGCGCGCTTCGCCACGGTGCCAGAGACGCAGACGCTGGACGGCGTGCTGCGCCGCCCCGTGTACCTGCGCCGGGGCCGCTACTTCGAGGCCCTCAAGCGCGTCTGGGAGCGCACGGGCACCACGCCGGAGCAGACGCTGGTGGCCGGTGACATCTTCGAGCTGGACCTCGCGCTGCCGGCCGCGCTGGGCGCGCAGGTGCAGTTGGTGTCCCGCGACAACGTGCTGCCCTACGAGCTGAAGGCCATGGAGCTGCTGGGCGCGCGCGGCGGCGCGGACCGCAGCCTGCACGCGGTGGTGCGGCGCGTGCGCTGAAAACACGAAGCCCCGCCTCCCAGTGAAGGGAGCGCGGGGCGCGTGCTTCGCGGGGCCTGGACGAGGCCCCGCGCCATCCGGGACGGGCCTTAGACCTTGGCGCCCGGCGTCGGCTGGAAGACCTCGTTGAACTCCGTGATGGCCTTGGCCAGCGCCGCCTTGATGTCGGCGGTCAGCTCGCGCTTCGCGCCCAGGTCCTTGGCGACGTTCGGGTGCTTCCCGTCGGCGAACTCCAGGAACTCACGCATCCAGCGGACCACGTCGGCCACCGGGATGTCGCGAATCCAGCCGCGCTTCTTGGGGTCGTCGCGGTTGGTGGCGGCGAAAATCTGCATGACCTGCTTCTCGACGGGCATGGGCTCGTACTGGCCCTGCTTGAGCAGCTCGACCATGCGGGCGCCGCGCGCCAGCGTCTCCTGGGTGGCCTTGTCCAGGTCGGAGCCGAACTGGGCGAAGGCGGCCAGCTCGCGGTACTGCGCGAGCTCCAGCTTCATGGTGCCGGCGACCTGCTTCATGGCCTTGATCTGCGCGGCCGAACCGACGCGGGACACGGAGAGGCCCACGTTGATGGCCGGGCGGACGCCGGCGAAGAAGAGGTCCGTCTCGAGGAAGATCTGCCCGTCGGTGATGGAGATGACGTTCGTCGGGATGTACGCCGACACGTCACCGGCCTGGGTCTCGATGATGGGGAGCGCGGTGAGCGAACCGGCGCCCTCCTCGTCGGACAGCTTGGCGGCGCGCTCCAGCAGGCGGCTGTGCACGTAGAACACGTCGCCGGGGTAGGCCTCGCGACCGGGCGGGCGGCGGAGCAGCAGCGAGAGCTGACGGTACGCCACGGCCTGCTTGGACAGGTCGTCGTACACGATGAGCGCGTGCATCTTGTTGTCGCGGAAGTACTCGCCCATGGCCACGCCGGCGTACGGCGCGAAGAACTGCATGGGGGCCGGGTCGGAGGCGTTGGACGCCACCACCGTGGTGTACTCCATGGCGCCGAAGCGGTTCAGCTTCTCCACCACCTGGGCGACCGTCGACTGCTTCTGGCCGATGGCCACGTAGATGCAGTAAACGTTCAGGCCCTTCTGGTTGATGATGGTGTCGATGGCGACGGCCGTCTTGCCCGTCTGGCGGTCACCGATGATGAGCTCGCGCTGACCGCGGCCCACCGGCACCAGCGCGTCCAGCGCCTTGATGCCCGTCTGCAGGGGCTCGTGCACGCTCTTGCGGGACACGATGCCGGGCGCCTTCACCTCGAGACGGCGCGTCTCGGTGGCGGCGATGGGGCCCTTGCCGTCCAGCGGCTTGCCGAGCGGGTCCACCACGCGGCCGAGCAGCTCCTTGCCCACGGGCACGGACGCAATCTGCTGGGTGCGCTTGACGGTGTCGCCTTCGCGGATGGCCTGGAAGTCGCCCATGATGGCGACGCCGACGTTGTCCTCCTCGAGGTTCAGCACGAGGCCCTGCACGCCGTTGGTGAACTCCACGAGCTCACCGGCGAGCGCCCCCTCGAGGCCGTAGATACGCGCGATACCGTCACCGACGGACAGCACGGTACCCGTCTCCGCGACGGTGACCTTCTTCCCGTAGTCCTTGATCTGCTCCCGGATGATTCTGCTGATCTCGTCGGCGCGGATTTCCATGGGCGTCTTGCGTCCTTGCACAGGGGCGGCCGACGTGGGGCAGGCCGCCGAAACCTTGAAGTCGGGGCCCCTTACCACGCACACCCCCCCGCTGCAATGCGCTCTGTACCTCCCAGGACACCCCGAGGGAGCACGCCCGTTCAGGAGTGGGACAGGCGGCGGCGCCCGCCCCGTCCGGGAGGGGCGTCAGGCCGCTCCTCACTACTCTGGGGCATCAGCAGCCGTTGCGGCGGCGGCTCAGTGCGCCGACTCGCGGGGCAGCCAGGCGATGAACCGCACGCCGCCCTGGGCGCAGGACTCCACCGCCAGCTTGCCGCCATGCGCGATGGCGATCTGCCGCGCCAGGAACAGGCCCAGCCCCAGGCCCTCCGGGGGCGCGGAGCGGTCCTTGCGGAAGGGCTCGAACAGGGAGGAGTGCTCCTCGGCGGCCACCGTGAGCCCGTGGCTGTGCACACACAGGGTGACGCCCCCCACCGCGCCCGCCAGCCGCAGCGTCACCGGGGACTCCGCCCGGCCCTGCTGGAGGACGTTGCCCAGCAGGTGGTCCGCCAACTGGCCCAGCCGCGCGGCGTCCCAGTGGCCGCGCAGGTCGCCCTCCAGCTCCATGAGGAGGGTGCGCCGCGGGTGCGTCCGGCGCCGCTCCTCCACCACGCGGGAGACGACGGCGTCCAGCTCGGCGGGCTCGGGCCGCAGCACCAGCCCGCCCGCCAGCCGCGCGCGGGTGAAGTCCATCAGCTCGTGGAGCATCCGCTCCATGCGCCGGGCGGCGTGGGACACCTGGCCCACCAGGGTGCGTTGGACGTCCTGCAGGCCGTCCATCTGCTGCAGGGTGTGGGTGCCCTGCTGGATGGACTGCAGGGGCCCCCGCATCTCCGTGTCCACCACGCCCAGCAACTGGTTGCGGAACTGCTCGGTGTGGGCCGTGCGCTCCTCGGCGGCCCTGCGGCTGCTGATGTCCCAGACGGCGGCCAGCCGCACCTGGCGGCCCTCCCACGTCACGAAGCGCCCCAGCACCTCCAGGGGCAGCCGCTGCCCGTCCCGACGCAGGACGACCACCTCGTAGGGCGTCTCCAGCCCGCGGCTGAGCACCAGGCCCACCTGGGAGCGGAACTCCGGGGCCACGTACTCCGACAGGTGCCGGCCGATCATCTCCGACGGCGTCGAGTAGCCCAGAAGCTGCGCCATCGCGCGGTTGGCGTCCAGCACCACGCCGTTGTCGTGCAGGAAGTGTCCGTCGCACGCCACGTCCGCCAGGCTGCGCATGTGCGACTCGCGCGCGCGCAGCCGCTGCTCCTCCAGCACGCGCTCCGTCTCGTCGCGCACCCACAGCACCACGCCCGCCAGGGCTCCGCCATGAATCGCGGGGGACAGGCCCACCCGCAGGTGCTTCTCACCGGCGGACGAGGCCAGCACGCCCCGCAGCGGGGCCTCCACCACGTCCTCTCCCGCCAGGGCCCGGGCCAGCAGCGGCGACAGGGCCGGCGCCACGTGCGGCCACAGCTCCGACAGCGGGCGGCCCAGGTGCACGCGCGGCTCCAGGCCGGACAGCGCCGCCAGCGCGGTGTTCACCCATTGGGCGCGGAAGTCCCGGTCCAGCAGGGCCACGCCACACCCCGCCGCCTGGAGAAGCGCGCCCAGGAAGGGCCGCACTTCCTCCGGTGCCGCCAGCGAGGACGGACCTTCGGAATACCGGTGGAGTAGGGACTGCGCCATGTTCAGGTCGCCCGGGGTGGCACGGGTTTGTCCCGCGACCCCATGACTATACCGCTGTCAGGGCCTACAGGAAATACCGGTTAGCCCTGGACTGCGGGGTGATGCGGACGACCTGGAACGTTGGTTGCCCGGCGAGCGGCCGGACTCAGCGCTGCTTCAGCTCGCGGCGCATCTCCTCGAGCTGGGTGCGGATGCTCCCGTCGTAGAGGATGCTGCCCACCTGCGCGGCGACGCCGCCCAGGAGGCTGGGGTCCACGCGCGTCTCCAACAGGACGTCGCGCTGGGTGAGCTGCTGGAGCGTCTGCTGGAGCTGGGCCAGGGCATCCGAGGGCAGCGGGGAGGCGCTGGTGACGTGGCCCCGGACGCGTCCGGCGCGGGCATCCGCCATGTCACGGAAGAGGCGGGCGATGTCGGACAGGTAACCCAGCCGGTTGCGGTCCACCAGCAGCCGGAGGGTGTTGGTCAGCGTGGGCTCCAGACCGCCCGGGACGGCCTTCATCACCGACTCCACCACGAGCAGGCGCTGCTCGCGGGTGTAGGCGGGGTTGACGAGCACGTCGGTCAGCTCGGCGTTCTTCGCGATGACGTCGGCGAAAGCGGTGAGCTGCTCGGCGACGGCGTCGGTGCGGCCCGCCTCCGAAGCGACATCGAGAAGGGCGCGGGCGTAGCGGCGGGCAATCGACACGTTGACCATGGCGGTCGCGCCCTTAGCACGGGGGCCACGGCCGGGCAACGTCCGTGGCTCACGGCACGCGTCGAGCCGACCGCAGGCCCGCCGTCCTGGCCTGTGGGGCGGGAAAGCAGCCCTTATCCGCATGCGGGGCTGTCAGGGGGCTTGGCGAGGTGGCGCGAACACCCGTAGGGTGGTGTCCTCCTGGCCCCCCATGCACGACCCCGTCATCGGCATTGACCTGGGTACCACCAACAGCGCCGTGGCGACCGTGGAAGACGGACGCCCGCGCCTGATTCCCGCGCGCGCGGGCGGTCGGTTGACGCCGTCCACCTTGGGCGTGAACTCCGCTGGTGAACGCGTGGTGGGCGTCGCCGCGCAAGCGCTGGCTGAAGAGCACCCGGACTCCGTGGTGTGGGCCACCAAGCGGTTCCTCGGGCGCCGCTTCACGCCAGAGCTGGTGCAGGAGGCGAAGGCGCTCGTTCCCTATCCCCTGGTGTCGGGCCCGTCGGGTGACGCGCGCGTGCGGCTGGCGGGGAAGGTGATGCCCGTCACGCAGGTCTCCGCGATGATTCTGGGCGAGCTGGCCCTGGACGCGCAGGCGCACTTCGGCCGCCCCGTCACCAAGTGCGTCATCACCGTTCCGGCCAACTTCGACGACAACCAACGGCAGGCCACGCGCGAGGCGGCCACCATCGCCGGGTTGGACGTGGTGCGGCTGGTGAACGAGCCCACCGCCGCGGCGCTGGCGTATGGCCTGTCGCGCGGCTTCGAGGGCAACGCGCTCGTCTTCGACCTGGGCGGCGGCACCTTCGATGTGTCCATCCTCGAGGTGAAGTCCGGCGTCTTCGAGGTGAAGGCGACCGGCGGTGACCCGAAGCTGGGCGGCGAGGACTTCGACCAGCGCATCGTCCAATGGCTGCTGGCCCAGGTGGACGACGAGCTCCGCCACGTGGTGTCGCAGGACGCGCAGAGCCTGCGCCGCCTGAAGGTGGCCGCCGAGTCCGCCAAGCGCGAGCTCACCGACAAGGACGAGGCGTCCATCTATGTCGCCGGGCTGGGGGACCACACCGCTCCTGGCAAGCGCATGGTGGAGCTGGAGACGGTGCTCACGCGCTCCTTCTTCGAGACGCTGTCCGAGCCGCTGTCGCGTCGCTGCCTGGACGTCTGCGAGTCGGTGATGCGCGAGGCGAAGATGGACCCGCACGCGGTGGACGTGGTGCTGCTGGTGGGCGGCATGACGCGCGTGCCGCTGGTGCGGCGGCTGGTGGCGGACTTCTTCGGCCGCGCGCCCTCCACGGACGTGCACCCGGACGAGGCCGTCGCGCTGGGCGCCGCGGTGCAGGCCGACGAGCTCATCCGCCAGTCCGGACAGGCGCTGCTGCTGGACGTCGCCACCCAGAGCCTGGGCGTGGGCGTCATGGGCGGCCGCGTGAAGCGGCTCATCCCGAAGAACACCGGCGTGCCCGTGGTGGCGCGCGACATCTTCTACCCGGGCAGCTCCGGCCAGCAGGAAGCGCGCATCCCCGTGTACCAGGGCGAGAGCGAGTTCCAGGACGAGAACTACAAGCTGGGCGAAGTGGTGCTCAAGCGCCTCCACGTCGCCGCGCGCGGAGACGTGCCGCTGGAGGTCGTCTTCGAGCTGTCCAGCGAGGCGATTCTCTCCGTCAAGGCCACCGACCTGACCACCGGCAACATGGAGGCGGTGCGGCTGGAGGCCCGTGCGGGGTTGCCCCAGGGCGAGGCGGAGAAGCTGGGCGCGGAGCAGGCCCACTACGCGCGCTCGCAGGGCGTGGTGGACTCGAAGCGCGCGGAGGAGCTGTTCCGCAAGCTGCTGGAGCGGGGCGAGAAGCTGGCGCGGCTGCTCCAGCGCAGCGCGAAGGAGAACCCCAGCCCGGAGGCCGAGGCCACCCTGGGCACCGTGCAGCGCCTGCTGGACGGCGGCCGCAACGCGTTGGACAGCGGCAACGCCGCGCAGTGCGCCGTCATCGCCCGTCAGCTCACCCGGCTGTTGTCCGGACGCCAGGAGCCCCGCGCCTGAGCGTCCATCCCCGAACGGTGGCCCTGGGCGCCCGTGGCCCCCAACCCGCTTTCCGCCTATCCGTGAACGCATGAGCCCTCCTCCCGCGCGCGACACCGTGTTCGTGGTGGACGACTCCCGGACCGCCCGGGAGGTGGTGCGGCTGCACCTGTCGCGGCTGGGCTGCGAGGCGGTGGCGCTGGAGGGCGGCGAGGCGTGCATGGCCGAGCTGGCCCGGCGCGTGCCGTCCCTCATCCTCCTGGACCTGCGCATGGAGCGCATGCAGGGCGACGAGGTGTGCCGGCTGGTGAAGGCCCACCCTGCGGGGCGCAACGTGCCCGTCATCATGTTCACCTCCGGCGGCGAGCCCCACGAGGTGATGCACTGCTGGCGCGCGGGCGCCGACGACTTCCTGCCCAAGCCGGTGGCGCTGGGCGCGCTCGAGGCCAAGCTGGCCGCGGTGCGCCAGTCCCGGGAGCGCGCCCTCGAGCCGCTGGCCCGCGGGCGTAGGGTGCTGCTGGTGGAGGGCGGCCGCTTCCTGCACACCTTCCTGGGCGGCTCGCTGGAGCAGGAGGGCCTCCACGTCCTCTACGCCCGGGACATGGGCGACGCGGCGAACCTCGCGGCCGAGCATGGCGCGCGGCTGGATGGCTTCGTGGTGGATGTGTCGCGCACGCCTCGCGAGGCCCTGGCCCTGGCGACGAAGCTGCGGGACGCGCACCCGCGCAAGCCGCTGGTGCTGCTGTCTCGCGCCGAGGAGTCCCAGGAGGTGCTGTCCCGCGCGCAGGCGCTGGGCGGCGCGCCGCTGTTGGAGAAGCGGCACATGGGCGCGGACGAGCTGCTGGCCCGCGTGCTGGGGCGCCTGCTGCCGGGCCACACGCCGCTGCGCGCCGCCGAGCGCGTCCCCTTCTTCACCGTGGTGGAGTTCTCCCAGCCCACCGGGACGGTGCTGTCGGGCTTCAGCCATGACGCCGGCCCCGGGGCGCTCTTCGTGCGCACGCTCACTCCGGCCCGGGAGGGCACGCGGCTGTCCTTGAAGGTGCTGCTCGCGGGCCAGCGCGCCCCGTGCACCGCCGAGGCGACGGTGGCGTGGTCCAACCCGCCCCTGCCGCCGGGGCCCTTCCGCGCCGCCGCGGGCATGGGGTTGCGGCTGGAGCAGATGGACCCGGTGCTGACGCAGCAGTTCGTCCGTTTCGTGCCGCGGGGTCTCGGTTTTCCGGCCCCGGGTTCGCCTCGCGCCTCAGGTTTCTGAGAGGCTTTCCACGCGCGGCGCCTCTCGGACCGGGGGTTCTGGAGGAGCGGACCTCTGGCACGCGGGTGGCAGAGGGCACGCAGGCCGCTGGCGGGCACGACACCGGGGACGCCCCGGACGCCACCAGTGGGGCCGACGCGCAAAAGGGAGGGTGGCATGCGGCAGTGGAAACGCTGGAGCTGGGCCGGAGTGGCGGCGGTGTTCGCCGCGGGCTGTGACGAGGGTTCGACGAAGTCCCCCATCGACAACGAGCCCGTGCAGCAGGCGGCCCGCCTGGAGGCCTTCCCCGGTTGTGAGGCCCTGGAGCAGCACATCGAGGACACCGCGACGAAGCAGATGCGCGCGTCGCTGGAGGTCTACAAGTCATACAATTTCGGGGGCGGGCGCGGAGACGAGATGCCCACCAACGGAGCGCCTCCGCCGAACCAGGACTCGTCCGGCGGTGGTGACCGGCCCAACGACCACACGGGCACCAACAACCAGGTGGACGGCGTCCACGAAGCGGACTTCGTGCAGAACGACGGCACGCGCATCTTCGTGCTGTCCGGCAACCGGCTCTACGTCCACCGTTCGTGGCCCGCGGAGCAGCTCGCGCGGACGGCGGTGCTGGACGTGGAAGGTTGGCCTCGGGAGATGCTGCTCGACGCCCAGCGCAACCGGCTGGTCATCACCTCGGCGGTGCAGGAGGCGCGGCCCGGGAAGGTGACGGGAGGCCGTGGCCCCATGGACGGGCCGGCCGTGGATTGCGCGGGCATGGGGTGTGGTTACGGCGGCTACGACAGCAACACCGTGAAGGTGACGGTGGTGGACGTGACGGACCTGGCCGCGCCCCAGGTGCTGGAGCAAATCTATGTGCCCGGCGGCTATCTCAACGCCCGGCGCGTGGACGGGGCGGTGCGGCTGGTGGTGTCGGACGGCTTCCGCTGGCCGGAGGGCGTGCGCCTCTATCCCGAGTACTCCTCCAACCTCTTCGGGAACCGGGAGCGGATGGCCGCGTACGTGGACGCGCTCGTGAAGCAGAACGAGCAGCGCATCCGCGCGCAGACGCTGGAGCAGTGGCTTCCGCCGGGACGGCGCGTGCTCGCCAATGGCGAGGCGGCTCCGCTCGCGTACGACTGCGCGTCCTTCTATCGGACCAACGCGCCCACGGGGCTGGGGCTGGTGTCGGTGCTGTCGATGAACCTGGACGCTGGTGATTCGGCGCCCACCCGCACCAGCCTGGTGGCGGCGCCCGGCGAGGTGTACGCCTCCCAGGACGCGCTCTACCTGGCGGCCCGCCACTGGTGGTGGTGGCCGGAGCCGGGCCAGACGACGCACACGTACCTGCACAAGTTCGACATCCGGGACCCGAACCTCGCCACCTACGAGAGCAGCGGCACGGTGGAGGGATACCTCGTCAACCAGTTCGCCATGGACGAGCACGAGGGCGTGCTCCGGGTGGCCACCACGGTGGACCTCCCCGCGGAGAACCCGAACCCTGGCAGCGGCGGCGGCGACGTCGCGTGGACCCCGCCCGAGACGGTCAACCGCGTGGTGACCCTGCGCACGGTGGAGGGGCAGTTGAAGGAGCTGGGCCGCAGCGCGGACCTCGCCCGGGGTGAGCGCATCTTCAGCGCGCGCTTCATGGGCAAGCGGGGCTACGTCGTCACCTTCCGGCAGGTGGATCCGCTCTTCACCTTCGACCTGACGGACCCGGCGAACCCGCGCATGGTGGGCGAGCTGAAGATTCCGGGCTTCTCCACGTACATCCACCCGCTGGGTGACACGCACCTGCTCACCTTCGGCGAGCACCGCAACGAGGACGGCACCTGGCAGGACCGCGCGCTGAAGCTGTCGCTCTTCGACGTGAGCGACCTGGCCAACCCGCGGGAGACCTTCACGCATCAGTTGGGCTCGATGAGCAGCCACAGCGAGGCGCTCTACGAGCACAAGGCCTTCACGTTCTTCCCGGCGAAGGGGCTGTTGGCGATTCCCTTCATGGATTGGGACTACTCCGCCTACGACTACTGGTCGGGCTTCCGCAGCGAGCTGCGCGTCTTCCGCGTGGACACCGCCACGGGCTTCTCGCCGGTGGGGACCGTCTCCGTCCGGGACATGTACCAGGCGTTCAACGTCCGCAACTGGGGCTGGTACTGGATGCCCACGGTGCGCCGCAGCATCATGGCGGATGACTACGTGTACACCCTCTCCGACGCGGGGATTCGCGTGTCGAACGTGGCCAACCTGGCGGCGCCGGTGGCCACCGCGCCCTTCCTGCCGCCCGTGATGCCGTGAGGCACGGCTGACGCGGAGACAATCGCTCCCTGGGATGTCGGGCATTTCAGGGGGCGCGTGTCACGGGCGCGTCGCCGCGCCCTCTGGTCAGGCGAAGGGACGTGGGGCGTCGGAGGCTGGCAGCGCATTCCGTTCCGGAAGGCGCTATAGGCGCACTCCCCATGTCCACCGCCGTGTTGCCAACGTCCCCCGTGAAGTCCCCCCGCACCGAGCTTCGGGAGCTGGCGCGGTTGGCGATTCCCATCGCGATTGCCCAGGGCGGGCAGGCGCTCATGGGATTGGTGGACACGCTGGTGGTGGGCCGCGCGGGGACGGCTTCGCTGGCGGCGGTGGGGTTGGGAAACGGCCTCTATTTCGCCGTCAGCTCGTTCGGCATGGGATTGATGATGGGGTTCGACCCCATGGTCTCCCAGGCCATTGGCGCGCGGCAGTTCACCCGGGCGCGGGCGTTGTTGTGGCAGGGCGCGTGGATGGCGTTCTGTGGTGGCGTGCTGCTGGCCACGTTGCTGACGCTGGCGCCGCGGCTGTTGCCGCTGGCGGGCATCGGCGAGTCGGAGGCCGCGGGCGCCCGGGAGTACCTGACGTGGCGAGCGCCCGGCATGCCCTTGATGTTGATGTTCCTCACCATGCGCTCGTATCTCCAGTCCACGGCCTTCACGCGGCCCCTGGTGATCGCGACGGTGGTGGCCAACATCTTCAACCTGCTGGGCAACCTGCTGCTCGTCTTCGGCGGGGCGAACCTGCCGGCTTGGTGCGGTCCGCTGCGTGACGTGCCCGCGATGGGCGTGGCGGGCTCCGCGATGGCGACGTCGGCGAGCATCGGCGTGGAGCTCCTCATCGCGGTGTTGTTCGTGCGCAGCCGACCCGTGGAGGGCGCCGAGCGCGCCTCGCGCCTGCCGGTGTGGTCGGACATGGCGCGGGCGGTGCGGCTGGGCCTGCCCATTGGCCTGCACATCTGCGCGGAGGTCGGCGTCTTCGCGCTGGCGGGCGTGCTGGCGGCACGGCTGGGGCCTGAGAGCGTGGGGGCGCACCAGATTGCCCTCTCCTTCGCGAGCGTCTCCTTCACCGTGGCCATGGGCATTGGCAACGCGGGCAGCGTGCGGGTGGGCTGGGCGGTGGGGGCGCACAACACGCCGCAGGCGCGGCTCAGTGGCTTCATGGCGCTGGCGGGGGGCGTGGGCTTCATGTCCATCAGCGGGCTGGTGTTCGCGCTGTTCCCCAACGCGCTGGCGAAGCTGGCGGGGGCGCCCGCGGACGTGGTGCCGCTCTTGATTCCGCTGCTGATGGTGAGCGCCATCTTCCAGGTGTTCGACGGGGCGCAGGGCGTGGGCGCGGGCGTGCTGCGCGGCGCGGGCGACACGCGCTTCACCTTCCTGGCGAACATGGTGGGCCACTACGGCATCGGTCTGCCGGTGACGGTGCTGCTGGCCTTCCAGTTGGGCCTGGGCGTGGTGGGCATCTGGTGGGGCCTGTGCGCGGGCCTCGTCAGCGTGGCGGTGGCGCTGGTGTGGCGCTTCAACCGGAAGAGCGCGGGCACGCTGCGTCCGGTCGAAGCGTAGCGCGCGGCGCCTACCAGGGCAGGTACTGCTGAATCATCTGCCGCCACACGGGCCAGTCGTGCGTGCCGCCCTGCCACACGGCGAGGTGGTTGCCGATGTCCTTCTTCCACAGCAGCTTGGAGAGGTGCTCGTTGGAGGGGCGGCAGAAGTCGTGCTCGCCCACGGCCAACACCATCTCCACGCGCTGGAGCGCGGACAGTTGCGCCGGGTCCGTGAGGTTCGGCAGCCACTCCGTGCACGAGTGGAAATAGACGTCCGAGTCGTGGTGCCCGTCGAGGAACTCGTTCGTCTCGAACTTGCCGCCCATGGACAGCAGGCGCCGGAAGACGTGCGGGTGACGCAGGCCGATGTTGTACGAGTGGAAGCCGCCGAAGCTGCACCCGGCCAGCGTGAGGCGTCCGCCCGTGCTGCGGGACTTGAGCAGCGGCACCGCCTCGTGGAGCAGGTAGTCCTCCCACTGCTGGTGGCGCCGGACGCGGTCCGCGGGGTGGGCGGCGGTGTTGAACCAGGACTCCTCGTCCACCGAGTCGGGGCACATCACGATGTACCGGCCGGACTGGATGCGGTCGGCGATGGCGCCGATGAGGCCGAAGTCCTCGGCCTGGAAGAAGCGGCCCTTGCTCGTGGGCAGCAGGAGCACGGGCTCGCCCGAGTGGCCGAAGACGAGCATCTCCATGTCGCGGTGCAGCCGTTCGCTGTACCAGCGGTGGTATTCGCGGTTCATGGCGCGCAACTTAATCGCAATGCGTCAATGGCTGCGACCGGGGTGCCATGGTGCTCCGCCAGACAGCCGGGAGTGAACACCCCGGCGGCTGTCTGGCTTTGCCGAGTCGGCGGCTACCCGGTCGGCAATTCGTTGCAGTTCATACGAACTCCCCGCCGCGCCAGGTGATGTGCCCACAGTTCCTCGAGCTGGAGGGTGCAGCCCAGCCTCACGCCCGCGTCGAGCAGGGCGGAGAGGTCTTCGTCCGTGCCGCGCCGGGAGAGCGCTTCGATGGCCGCCTCGACCTCGGGAGAGAAGCCAGTTGGGAGGCAGGGGCAGCAGATGCAGTGGTGGCTGCTGCCCTTGTGGGAGGGCGCACTGGCGAGCACCTGGAGGAACAGCGACCGGCTGGCGTTTCCGTCCAGCAGGCCGAGCCAGCGGAGGGCCTCGGCGCGCAGGAAGGGGGTGGGCGCGTCCACGGTCAGTTGTTGGAGCGGCGTCAGCCATTCGCGCTGGCCTTGCTGGACCAGGCCCGCGGCGGCGGGGATGCGGACCTCGGGATGGGGCTCGTGGGCCAGGGAGAGGAGCCGGTCGACCCACGCCGGGCCAGACTCCCCGAGCGCGAGCAGACCTTCGATGGCGAGGCCTCGAATCCTCGCGTCCGGATTTCGCAGCGCGCACAGGAACAGCGGGCGGTCTTCGGGCGTGGGCGTGTTGAGCGCGGCATGCTGGACGACGGTGCCAGTGAGCGGTTCGTTGCCGGGATATCGCTCCGCGATACACGCCCAACGGACGGCGGCGGGGCGGTCATGGTCCGACAGGTGTTCGAGCAGGTGGCTCCGAACCTGCGGGGCCACATCGGCGTCACACAGGAGTGGGTACAGCACTCGGCGCCGGGCCACGTCCCATTGAAACAGCAGTTCATGGGCCCAGGGGAATGCCGGGGGGGCTCCACGAGGTCGTAGCGAACCTTGCATGCGACGCTCTCCGCGCGCACGACGCGTTCGAGGCGATGCAGCAGCTTCTCCTCACCCCAGTGCGCAATCAGGTCTGGCAGGGGGAGCAGCAAGGCTTCCGCGGCACGGCGGTGGAGCGCCGGATGGGTGCGCGTGATTCGAGCCAGTTCGTCGCGAGAGACGCCCCAGTCCACTCGAATCAGGTCCCTTTCCAACTCCTCCGCGCTCATGTCCTGACACCACTCGGTGAGCAAGTGCCAGGCTTCGGGCCGCTCCTTCCATGCGAGGGCGACGCCGAGGTTGAGGCGTTCGTAGGGGTCCACCTTCTCGTGAATGGTGTGACGGTCGGAGTGGTACCAGCGTTCGAACAGCCACTCCGCGAGCGCATGCGGCTGAGCAACGACGACTTGTTCGGGGGAGGGGAATCGAAAGGGATGGCGGTCGAGTCGGGCCACGCTCGCGCGTTGCGCCTGTGTGCGTTCCGGGGACTGCGGGGCGCTTTGGACGCGCCGCTGCATGATGAGCAGTCGGCCGCGGCGGCCGGACTCCAGTTGGAGGAGCGCCGCCTCCAGGTCTGGACTGAATGCCGCCAGCCTTACGAAGGAGAGGAGGTTGACCAGGCTGAATCGTAGACCGATGTGTTCTGCATCGAGTTGGACGAGTTCTCGTGCGGAGAGTTGGAGGCCGTGCCTCGCGCCCGCACGTTGTGCGAGGTCCCGGACGTCGAAGTCCTCGTTCGGGTCGAGCAGGAGGGCTCGGAAGAGGGGGAGTTGCTCGGCGCCGCCGAAGCTGCCGAGCATCCAGATGATGCGCCGCCGCTGGTCGATGTGCTCGGGCGGCGTTGCCTTCAGGAGGGAAATCAACTGCGCGCAGATGTTCTCGCGCGAGGACCACACCAGACTGTGAGACGCGGGCAATTCAGACGCCGAGTTGGGTCCGGCTGGCGACACCGGCTGCGAACACGCAGGAAGTTGAGAAGATCCTAGCGACGGTGTTGCCCACGCGCAATCCCGCGGCCTGCGGGGTGTGACGCGCGCGGACGGTGCGACGCCGTGAGTCAGTCTGCCCGCACTCTCCACTCCCGGACATACCACTTGGGAGGGAGAGCGCATTGGGAACGTTCGTAGGACAAGGCGCCTTGTGCCTGTCGCTCGACGGCAACCAGAATCCAACCCCACGTGTCTGTTCGAGAGAGCGGGCCCGTGCGCGGTGGGGGGAGTGCGATGACGAAGCCACGCGTGGTCACGAACGAGCCATTGGCTCACGTGACGGAAGACTGTCGCCCTCACCTGCTGCGCGAGCACCTGGAGGCCGTAGGGCAATGGGCCGCTCGATTGGCGCCACGAGAGGATTTGCGCGCGCCTGCCCTGGCTGCTGGGCGGTGGCATGACCTGGGCAAGTACACCCAGGATTTTCAATTCCGCATCCGGAAGGAGAACGGCTTCGAGGCGCACCTGGAGAAGGAGGGCGCGCTGGAGCGGGACCACTCGACGGCCGGAGCGCTCTGGGCGCTGAGCCAGGACCGTCGGCTGCTCCCGCTGGCGCTGGCGATCGCCGGGCATCACGCGGGCCTGCCCGACCTGCCGAAGTTCAAGGAGCGGGTGGGGCGCGATGAGAAGCAGGCGCTGCTCGCGGACGCGCGGGCCCGCTGCGACAGCCCGTCTCTTCTGAATGAACCACTGGGCTTCTCTCCGGAGACGCTCGTGAAGCTCGAACCGCGCCAGTTGGAGCTCTGGACGCGGATGCTCTTCTCCGTCCTCTGTGACGCGGACTTCCTGGACACGGAGGCCTTCTTCGACGCGAGCCGGGGGGCGGCACGAGAGGTGCCTGTGTCCTTGTCACAGCTCTCCGCGCGGCTCCGTGAGTTCCTGGACGAGAAGCAGCGCGGGGCGCCCGACACAGAGGTGAACCGGGTGCGCCGGGAGGTGCTCGCCGCCGCCGTGGAAGCGGCCTCTCAACAGCCCGGCGTCTTCAGCCTCACGGTGCCCACGGGGGGAGGGAAGACGCTGACGTCCATGGCCTTCGCGCTCGAACACGCGCGGGCCCAAGGCCTCGAGCGCGTCATCGTCGCCATTCCCTTCACCTCCATCATCGAACAGAGCGCCGAGGCGTACCGTCAGGCCTTCCAGGGGTTGGAGCACGCTGTCATCGAACACCACTCCGCCGTCGACCCTGACAAGGAGACGCCCCTCAACCGCGTGGCCAGTGAGAACTGGGACGCGCCTGTCATCGTCACCACGACGGTGCAGCTCCTGGAGAGCCTCTTCGCTCGCCGCCCGTCGGCGTGCCGCAAGCTGCATCGCGTCGCCCGCAGCGTCATCGTGCTCGACGAGGCGCAGACACTGCCAGCCTCACTCCTGGAGCCCATCCTGGATGGACTGGGCGCGCTGGTGAAGGACTACGGCTGTTCGGTGATCATCTGCACCGCTACGCAGCCTGCGCTGAGCCGCCGCCCGGACTTTCCGGAGGGACTTCCCGAGGCGCGTGAAATCGTTCCGGCTTCCATTCGTGCCTTCGAGCGGCTGCGCCGTGTTCGCGTGCGGTGGCCCACGTCGGGGCGGAAGCTGCCCTATGCCGAACTGGCCGACGCCGTGGCGGCGGAGCGGGACGTCCTCGCCGTCGTTCATCTGCGGGCCGATGCGCGACGGCTCTGCGAACTCGTGGACGAGCGGTTGGGGCACGAGGAGACGTTGCACCTGTCCGCGCTGATGTGCCCGGAGCATCGCTCGAAGGTGCTCGCGGACATCAAGGCGCGCAAGCGGAGAGGGGAGCCCGTGCGGTTGGTGGCCACCCAACTCGTCGAGGCCGGTGTGGACCTGGACTTCGCAGTCGTCTACCGGGGACTGGGCGGACTGGATGCGCTGGCCCAGGCGGCGGGCCGGTGCAACCGGGAAGGGATGCTGGAGGGACTGGGGGAGTTGCGCGTCTACGAGCCGGAGACGCAGCCGCCCAAGGGTGTCTCACGCGCGGCCCAGGACGTCACTCGCGGCCTGCTGGCGCAGTCCTCCGACCTGGACCTGTTCTCGCCCGAGAGCTTCCAGCGCTACTTCACCCGGCTCTATGCCACGCGCAGGCTGGACGAGAAGGGCATCCAGGCGCTGCGCGCGAAGCTCCACTTCGAAGAGGTGGCCCAGGCGTTCAAGCTCGTCGAGGACGACTGGAGCGCCTCGGTGGTGGTGCCGTACGCGGACTGCGCGCCGCTGCTGGAGGCGCTGCGTGTTCTCGGCCCTTCGCGAGAGCGCATGCGCGCGCTGCAACGGTTCACGGTGACGGTGCCTCGCAAGCTCCGGGATGCATGGCTGGCGCGGGAGTTGGCGCGGCTCGCGGCGGAGACGGTGGCGTACCTGGGGCCGGAGCATGCGTCCGTGTACGACAAGCGCTTCGGCCTGCTGCTGGACCGCGTCGGCATCTTCGACCCGGCCTTCCTCATTCCCGATTGAGACCCGCTTCAGGAGGTGTCGATGACATCCACGGCAGACAGACGTTTTCGCGTGAGGGCTCGAGGACCCGTGGCGTGCTTCACGCGGCCCGAGATGAAGGTCGAGCGCGTCAGCTACGAGGTGATGACGCCCTCGGCGGCACGAGGGGTGCTGGAGGCCATCCTGTGGAAGCCGGCCATCCGCTGGCACATCCACGAGATCGCCGTGCTCGCGCCGGTGCGGTGGACCAGCTTCCGCCGCAACGAGGTCAACAGCAAGGCCACGGTGGGCAAGTTCGACTACGCGGCGGACGAGGACCGGGCGCAGCGGAACACGGTGGCGCTGCGGGACGTGGATTACGTCATCACCGCGTCCTTCACCCTGGTGCCCGGCAAGACGGGCCCCGAAGACAACGCGCGCAAGTTCGAGGACATGTTCGAGCGGCGCCTGGAGCGGGGCCAGTCCTTCCACGCGCCCTATCTGGGCTGCCGTGAGTTCGCGGCCCGGGTGGAGCCCGCGGAGCGTGGCCTGCTGCCGCACGAGTCTGGCCAGGGGCGCAGGCCGCTGGGCCTCATGTTCTACGACTTTGTCTTCGACGTTCCCGGTGAGCCGGTGCGGCCCGAGTTCTTCCAGGCGTTCCTGGAGGACGGCGTGTTGCGCGTGCCGCCTCGGGCGCAGGTGCTGGGTGGGGGTGTCCCATGATGTTGACGGCCCTGAATGACTTTGCGCGCGAGCGAGGGCTCACGGATGACCCGTTGTACGAGGTCAAGCCCGTGGACTTCTTCGTCCGCATCAGCGCGAAGGGGAAGTTCGTCGCGCTGGAGAGCACGGCGGGAGAAGACGGGCGTGGCAAGCCCATGCCAGTCCCCCGGCTGCCGCAGCGCTCGGTGAACATCGCGGCGGGCTTCTTCGCGGACAACCCGAAGTATGTCCTCGCCTACGAGAAGGAGGAGCCCAAGACGAAGGCGGGTGGCGTGGAGAAGCGCCTCGCCCGGCTGGAGGCCTTCTTGAAGTCGGTGCGTGAGGTCGCCGCGGAGACGAAGGACCCGGAGGCCCGGGCTGTTGAGGCCTTTCTCGCGAACGAAGCGGAGCGGCGCAAGGTCCTGGCGGAGCGGGACGCCGAGGAGTGGACCGGCTCCGAGATGCTCGTGTTCGTCGTCGGTGATGCCACGACCCCCGTGCATCAGAACCCCTGGGTGCGTGCTTGCTGGGCGAGACGTTCGGGAGAGCAGCGCGCGCAGGGCCGGAAGGCGCTGTGCCTGGTGACGGGCAGGGAGGGCGTGGTGGCCGTCACCCATCCCAAGTTGAAGAATATCCCGGAAGCGCAATCGTCTGGCGCGGCCCTGGTGTCCTTCAACGCGCCCGCGTTCTCGTCGCATGGCTTGGAGCAGGGGGACAACGCCCCCATCTCGCAGGAAGCCGCGCTGGGCTACGTGTTGGCGCTCAATGACATGCTCCGGCGGACGGAGCAGCGCCGTTTCCGGCAGGGCATCCAGTTGGCGGATGGCTCGGTGATGGTGTTCTGGACGCGTGCGTCCGCGTCGGAGGAGAGCCTGCTGCTGTCGTGGGCGGACCCGACGGAAGCGGACCTCCAGCGCTTCGCTGAATCGCCGCTGCGAGGACTGGAGCCCGGGAAGCTGGATGACCGGGCCTTCTACGCCGTGACGCTCGCGGGCAACGCGGGCCGTGTCGCGGTGCGCGACTGGTTCGAGTCTCGTGTGGGCGAAGTGAAGCAGAACATCCGTCGCTACTTCGAGGACCTGCGCATCGGCAACGCGCCCGCCGGGCCGATTCCTGTCTATCGCCTGCTCAAGGCCGTGGAGGCGCCCTCGGGACGTGGTCTGTCACCGGACGTCGCCACACGAATGTTCGGGGCGGCGCTTCGAGGCCAGCCCTTTCCGCGCCAGCTCCTGGCGGCCTCGCTGGACCGGTTGCGCCTGCCGCCTTCCGACGAACGGTTCGAGCGCGAGCAACTCCGGCTCCGTGTCGCGCTCATCAAGGCCACCCTGCTGAGGCTCCCTCGAAGTGGAACCGCTCCCCTGGAGGTCACTGTGTCATTGGACAAGAGTAACGACTCACAGCCTTACGTGCTCGGCCGCCTTTTCGCCGTCCTGGAGCGGTTGCAGGGCGCGGCGCTGAAGGACCTCAACGCCACCATTCGCGACCGTTACTTTGGCGCCGCGTCTCGGAACCCCGTCACGGTCTTCCCTCGGTTGATTCAGCTCTCCGTCCACCATGCCTCCAAGGCGGGGGAGAACGGCAGGTGGCTGGAGCGAGTGAAGGGCGAAGTGATGGCGCTGCTGCCGTCCGAATCTCCGTTCCCGCCTGTACTCGACCTGAAGGACCAGGGCCTCTTCGCAGTGGGCTACTACCACCAGCGCGAAGCGTTCTTCACGAAGCGAGAGGCCACCGCGACTCCGGCTGAAGCGGAAGCGTCCTCCACCTGAAGCCTCACTGCCTCCACACCAATCCCAGAGAAAGCGCCATGACTGAACTCAAGCAGCGTCACGACTTCGTCCTGTTCTTCGATGTGTTGGATGGAAACCCCAATGGAGACCCCGATGCGGGCAATCTGCCGCGCATCGACGCGGAGACGGGCCACGGGCTCGTCACGGATGTGAGCCTGAAGCGGAAGGTGCGCAACTTCGTCCTGCTCACGCAGGAGGGGAAGCCTGGGCTCGACATCTTCGTGAAGGAGAAGGCCGTCCTCAATCAGCGCATCGCGGACGCGTACAAGGGGCTGGGCATCGACCTGAGCGAGAAGCCGTCCCGCGCTGAGGACGGAAAGAAGCGGAACAAACCGGGCGAGGCTCAGGGCTCCGAGGTGGAGAAGGGCCGCGCGTGGATGTGCAAGACGTTCTTCGACGTCCGCACCTTCGGCGCCGTCATGTCCACGGGGCCGAACGCGGGGCAGGTCCGCGGGCCGATGCAGCTCACCTTCGCGCGCTCGGTGGACCCCATCGTGTCGCAGGAGCACTCCATCACCCGCATGGCCGTGGCGACGGAGGCCGAGGCCGAGAAGCAGGGCGGCGACAACCGCACCATGGGCCGGAAGAACACAGTGCCCTACGGGCTCTACCGCGCGCATGGCTTCGTCTCGCCGCACCTGGCGAAGCAGACGGGCTTCGGCACGGCGGACCTGGAGATGCTCTTCCAGGCCTTCACGCACATGTTCGAGCTGGACCGCAGCGCCGCGCGGGGACTCATGTCCATGCGCAAGGTGGTCGTGTTCAAGCACGGCTCGGAGCTTGGCAATGCGCCGGCCCATGCGTTGTTCGACCGGGTTCATGCGGACCGCAAGCAGCGGGACAAGCCGGCTCGGAGCTTCTCCGACTACACGGTGAGCGTGGACAAGGCGGGGTTGCCCCAGGGCATCGAGGTGCTGGAGTTGGTGGGATGAGTCCGGACCGCGAGACGTGGGTGGCGCTGTCCGCGCTCCAGCACCTGCTGTACTGCGAGCGGCAGGCCGCGCTCATCCACGTCGAGCGGCAGTGGCGGGAGGACGTCAACACCGCCTCCGGCCGGTTGCTCCATGAGCGTGTCGACCTGCCGGGGCACGACGCACGGCCGGGGCGAAGGGTGGAGCGTGCCGTGCTGCTGGGCTCGCAGCGGCTGCGCGTGTCGGGCCGCGCGGACCTGGTGGAGTACCAGCGGGAGCCCACGTTACCTTCGGGGTGGCGTCCCTTCCCGGTGGAAGTGAAGCGCGGTCGGCACAAGGCGTTGGACGCGGACGCCGTGCAGCTCTGCGCGCAGGCGCTGTGCCTGGAGGAGATGCACGGCGTCGAAGTCCCCGAAGGTGCGCTTTTTTATGGCACGCAGCACCGTCGTGAGGCCGTGCGCTTCGACGCCCGTCTCCGTCTGCGCACGGAGGAGGCCATTGCCCGAATGCACGCGCTGCTCCAGCGGCAGGAGGTGCCCGCGGTGCCGCGTGCGCCCCGGTGCGACAAGTGCTCACTGGAACCGCTGTGTCTGCCCCACGTGACAGCGGGGCAGCGGCGCGTTCACGACCATCTGTCGCGGTGGGTGGATGAGGAAGGTTGACCGGAGGAACGCATGACGACCGCGCTGAACACGTTGTTCATCACCGCCGAGGGCACGCGCCTGAACAAGGAGGGCGAATGCGTGGTGGTGACGGTTCAAGAGCAGAAGAAGGCCGAGGTCCCGTTGCGGCACCTTCGCTCGGTGGTGTGTCTGACGCGGGCGTGGTTGACGCCAGAGTTGATGGAGAGCTGCCTGGAGGCGGGTATCCATGTCTCCTTCTTTGGGATGACCGGGCGTTTCCTCGCGCGGGTGGAGGGCGTGCCCGGTGGCAACGTGTTGTTGCGGCGACAGCAGTACCGGGCGGCGGATGATGCCGCGCGCTCACTGGCCATCTCCCGGGCCATGGTGTTGGGGAAGTTGGGGAACGCGCGGGCGTTCGTGCTGCATGCGCGGCGTGACGCGGCGGCGGAGCGGCAGGAGGTCCTCTCGGAGACGGCGCGGCGCCTGTCGGAGCATCTTCGCGCGCTGGTTCGGGCGGAGGAACTGGAGCAGGTGCGAGGGCTGGAGGGCATCGCTGCGCGCGACTACTTCGAGGCCTTTCCCGCGCTATTGAAGAAGAGCGCCAGTGGCTTCGAGTTCGACGGCCGTAACCGTCGCCCTCCGAGGAACCCGCTCAACGCGATGCTCTCGTTTGGTTATGCGCTGCTGGCGCAGGATTGCGCGGGGGCGCTCGCGGGCGTGGGATTGGACCCGGCGGTGGGGTTCCTGCACGAGGACCGTCCCGGACGTCTGTCCTTGGCGTTGGATTTGATGGAGGAGTTCCGCGCGCCGGTGGTGGACCGGCTTGTCTTCTCGCTGGTGAACCGTGGGCAGTTGAAGCTGGGGGACTTCCGGACCGAGTCCGCGGGAGCGGTGCTCCTCAAGGATGACGCGCGCAAGACGTTCCTGGTGGCGTATCAGGAGGCGAAGCAGGTGAGCGTGCGGCACGCATTCCTGGGGCAGGAGACGACCTGGGGCATGGCGCCTCACCTGCAAGCGCTGTTGCTGGCGCGAAACATCCGAGGTGAGCTGGATGGCTACCCTCCCTTCGCGATGCGCTGATGCGTAAGCTCACGGTGTTGATTTGTTACGACGTGCGGGTGTCGGACCCTCAGGGGGCTCGGCGCCTGCGCAAGATTGCACGGGCCTGCAAGGACCATGGCGTACGGGTGCAGTACTCCGTCTTCGAGTGCGTGCTGGAGCCCAAGGACTGGGTCGTCCTGCGCGCTCGCTTGCTGGCGGCGTTCGAGTCGGAATGCGACAGCCTGCGCTTCTATTTCCTGTCGGAAGACGATGCCCGGAAGACGGAGCATCATGGTGCCAGGCCACCGCTGGACGTCGAGGGACCGCTGGTCCTGTAGCCGCCCGCGAACCGCCCCCGGTGGTCCCTCCGCCGAGGGTTCGCGCTCTTTGAAATCCCGAATAGTTTTCGAAGGTTGGAGGATGCGGAGCGGGCGCCGATGGCCCGCGTGCCGGGCTCCCGAGGCAGGTTCGCGAATCGTGGTCAAATTCCGTAGGAAGAACGGTAAGTTGGCGGGGCAGGGTCGCTCCTCGTGAACGCGAGGAGCGTGGGTTGAAACCAGCCGCGCAGGGACGGGCAGCCGCAGATGATGGTCGCTCCTCGTGAACGCGAGGAGCGTGGGTTGAAACGGCTCGGTGCGACTCCAGAAGTTGCAGGGCGAGGTCGCTCCTCGTGAACGCGAGGAGCGTGGGTTGAAACGACCCGAACCAGTTGGTTGCGCAGGCCGAGCAGCGTCGCTCCTCGTGAACGCGAGGAGCGTGGGTTGAAACAACGTGGCTCTCAGCTTGCGCAAGCGGGAGAGCGGTCGCTCCTCGTGAACGCGAGGAGCGTGGGTTGAAACGTTGCCGGGCCTGCCGCCACGGACGCCGTGCTGGAGGTCGCTCCTCGTGAACGCGAGGAGCGTGGGTTGAAACGCCCGACGCGGGGCATCGAACGAGGGCACCTGGAGTCGCTCCTCGTGAACGCGAGGAGCGTGGGTTGAAACAACGGCACTCCCATCCCGCCAGCGTCGCCGGACGTCGCTCCTCGTGAACGCGAGGAGCGTGGGTTGAAACTTCGCGGGCGGGGTGGTGGTGGGCACCGCGGGCGTCGCTCCTCGTGAACGCGAGGAGCGTGGGTTGAAACATCGCTTCGTCTCCGTGGTGTTCGGTGTTCTGGCCGTCGCTCCTCGTGAACGCGAGGAGCGTGGGTTGAAACTCCGGACTGCGTTGAACAACCTCCGGGCCTGAGTCGCTCCTCGTGAACGCGAGGAGCGTGGGTTGAAACCGCCCCCGGCATCCCCCGCGGCCTCGGCGGCGGCGTCGTCGCTCCTCGTGAACGCGAGGAGCGTGGGTTGAAACACCAAGCTGAACTCACAATCCAGGAGCTGCTCCGTCGCTCCTCGTGAACGCGAGGAGCGTGGGTTGAAACCCGAAGCCTCCCCCCTTCGGTGGCGGAGCGCCCGTGTGTCGCTCCTCGTGAACGCGAGGAACGTGGGTTGAAACGGGCAAGGCGCCCCTGCGAGGCCCCACGGTGGGCCGTCGCTCCTCGTGAACGCGAGGAGCGTGGGTTGAAACCTGCATGGCCGCCACCAGCGGCGCGAGGTAGCCGCGTCGCTCCTCGTGAACGCGAGGAGCGTGGGTTGAAACAGCCCGACGATTGACCAGGACAACCCCACTCGGGCCGTCGCTCCTCGTGAACGCGAGGAGCGTGGGTTGAAACGTCGACCAGCCCTTGCACGCCCAGGTGCTCGCCCGGTCGCTCCTCGTGAACGCGAGGAGCGTGGGTTGAAACATCTCGGCGTCGAGGAGTTGCTCGCGCGACAGGTCGTCGCTCCTCGTGAACGCGAGGAGCGTGGGTTGAAACTCGCGGTAGGTGCGCACGCGCCGGGTGCTGTTGGGTCGCTCCTCGTGAACGCGAGGAGCGTGGGTTGAAACTCCGCGTTGGTCGAGATCGCGCCGAACGTCGAGGCGTCGCTCCTCGTGAACGCGAGGAGCGTGGGTTGAAACCTCGTCCGCCATTGCTTGCTGCCTTTCGTGCGGTGTCGCTCCTCGTGAACGCGAGGAGCGTGGGTTGAAACCTGCTGCCGTGCTTTCGCCTGGAGGCTGCTCAAGTCGCTCCTCGTGAACGCGAGGAGCGTGGGTTGAAACCCCAGCTCGCCGGCGGCGCGGTACAGCTCGGCGTCGCTCCTCGTGAACGCGAGGAGCGTGGGTTGAAACTAGAGGGCGGGTATACGCACGTTAAGCCTGTCTGGTCGCTCCTCGTGAACGCGAGGAGCGTGGGTTGAAACCTGACGGGAGCAACGGGGTTGCTGTCCATGGCGGTCGCTCCTCGTGAACGCGAGGAGCGTGGGTTGAAACTTCGGCATGTTGGCGGACGGCCTGGGGCTGTAATGTCGCTCCTCGTGAACGCGAGGAGCGTGGGTTGAAACTGGGTCAAGCAGCGTCACGCCCAGGACCCCATCGTCGCTCCTCGTGAACGCGAGGAGCGTGGGTTGAAACACGAGGAAACCGCGCTCTTTGCGCATCCAAGCCCGGTCGCTCCTCGTGAACGCGAGGAGCGTGGGTTGAAACAACATCGGCACGCTCGAAGCCCCCAAGAACACCGGTCGCTCCTCGTGAACGCGAGGAGCGTGGGTTGAAACCCGCGCAACCTCTACTGACAACGGCGCGCCCTGGTGTCGCTCCTCGTGAACGCGAGGAGCGTGGGTTGAAACGCGGTCACCGTCGAGCACTCGCGCCAGCTCGTTGTCGCTCCTCGTGAACGCGAGGAGCGTGGGTTGAAACAATGGGCAGCGTCTACCTCTGCGGGGTGATGGAGTCGCTCCTCGTGAACGCGAGGAGCGTGGGTTGAAACCTCTCCAGCCTGCTCCCGCGCGAGCTCTACGTGGGCGTCGCTCCTCGTGAACGCGAGGAGCGTGGGTTGAAACGATTACCGTCGGCCGCCCTGAAGACGACGAAGTGTCGCTCCTCGTGAACGCGAGGAGCGTGGGTTGAAACAAGGTGGAGAGGATTCGCAAGAGCCCGCCATCCGTCGCTCCTCGTGAACGCGAGGAGCGTGGGTTGAAACGTCCCCTCGTCGAACACCTTCACGAGATTCTCGACGTCGCTCCTCGTGAACGCGAGGGGCGTGGGTTGAAACAAGTAGTCGCACACTTGATCGATGGTCCACAGGCATGTCGCTCCTCGTGAACGCGAGGGGCGTGGGTTGAAACTGGCGGGCGGTGGCGGAGGCAACGCGGGCCCACCTGTCGCTCCTCGTGAACGCGAGGGGCGTGGGTTGAAACCCGGCCGCGGAGCGGGTGTTGGTGCCGTTGGTGGTCGCTCCTCGTGAACGCGAGGGGCGTGGGTTGAAACAGCAACTCCAGCTTCGAGCGGCTCCACATGGACGGTCGCTCCTCGTGAACGCGAGGGGCGTGGGTTGAAACTTCACCCTGTGAGGCTCGACGTGGACTGGTGCTGTCGCTCCTCGTGAACGCGAGGGGCGTGGGTTGAAACAAGGGGCTGACGGGTGCGAACCCCGCGGGCCTCGTCGCTCCTCGTGAACGCGAGGGGCGTGGGTTGAAACCGGTCGAGCTTGCACAGGGAGACCTCACTCGCTGAGTCGCTCCTCGTGAACGCGAGGGCGTGGGTTGAAACCAGATTGACGACCGCAGCCATGGGGAGTGGCTCGTCGCTCCTCGTGAACGCGGGGGCGTGGGTTGAAACTTGCCCTTCTCCGGACCCTCGAAGGTCTCGATGAAGTCGCTCCTCGTGAACGCGAGGGGCGTGGGTTGAAACCGCCAACCGTTGAGGTCGAGCCCAGCCGCTTCGCGAGTCGCTCCTCGTGAACGCGAGGGGCGTGGGTTGAAACGCGTACGCCTCCACGTTGGGCGCAATCTCCACGAGTCGCTCCTCGTGAACGCGAGGGGCGTGGGTTGAAACCTTTCGGAACCGCGCAGCCTGCCGAACGCTGAGTCGCTCCTCGTGAACGCGAGGGGCGTGGGTTGAAACGCATGGCTGAGACGGGCGAGTATTTTCCGGGCAAGTCGCTCCTCGTGAACGCGAGGGGCGTGGGTTGAAACGTGCATGTCCCCGCTGAGTCTCTCATCGCTGCCTAGTCGCTCCTCGTGAACGCGAGGAGCGTGGGTTGAAACCTGCACGATAGCATCCTCAAGACGCCGGGTGCTGGTCGCTCCTCGTGAACGCGAGGAGCGTGGGTTGAAACTCCAGCTTGTCGTGCTTGCCCACCATATGGACCAAGGTCGCTCCTCGTGAACGCGAGGAGCGTGGGTTGAAACTCCCGCGCACGATAGCCCAGCTCCAGCCGCCCGGTCGCTCCTCGTGAGCGCGAGGAGCGTGGCTTGAAACGTACTGGTGGATTCGCTGCTGGAGCGCGACGCGCAGCGGTCGCTCCTCGTGAACGCGAGGAGCGTGGGTTGAAACTCTGACGAGGCGCCCCGCGAGTGGCTCCTCCCGTCGCTCCTCGTGAACGCGAGGAGCGTGGGTTGAAACGCCACACCTCCAGCGCGCGCACGCCACTGCTGGTGTCGCTCCTCGTGAACGCGAGGAGCGTGGGTTGAAACTGCATGATGCCGTTGCGCAACTCTGCTGTGAGCGGTCGCTCCTCGTGAACGCGAGGAGCGTGGGTTGAAACTGGGCGCTGACGGAGGCAGTGGGGAACATCGAGGTCGCTCCTCGTGAACGCGAGGAGCGTGGGTTGAAACAGCAAACGACTGGACCGACAAGCCAACCATCGCAGGTCGCTCCTCGTGAACGCGAGGAGCGTGGGTTAAAACGCGTTCTACTACGGGCCCTGGCAGTGCAAAGCCCAGCCGCTCCTCGTGAACGCGAGGAGCGTGGGTTGAAACAATCAGGATGCGGAGGCTCAAATCTTGGCCTGGGGGCGCTCCTCGTGAACGCGAGGAGCGTGGGTTGAAACCGCTCGGCATGGAGTACTGCGGCAGGCCGTGCAGGTCGCTCCTCGTGAACGCGAGGAGCGTGGGTTGAAACAGAGATGTGTCGCCTGGGGGCACGGAACTGCTCTGTCGCTCCTCGTGAACGCGAGGAGCGTGGGTTGAAACGCGCGGAACGGGGCGCTCGTGCAGGTGGTCAAGGTCGCTCCTCGTGAACGCGAGGAGCGTGGGTTGAAACCGCGCGGCGAATCTCTACTCTGGGCACCGACTCAGTCGCTCCTCGTGAACGCGAGGAGCGTGGGTTGAAACAAAAACGCGGGTTACATGAGCGGCCTCGCGGTGGAGTCGCTCCTCGTGAACGCGAGGAGCGTGGGTTGAAATCGATGCGGAAGGGGACTCGTACGAAGTTCACGCAGTCACTCCTCGTGAACGCGAGGAGTGTGGGTTGAAACTGGGACAAGGCGAATGCGCTGGAGTTGCTGTCGAAGTCGCTCCTCGTGAAAGTGAGGAGCGTGGGTTGAAACAACCAGGACGCCGAAGCTCAGATTCTGGCCTGGGTCGCTCTTCGTGAACGCGAGGAGCATGGGTTGAGGCCGCGTCGAGGTGCAGTGCTCGTCGGGCACGTCGTCGCTTCTCGTGAGCGCGAAAAGTGTGGGGCGAACCAAGTCTGGCCGCGCGCGATAGTCGCGGAGGCGAAAGTGAGGGCGCTCCAAAAGAGCGCCCTCGCGAATCGCCGTGCGGTCCTTCAGTTCACGACGAGCGCATCCGCCGACGTTCGTCGAAGTCTCCGAAGAGGGCTTCTATCACCTGTCGAAGGGACGCCTTCTCAAGGGAGGGGAACGGATTGATACCCTTCTCGTTGTAGATCTCGACGCCGTTCTGGAAGACGGTGAACCCGGCGCTGGGCCAGGAGTACACGGCGAGGTGTCCTTCGGGGTGGCGCTCAATTTCGATGCGGCCCCCAAGAGGGCCTTCGCAGGTGATCTCAAGCCTTCCGCTCGCGGGAATGGAAAAACACATTCCAGACGGCTCAAGCCAAAGCTCGATAGGCGTCAGGCCGGGGTTTTCGCAGGTAATGCGTTCCGTGATTCGTTGCATGTCGACATGGCCCTTTGTGGTGGCGGTCTTGCTCCGGATTGAAGCACGGCGGTCGGTGATCGGGGGCGGTTTTCTTTGCCAATCCACGCCACGGGAGGCGCACCCGTAACCCCCTGTCCCCACTGCGTGACCACGTGGTTCACTGTGCGCATGACGCGAGTTCACCACATCGCCGTCGTCATCCTGTTGGCGTGCCCCCTGCTGGGTGCAGCGCCTGCGGTTCCCAAGACTGGGAACCCAAAGCCCGTGGCTCCCAAGAAAGTGACCCCTGTGAAACCCGCTCCCACCTGGCGCTTCGAGCTCTTTCACCAAGTCGATCGTGGCAACCCGAACGCGGGGAGCGACGTCCATATCGACCCGGACGGGAAGCAGTATGGGATGGGGAAGGCGGACTACCGGCCGTTCATCGAACGGTGTGAACTCGTCCCTCCCTCGGGCTTCGACCCACTGTCCGCCAAGCTCGTCTTCCTCCCCTACTTCAGGGAGCAGAAGCCCGAGACGACGTTGGGTGATTACTTCAAGGCGCAGGCGATCAAGGGTGCCACGCTCCGCGAGATGTTCCCTCGGGACCTCGAGGGCTTCCTCCGCCACCCCGAGGACATTCGGGATTCCTTCTCCACGCTCGTCGAGCCGAAATCGCAGCCGATGAGCCTCCTCGTCATCTGGAACCCCGAGGGGCAGTGGTACGTCGACGAGGTCTTCTACCGCATCGAAGGCATCGACGGTTGGCAGCGGCAGGCGTGCTCCGATGTGGTCGAGGGCTCTTTCGAAGACTTCCGCCGGCACTTCCCGTTGCTCCAGCCGCGCCTGGACGAAGGGCTTTCACCACTCCAACATCCCACGCGGCGCAAGCACCGGTTCTCCGCGGACGCGCCCGCCATTCGGCTCGAGAAGTCGCCGGGCATGCCCAATACACGGCACTACTGGCTGCATGTCTTCGAGGATGGCCGCTTCACGCTCAGCGGCTCGCGCAAGGCCGAGGTGAACTCCACCGACGCCAGCCGCCTCACGACGCTGCTCATCGCCGCAAGCCGTCTGGGCGAACACGAGGATTTCCTCGGCGTTCCCCTGTCCCAAGCTCACGACCGGCAGATGACGACGTTCGAGTTCTCGGTGGAGGGCCGACGCACCCGTGTGACGCTGGGCAGCGACACGCCGCCCGACATCCTGCGCTTCATGCAGCAGGTGGCCGCCGCCTACGGCATCGGGCTCTGAGCGCCGGGCCCGCGCGCTCCCCACGGCTGGAGGAACGACTCCGTCTCCTCCAGAATCCGCGGCAGTGACGCGGTGAGCTCGTGCCCGTCCGCCACCTCCACCAGCCGGACGTGGCGTTTGCCCTCCGCCCACTGGCGCGAGTTGCGGACGTCACACGTGTCATCCTGGACGCCGTGGATGATGAGCGTCGGCACGCGCACGTCCGGCCAGCCGCCCGTGCGTGCGTCCACCGCCTCCGCGTCCGCGATGAAGCCCGAATGGATGCGCACCTTCTGCTTCGTCACGAAGTCGTCCGTCTCAATCCAACCGGACGTCTGCCAATGCTGCCACGCGGCCTCGCCCATCCTCCGGCGAAGCTGCGGCACCACGCGGAAGGCGGGCGCCAGCAGCACCAGCGCGCAGACGCGTGCGTCCTGCTCCGCCATCCGCGCCGCCGTGAGCCCGCCCAGGCTGGAGCCCAACAGCACCACGCGCTCCTCGGGGCCGCCCATCGCCGCGCGCACCGTCTCCAGGATGGCACTCAGGCGGAGCTGCTCCAGCGAAGGCACCCGGAGGTTGAGACGCTCCACGTGGACCCCCTGGCCCGCGTAGTGCCGCGCCACGGCCACGCCCTTGGCCGAGTCCGGCCCCGAGGCGAAGCCATGCAGGTACAGCCAGCGGGGACCCACGGAGGTCGACGGCGTCGAGGTGCTCATGCCGCGCACTGTAACGGCCCCGCGTGCCCCTGGCTTCAGAACCGGGCCACCGGCCCGGCGATCACCGACTGCATCAGCTTGGCGCACTGCTGGAGCGTATTCGCCGTCAGCTTCACGTCGCAGAACTGGAAGCCCGTGGAGACGGACACGCCCCAGCGCTGGCTGAACCAACCGTCGATGCCCACCCGGAAGGCCATGCTCGTGGTGTCGATGTTCTCCCGCATCCACGTCCCCACGTCATCCGGCGTGAAGGTGCTCCCCCAACTCTTCGACAGGCGCGCGCCCACCCACGGCGTGATGGGCTTGTCCTTGAAGAAGCGCAGCCGCGCCTCGATGCCCACCGCGCGGTAGTCCAACTGCGCGCGCTCCAACTGCCCCGAGCGCATCGCGTCCGGGAACTGCTGACCCCACGTCTCCGAGATTTCCGCCAGCAGGCCCACCGACAGCCCTTGGGGCATCTCCACGCCCAGGTACCCGTGCAGCGCCGGCCCCTTCGTGCGGAAGTTGCTCAGATGGTCCAGGGTGATGCCCGCGCCCAGGGACGCATAGCCATTCCAACCCGCTGCCAGCCCCTCGGAACCCACACACAACACGCCCACCACCGCCACCCACATCGACTGCTTTCTCATGCGTTGCAGTCTATGCTCGGAGGTTTCGATGGGGGACTTCTCGTGCCGCTGCGTGTCATGAAATCGGGCAGAGTCTTGTTCGGGCGCTTGGGAATGCGCGGCCCGGAAGACAGTTGACGCGCGGCATTTCGCTGAAGGGAGGGCGGGGAGGGGACCTGCACTCTCCTTTCAGCGGTCAAGTCCGACGATTAGGGTTGTGTCCCATGTCCAGCTCCTTCGAATCCGCTGCCTCCTCCGTTCGTGATGCCCTGACTGGCGCGGGGAGGGGACTGGTCGAACGCGAGGCGATGGTGGAGCTCATCACGCTCTCCGCGGTGGCGGGGGAGCACCTGCTCGTCGTCGGGCCGCCGGGCACCGCGAAGAGCGAGGCCGTGCGCCGCACCGCCCGCGCCCTGGGCGGCGCCTACTACGAATACCTCCTGGGCCGCTTCACCGAGCCCTCCGAGCTGTTCGGTCCGGTGGACCTGCGCAAGCTGCGCGAGGGGCTCGTCGAAACGGTGACGCAGGACATGTTGCCGGAGGCGGACGTCGCCTTCCTCGACGAGGTGTTCCTCGGCTCCACCGCCATCCTCAACACGCTGCTGGGCATCCTCAACGAGCGCACCTTCCGGCGGGGCCACACGCGGATGCAGTGCCCGCTGCGGGTCTGCGTGGGCGCCTCCAATGCCTTGCCCGAGGACGCGTCGCTGGCGGCCTTCGCGGACCGCTTCCTCGCTCGCATCTTCGTCGAGCCCGTGCCGGACTCCCGGTTGGAGGAGCTGCTCGCGGGGGGCGCCTCGCTGTGGGACGAGGGCTCGGTTCCCACCGCGTCGCTGGCGTCCCTGGATGTCATCGCCCAGGTGGCCCGCGAGGCGGACCTGTCGGAGGTGCGTCCGCACCTGGCGCATGCGCTGCGCGCGCTGCGGACCGCGGGGGTCATCCTCTCCGACCGCCGCGCGGTGAAGGTGCAGAAGCTCATCGCCGCCGCGGCAGCGCTCGCGGGACGGCGCACGCCGGGCACGGCGGACCTGTGGCCGCTCGTGTATGCCATTCCCACGAAGGAGGGGCAGGCGCTCGCTCGGGACGTGCTGCGGGATGCGCTCGCTGGAACGGAGAACGCGGCCTTGCCCGCCGCGGCGCTGGAGGCCAGCGCGGGCCCCCTGGCGCGGGCTCGGCGCATCGCCAACGCGGGGCAGCAGTTGCTCGCGGAGCGGCCCTCGGCGGAGGGGCCGCTCGCTGCCTGGCGGCTCAAGCTGGAGGGCGTGGCGCGGGAGATGGACGCTGGCTTCTCGGCCGAAACCCTCCCCGATGACTTGAAGGTGCTGCGCGCGGAGCTGGCGAGCGTGCTCGCCGCTGGTTCCGAAACGCCAGGGGTTGAGGTGACGGTGTGATGGCGCCAGCAGCGAGGGATGAAGCCATGGCCTGCGCGCCGCCGCGAGCAGAGGTGACGGTGCGATGATGGCGTCAGCGAGAGGCGAAGCCTTGGCCCGCGTGCCGCCGCACTCGCACCTGCGAGCAAAGGTGTCGGTGCGGTGATGGCCTCAACGAGGAACGAAGCCACGCTGCACTGGCACCCTCGCTCCGAGCCGCTGGAGCCACTCGCCGTGGTGGGGGAGGGGGCCGTGGCGGTGGCGCTCGCTCGCCGGGTGCTCGCGGAGGACGATGCTCGGCTCGCCGCCTGGGAGGGCGTCGCGGGGCCGGGGGTGCTCGTGCTGCTGGGGGCCTCGGAGTCCCTTCCGTGGGTCGATGGCGCCGTGTACCTGGGCCGCGATGCCGACGCGCCCTCGTTGCTGCTGCCCTGCGCGGTGGCGCCGGGTGTGGCGGTCTCGCTGTTGGAGCACGCGTTCCTCGCGCGTGCCGAAGGTGGCGCGCCGCTCGCGGTGCTGCCCGCGTCCTTGCACCTGGTCAGCGTGGGGGCGGCGCGGAGCGTGTCGCGCACCACGCTCGTGGCCTGGTTGGAGGAGGGGCAGTCGGGGGTTCCTCCTGGAGACACGCCGTGACGGCCTTGCCCCACGCGCTGCGGCCCTGGGCCGCGACCTTGTCCCAGCTCCCCTTGGAGCTGGCACTGCACCTGGGGCCCCTGGTGGCCCGGCTGTCCGTGGCGCTCGGAGCCACGCGGGTTCCCACGGAGATGATGGGTGGAGAGCCGCAAGGGTATGACGGCCTCTCCCGGCGAGGCACCCTCGACCGCTTGCTCGTGAGCGAGTGGCTGTGGGCACTGGAGGACCCCGACGAGCTGGTGCGCCGCGCCGCCTTCGGTGAGCTGTCCTACCTCCAGCCCTCGTTCCGCCAGCCCCGAAGCGAGAAGCGCATGGTGGCGCTGCTCGACGCCGGGCCGGACCAGCTCGGGGCGCCCCGCATCGCGCACCTCGCGTTGCTCATCGTGCTGGCCCGCCGGGCCGAAGCCGAAGGCGCCGCGTTCTTGTGGGGCATCCTCCAGGCAGACCCCGGCAAGGGGCACTTTCCCGACGTCACCCCCAGCTCGCTGCGCGAGTGGCTGGACGCACGGAGCCTCGAACCGCCCACGGCCGAGCGGCTCGCGGCATGGCGTCAGGCGCTCGCGGCCGACACGGATGCGGTGGAGGCCTGGCTCGTGGGCGCACCGCGCCTGTCCCGGCTTCCCGGCGCGGAGACGCTGTCGCGCGTGGAGATAGCCGAGGTGATGGCGCCCGAGGTGCGCCAGCTCGCGGTGGAGGTGCATCCCATCGCGCGAGGCCCGCGCTCCGTGCTGCTCGACCTGCCGCCCCCGGCGGACAGCGTCCGCCTGCTCAAAGCGTCGTTCGAGCCGGAGCCGCGCGCGCCCGTCGCCGCGTCGGTGAGGCGGCTCCGGGCGCCTCGCGTGCGCGCCTTCTCCTTCTCATCGGACGGGCAGCGGTTGATGCTCTTCCATGAGGATGGCGGCGTGGGCGCCATGGCGCTGCCCCAGTCCGCCGGTGCCACCGTGCCCAACCCGACCCGGATGAAGCCGCTCGACAGGGAGGAGTTCCTGGGCGCGGGCTGGCGTGCCGGCATGGGGATGTTCGTCCTGTGCAGGGGCGCGTATGGCTATCGCGTTCGAGGCCAACTGCGACGTCTCGGCGTCCGGCGTCAGCCGGCGCACTTCCCTTGGACGATGCGCGACACGGACGTGCATCCACCCAAGCTCAAGCGAGAACAGTCTCCCGGACGGTTGACGTCCTATTACGACTCACAGGGCCAGTTGTGCCTGCTCTTGTCGGGGCTGGATGAAAACCTCTATCTGTTCGACCACGTCCGCACCGACCACGCGCTGCGAGTGACCTCCGAGCGCGTGGCCAAGGGCGTCCTCACCGTCGCCACCGTGAAGGACCGGTGCGTCCCCGTGATGCGCACCGGGCCGGAAGGCGTGGCGCTCGGGACCGTCGGGATGAAAGAGGTGCGTCAGGTTCCGTTGCCGGACTCAGCGGGCGGGGCCGTCTTCTTCGGTGCCGCGGAGGGCGGCGTGGGGCACCCGGAGCATGGGTTGCTCGCCGTGAACCAGCGCCCGGGCTTGTGGCACCTGCACCAGCAAGGCACCGCGCGGCCCGTGCAGCTCGCGTCGGGGCTGCGGGCGGTGGGCGCGGGCGTCTGCCACCCGTCGCGCGCACAGGCCGGGTTGGTGGCGCTCGACTCCGACCAGCGCGCCTTCTGGTGCGTGGGGCCCCAGAATCAATACAAGCTGACGGTGGCCGAGGCCCGCGTGGTCCACGCGGAGGTCAGTCACGCGGTGCCCGTGCTCGCGTGGCTCACCGTGGAGGGGGAGCTGGTGCTGTTCCACCTTCGCGAGGAGTCGGTGCTCTACCGCCTCCGCGTCGGAGGTGGGGCGTGAGCGCGGCGCTGAGGCCACGGCAGCACGTCCACCGGGGAACGGTGCGCGCCTGGGCGTTCTGGTTCGAGCCAGCGTTGATGGGCGAAGCGGAAGCCCGCCGCCGGATTCTGGCGATGTGGACCCCCACCGTGTCCGTGCGGGCCGTGGCCGGTGGATATCTTGTGGGCTTGTCCGCCCCGCGTGAGGTGCGGTGCTCCGACGCGCCCGGGTGGGTCCTCACGCGGGAGCATGGGGTCCTCACCTCCGCACCGCTGTCCCCGGCCGAGTGGCGGCACGCGAGCCTCCATGAAGGCGCCGGGGTGCTGGTGCTCGGCGGGCGGGCGCAGGTGTTCTCCGTGGAGGCGCTGCCGCGGGTGAACGTGGCCGCGTGGCTCGACGTGTCGGCGTGGACGTGCGTGGCCGTGAAGACGCTGGCCGCGCCGCCCCCGCCCGTGGCCGTGCTGGCGCCGGTGCCGGCCCCGTCGCGTGCGCGCTTCGGCGCCAACATTCCCGAGCCCTCCCCCGAGGCCCAGGCGATGTTCGCGCGCATGGAGGGGCGCGCGCCTCCCCCGAACGTCGCGGCGCATCGCGTGGGATGGTGGGAGCGGCTGCGGGCGCGGTTCGCTCGCGACGGGAGCGTCCTTCGGGTCGGTCCGGGTGTCGCGCACGGCCCGCCCGGCTGGCTGGCGCGGCTCCGTGCCGCGTTTGCGCTGGGCGGCGCGGGAGGTCCCGCCGACGCCGGGACACCCGGGCTGCTGGCGCGGTGGCTCGGGAAGCTCCGGAAGCCCGCGAAGGGCACCGTCCCTCGCGCCCTGCCTGCGTCCACGGCCGTTCCGCCCAAGGGGCCGGGCCCGTGGTCCAGGCTGTCCGGCTGGATGATGCGCAACACCCTGCTGGGCGTCTGGGTCCAGCAGCGCAGGGCGGAGTACATGCGCCGCCTCCTCGAGATGTTCGAGGAGGGCAATCTGCGCGAGGCGATGCGCCATGCCATCCCGCTGAGCAAGGCGGGGAGTGCGACGGCGCGCGAGGCCTTGGGCTTGCCCGGTCCGCGGGAGCAGCTCACCCTCCGGTTGGGTCCGAAGGACCCGGCCACGGTGTTCGATGGGGCGCCGGACGTCCTCGCCGCGCTCCAGCAGCGCTACCGCGAGGCCTTCCGCCGCTTCGAGCGCGAGGGCCGTATCGACGAAGCGGCCTTCGTCCTGACGGAGTTGCTGGGCGCGCACGAGGAGGCGGTGTCCTTCCTGGAGAAAGCGGGCCGCTTCCAGTTGGCGGCGGAGCTGGCCGAAAGCCGCAAGGTGGCGCCGGGCCTCGTGGTGCGTCAGTGGTTCCTGGCCAAGGACGTGGGGCGCGCGGTGGCGGTCGCCCGTCTCAGCGGTGCCTTCTCGGACGCGGTGGCGCGGCTGGAGCGCACGAATTCAGCGGAGGCGCGCGCGCTCCGGCTGCACTGGGCGGAGACGCTCGCGGCCTCGGGTGACTTCGCGCGGGCCGTCCAGGTGGTGTGGCCGGTGCCCGAGCTCCGGGAGCGGGCGCGGGGCTGGCTGGAGCGCGGCGTGGCCGTGGGGGGCGCGACGGGCGCGCGGCTGCTGGCGTTCTGGGCCACGGCGTTTCCGGATGGGCTGGCGGCGGTGGGCGCGCGGGTGCGCGAGCTGCTGGAGGAGGAGGGGCTGGGGCGCGCGACCGAGCGCTTCGTGTTCGGGCTCGCGCTCATGGGCGAGCCGCACTCCGCCCAGCGTGCCGCGCTGGCGGTGCCCACGCTGCGCGCGCTGCTCCGGGACCGGGCCGCGGGCAGTGCCCGGTTCACCTCGGACCTGGACCTCATCAAGCGCCTGTTGAGTGCCGCTCCGGATGCCACGCTGAGCACCGACCTTCCGTCCCTCCCCGACTGCGTGCACCCCGCGTGGCGCGATGACCGCTCGCTGCCTCGCATCGAAGCCACCCTGCGCGCGTCCGAGGCGGGGACCTTCACGCTGCATGACGCGGTGGTGCTGCCCGACGGCCGGCTGCTGTACGCGCTGGGGGAAGCGGGCGCGCGGCTGGTGCGCGCGGACGGCCGGTTGGTGGCGCGCTTCGACGTGCCGGCCTTCCACCTGGTGCTGTCCCTCCACGGCGACAGGGCGCTGGCGCTCGCGCGGCGAGGCGACGTGTGGCGGCTGTCGCGGTTGGACCTGTCCACGCGGCGTGGGGCGTTCTGGTGTGACGCGGCGTTGAACGCCTGGGCGCCGGTGTACGACGGCAGCGTGTGGTTCGCCTCCGTCGAGAACACGGTGCTGATGGTGGACTCGCTCGCGGCCGACTTCCGGGCGCTCTGGCGGGTGACGGACCTGCCCCTCCGGGTGAGCGCGATGGCGGTGGACTCCGTCCATCTGAGCTTCCTCGCGGGCTTCCGGGAGCGGTGGACCTATGCGTTGGACCAGGGGCCCACGTTGCGCTCTCGTGTGGACCTCCCGTGGGGCGAAGCGGATGCACCCATTCTCATGTCATCCCTGGTCACCGCGGCGGTGACGCCGGATGGCGAGGCCGCCGCGAGGCTGACCGTGGTGGCGCCGCCCGAGGACATCGCGCGGCGGGCCGTGGTGAGGCCCACCTCCGTCCGCGGGGTCCAGCGGCCCCCCTTCGACAACCCGGCTTGCGAGGACATCTTCCTCACGGCGTCATGGTGTGTGGAATTGATGCATTCACACGGAGAATGGCAGGCGCAATTGACAGACACACGGGGCGTGTCGCGCGCGGTGCTCACGTTCCAGGGTGACGTGCGCCCCCAGGTGCGCCTCACGGAGGGCACGCTGTTGGTGTTCGACGGCGCGGGCCGGGGCCTGTGGGTGGACTTGGAGAGCGGCGAAGTCCGGCACCTGCCCGTGCCGTGAGCCGTCAGGCGCCGTTGAACAGGCCCGGCGCCAGGGAGACTTCGCTGGCGGTGAGCCGGCGCTGCGCGTCATCGACCTCCAGCACCACCTGCACGCCCTCCACCGTCACCAGCAGGGACGGCGGCGTGCCGGGGAGCGCCATCAACCATGTGGAGGCCAGGGGCAGCTCCGTGCCCACCAGCTCCGCGGCGCGCAGCAGATGGAGGCGCACCGCGTGGCCCAGGGCGCTGGGCAGCGTGCGCAAGGGCAGGCACACGTCCTCGGGCAGTTGCAGCGCGTAGGGTTCGGAGGAGGCCCGCGTGGGCAGCTCGGGCAGGCCGCGAAGCTGGGCGCGCAGCGCGAGGTCCATGGCCTCGGGGGCGTGGGGCTTGCGCAGGTAGCCCACCACACCGTCCAGGGGCGGCTCCTTGCCATTCAGCGCGCCCGAGAACATCAGCACGCCCAGGTGGCGCAGCCGCGCGTTGGTCCGGAGCTGTCCGTAGAGCTCCCAGCCGTCCATGCGCGGCAACAGCAGGTCCAGCAGGATGAGGTCGGGGTGGCTCGCCCGGGGCCGCGTGCACAGCCAGTCCAGGGCCTCCTGTCCGTCCGCCGCGTGGGTGACCTGCACCCCTTCTTCGCGAGCGACCACGTCGAGCCGCTCGCGCCAGGCGAGGTCATCCTCGACGAGAAGCATGTGCTGGAGCGGCCGGGACATGGTGGAGACCGAAGTGGCGCTTCCTGATAGCTCCGTCCCGGGCGCCGCGCCAGGATTCCGAGGGCTTCCCGTTGGGTGTCGGACACCCCAGGGCCACGCGTTTCGCCACGCTGGGGGGACGGCGGCACCGGACGCGGCGGTGAATCCCCGGCAGGGGGGCGGCGGGAAACCCGACACGGGGACCTTCGACCGTATGACATTGCGCCAGGAGGTCTGTGGGGCGCAGGACATCCTCCCGCCATTCCCCGCAATGTATGCCATCAACGTTTCGGGCTGTCACACGCGCGCCGGCGGCGCTATTATCGGCCGGCTCGGCGCGTTCACCGCGGACCGGTGTCTGCCACTCCACAGCGAAGTGAGGGGTCGTCCCCGCATGGCGCTGGAAGCAGACGTAAAACATGCACTCCGGGTACAGCTTGTCGTCACGGTTCCGGCTCGTCAGTCTGAGTCGACCATGGCCCTTCGACTCCAGCTCGCTCCCCGGGCGCTCCGGACCCTGGCTGACTGTTCGACGCCAGTGCGCCAGAAACTCCAGTGTGAACTCGGAGCGCTCGCCGCGGGGCTCCCGCTCGACGGGCCGCTCATGCCAGACCAGGACGGGTCGGTGGTGCTCGACTCCGGTTTTCGCGTCCGCTACGAGCTGGACCTCGGCCGCGGCCTGCTGCGGCTGACGCACGTCGCGGCGCCTTCGTCCCCACTGCCGTGGCCGGACGTGCCGCCCGTGGACCCTTAGTCCGCGGGCGGGCTGTCGCTCCGAGGCAGGCGGACGATGGCGCAGGTGCCGCCGCCGTCACGCGAGGCCAGATGGATGGTGCCGCCGTGCCGGGTGATGATTTCACGGCACAGGTAGAGGCCCACGCCCATGCCCTCCACGCGGCTGATGGTGGACAGCGTGCTGCCGCGCAAGGCGCGCGTGAAGAGCTCCTCGCCTCCGCGCGGCCCCAGTCCAACGCCGCGGTCCTTCACCTCCAGCAGCGCCTCGCCGGGTTGCTTGCGCAGCACCACCTCCACCGGCCCGCCCTCGGGGCTGTAGCGGATGGCGTTGTCCACCAGGTTGTAGACGACCTGCTCCAGGCGCGGCTCGTCCCAGTAACCCTCCACGGGCTCCAGGTCCAGGGTCAGCCGGTGCTGGGGCGCGGAGGCCGCGCGCCGCTCCGCCACGCGCCGCACCAGCGTGGACAGCTCCAGGGGGACCTGGGCCAGCGCCAGGCGGCCACTGGCCAGCTCGGACACGTCCAGCAGTTGGTTCACCAGCCGCGCCAGCCGGTCCACCTGGCGGTCCATGAGGTCCAGGTCCTGCTGGCGCACGGCGCCCGGACGCAGCCGCTGCACGCGCAGCTTGAGCGTGGCCAGCGGCGTCTTCAGCTCGTGGCTGGCGATGGAGAAGAACGCGGACTTCGCCTCGCTGGCGCGCTCGACGTCCAGCAGGTGCCGCTGGAGCCGCGCGGCCATCTCGTCGAAGGCCAGCCCCAGTTGCTCCAACTCGTGGGCGCCCGAGCGGTGCAGCACCCCGAACGCCCGCACGTCGCGCTCGCCCGCGGCCATGCGCCCGGCGGCGTCGGACACCGCCTCCACGGGACGCGAGAGCATGCGCGTCAGCATGCGGCTGACGGGGATGGACAAGAGCAGCGCCATCGCCAGCGTGGCCAATAACGCGCGGTAGGCACCGACGAAGCTGAACTCCAGGTAGCTCATCGGGTGCTCCACCACGATGCGCCAGCCCGGCTGGAGCAGGTCCGAGGTGGCCAGGTGCCGCGTCGCCAGCGTCCGCCGCAGCGTGGGGGCCAGCGGGTCCGCTTCATAGGTGCGGGTGCCGCGGGGAGGCATCTGTTCCAGCGCCTCGCCCAGGTGCGTGCCACGAATGGACGCGGGCTTCGGGCCGGGGTCCGCGCCCGTATCGAAGGCCACGTTGCCGTCCGGGTCCACCAGCAGCGCCCGCTGGCCGTCGGACAGCCGCTCCTGCGCCACCGTCCGCATCCGGGGAAGGTTGATGGCGAGCGACGCGAAGCCCTCGAAGCGCTGCTGGAGCAGCAAGGGGGCCACGGCCACCATGACGGGGCCTGTCACCGTGGCGCGTCCGGCGAACACGCTGCTCACCAAGGGGGCGCGCGTGCGGCGCACATCCTGGAAGTAGGCGCGGTCGGAGAAGTCCTCGCCCGCCACCGGCTTGGACGCCACGCCCAGCGGCGGCCAGAGCGCGACCAGCCGGCCCTCGCTGTCGCCGATGCCACAGTTGATGGAGAAGACGGAGTGGTACGCCCAGTCCCGCAGCAGGCCCTCCAGGGTGGTCTGCGTGGGGCGCTGGCCCTCGCGCTCCCACCAGTCGATGACGACGCTGGCCAGCAACGCCGTCTGGGCCTGGGCGGCGGCCAGCTCCGCGTCCACGGTTTCGGCCAGCAGGTGCGCGGTGGCCAGTCCCTGGTCATCCAGCCGGCGGCGCTCCGCGGCGTAGCGGGAGCGTCCCTCCAGCGTCCCCACCATCAACAGGGGCAGGGTGAGCGCGAGCAGCAGCGTGGAGCTCACCGCCGAGGACAACGAGAAGGTGCACATCCCCTTGGGCAGCAGTGGCCAGAGCCGGGCGCGCACCGCGGGGGACATCATCACCACCTGGGCGAGCAGCGCCGGCAGCAGGCTGTTCAGGGCCTGCTTGAGCGCGATGGCGAGCGCGCTCATCGCCGACACGTCGATGCCCAGCATGTAGCTGACGACGAGGTAGGGGATGCCGCCCAGCCAGTAGAGCCCGTCCGCCTGAAGGGGCCAGTAGCGCCGCGTGAGGGCGCCCAGCGTCACCCCCTCCGCCACCGCGCTGATGAAGGCCCAGGGGTGGCCCCAGAGCTGGATGGTGACGGAACCCGCGATGCCCGCGGCAAGCCCGGCGCCCCAGGGCCCCAGCAAGGGGGCCGCGGGGATGATGAGGAAGAAACCCAGGAGGATGTCGATGCCAGGGATGAACTCCACGGGAAACCGGTTGAGCGCATGGCCCAACAGCCCCACCACCAGCGCCCAGGCAAACCGTGCGCGCCCGCTCATGTCGGGGGGACCCTAACAACGCCACCCGTGGCGGCCTCCAGTGCTCTTTTCACCGACTGTCGGCGGCACGCCGTCCGGACGTGCAGGAGGGCCTGGGGGCTTCCGGACATTTCCGCTGCCGGGCACTCGCCGTGCTTTCGGGTTGTCGCTCCCCGTGGGGCGCCCTACATCCGGGGCAACGTGCCCATTCTCCTGGCCGAGTTCCTCATCCAACAGCGGGAATCCATCATGTCGGCCTGGGAGGCGGAGGTGCGCCGCATTCCCGCGGCCCAGGCGCTTCCCCGGCTCGCGCTGCGGGATGGGCTGCCCCGGCTGTTGGAGGTGGTGGCCGCGCTGATGCGTCGCGGCGGGGGCACCCTCGGCGTGGAGGCGGGCCTGGGGGAGATTCCGGACCGGCATGCCATCGAGCGGCTGGGCGAGGGCTTCGACCTGCGCCAGGTGGTGACGGAGTACCGGCTGCTGCGGGCCTGCGTGCTCAAGCAGTGGACGGCCCGGGAGAACGCAACCCACCGGCCGGAGGCGGAGCTCGTCTTCCACGAGGCCATGGACGAGGCGGTGGCGGCCTCCGTCAGCCGGTACTCGCTGGCGCGCGAGCGCACGTTGCAGGCCCTGGACCGCATCAGCACCGCGGCACTGGGCAGCGCCGACGCGTCGGGGCTCCTTCCGCGCCTGCTCCAGGTCCTCCGCGAGACGGTGGCCGTGGTGGATGTGGCGGCCGTCCTGTTGGTGGAGGGCGGCGTGCTGCGCGTGGAGTGCGTGGTGGGCCGGGGGCTGACGACGGGGGCCGTGGTGCCCCTGGGCGAGGGGTTCGCCGGCACGGTCGCCGCCACGCGCCAGTCGCTCCTGGTGCGCGAGGTGCGCTCGGACAGCCGGGTGAGCGAGCCGTGGTTGCGCGACGCGGAGCTGACGGCGCTGTTCGGCGTGCCGCTGCTGCTGGACGCGCAGCTCCTGGGCGTGGTGTTGATGGGCAGCCAGGGCACCCGGGAGTTCTCCGAGGAGGACCAGTTCCTCTTCCGGGCCATGGCGGCCCGCACCACCGCGGTGCTGTTGCAGGCCCAGGCCCACGCCCGCGAGCGCGAGGCCCGCGCGGAGGCGGAGGCGTCGCTGGCCCGCCTGCGCGAGAGTGAAGCGGGGCTGCGCCGCTGGGAGCAGGTCTTCAAGCGGCTGGGCGTGGGCGTGGCCGTGGTGGACGCGGTGGACGAGACGCTGCGCGAGGTGAACCCGGCCTTCGCGCGCATGCACGGCTATGGCAAGGAGGAGCTCACCGGCCGGCGGCTGGAGGACACCTTCGCGCCCGAGGCGCGCGGCGTGCTCCCCCGGCACCTGGCGGTCGCGAACTCCAAGCCGTCCCACGAGTATGAGTCGCTGCACATCCGCAAGGACGGCACCCGCTTCCCCGTCTTCACGCACGTGACGGCCTTCAAGGACGCGTCCGGGCGCGTGGAGCAGCGGGTGGCCACGGTGGTGGACATCACCCAGCGCCGGGCCATGGAGATGGACCGGCAGCGGCTCTTGAACGCCATCGAGGCGGAGCGCGCGCGCCTGGCGTCCGTGTTGGACCAGATGCCCGCGGGGGTGTTCATCGCGGAGGCGCCCTCTGGCCGCCTGGTGATGGCCAGCCGCCAGGTGGAGGTCATCACCGGCAAGCCCTTCCATCCCTCCGAGTCCATGGGGCACTACCTGGACGACTATGGCGTCTCGCTGCATCCGGACGGGCGGCCCTACACGCTCGACGCGCTGCCCCTGGCGCGCAGCCTCCGGTACGGCGAGGTGGTGCAGAGCGAGGAGATGCTGGTGCCGCGCGCGGACGGCCAGTACGTGACGGTGCTCCTGTCCAGCACGCCCATCCTGAACCGGGAGGGGGACATCATCGCGGCGGTGGCCACCATGGTGGACGTCTCCGAGCGCCGCCGCGCCCAGGAGGCCGAGCTGCAGGCGGCCCGCTTCGGCGAGCGGCTCATCGCCATTGTCAGTCACGACCTGCGCAACCCGCTCAACGCCATCCACCTCTCCGCCACGCAGTTGCTGCAGAGTGAGGCGCTGCCCGAGCGCGAGCGCCGGCTGGTGACGCGCATCGCCCGTTCGGGTGACCGGATGAAGCGGATGATCGCCGAGCTGCTCGACTTCACCCGGGGACGGCTGGGCGGCGGCATCCCCATCCAACGCGCGCCGGGGGACTTGAGGTCGGTGCTCCGGCTGGGCGTGGAGGAGCTGGAGGCGGCGTGGCCCGACCGCAAGCTGACGCTGCGGGTGGGCCCCGGGCACTACGAGGGCGCGTGGGACGCGGATCGGCTGCTCCAGGTGGTGAGCAACCTGGGCGGCAACGCGCTCCAATACAGCCCGCCGGATGCCCCGGTGACCTTCAATCTGTCGGACGGTGGGGACTCCGTGGTGCTGGAGGTGCACAACCCGGGCGAGCCCATCTCCCCGGCGATGCTGCCCCGGCTCTTCGACCCCTTCCGCCGTGGCACCATGGCGGGTGTCGGCGGAGGTGGCAGCAGCGGGTTGGGGCTGGGGCTCTACATCGTCGAGCAGGTGGTGAAGGGGCACGGGGGCCGCATCGACGTGACGTCCTCCGCGGAAGCCGGCACCACCTTTCGGGTGACACTCCCCCGGCAGCCCACCTGAGGGCGCGGGCTCAGCCGGGAGCCACCACCCGCTCCAGGGTGGCGCGCAGCTCGAAGAGGTCCACGGGCTTGGGCACCGTGGCGCGAATGCCCTCCGGCAGGGGCTGGGAGCTTCCCGCCCCGGAGACGACCACCACGGGCAGTGTGCGCAGCCGGGCGTCCTCACGCACGTGGCGCATCAGCTCCCAGCCGCTCATCACCGGCATCATCAAGTCCAGCAGCACCGCGTCCGGCCGGGGCGGGCGGTTCAGCCGCTCCCAGGCCGACAGCCCGTTGCCCGCCGTCTCCACGGTGAAGCCCTCCAGGGTGAGGAACTCCTCCAACAGCTCCCGGCTGTCGGCATGGTCTTCCACGAGGAGGACGAGGTTGGGCGGGGACATGAGGCTGTAGCCTTGTACTGAAGTCCAATGTCCGCCAGGGCCGACAGCCCGTGCGTCCGCCCGTGGACGCCCGGGGTGTCCACGGGCTCACGGTGCGGGAAAGAACCAAGATGTCGGCTTTTTCTCGAATGTGTCTGGTTTGACTCGTGTGTGACACGCCGTCACCCGCGAGGGCATCCAACCCGCGTCTGTCTTCAGCGTCGAAAATGACACCTGGAGGTGTCCGGCGGGGGCCGCCCGATGTCTGGAATTATCAATCCGTGAGGCTCGGGTGTCTTCGACCACCCCCTGGGAGGGCTCCTTCCCTACAGACTGATGGAAATAATTGGCTACACATGCACTGGGAGTCCGTGGTATCCGGGGAAACAACACGACATAGAGAAGTTGCCTCGGTGAGAGGCATTCCCGGCACGCGGTTCTGGAAGAGCGCCTTTCACGGGCGGCGTTCCGGTTTCCCCCCAGCAGTGCAGGCATGCTCGCGGCATGCCAGGAGCCAGACATGACACGGTATCAAGGAGTCGGCACGCTCGCGGCGTTGTTCATTCTGGGTGGCTGTGAAGGCACGCTCCCCGAGGAGCCGTCGCCCGGTCAACCCCCGCCCGGCCTCGAGGTGCAGCGGCAGGAATCCAAGCAGACGGGCTTGGACCTGAGCGTGGTGGATGTGGTGGCTTCGTGCGCGATGACGTCGCTGTCCATCTCCGGCGGCATCCGGAACGAGAGCCTCACGGGCATTGGCGGCTCCACCGCCGCGGTCTACGCGCAGAGGCCCAACGGGAACCCCGAGATGCTGGGCGCCATCAACGTGCCCTTCCTCGTCGGCGGGGAGACCTTCTCCTTCGCGCTGTCCTACACTGTTCCGGAGGGCACCACGCGGGTGCTCGTCGTGGCGGATGATGGCGACATCTACCCGGAGGACGACGAGGCCAACAACATCGTCGCCATCGACTTCGAGATTCCCTGTGCCACCAACCAGCAGCCGGTGGCCAACTGCAGCAGCGTGACGGTGTCCGCGAACGCGGCCTGCCAGGGCGTGGCCACCATCGACAACGGCTCGTTCGACCCGGACAACTTCCCGGGGCCGTTCTCCGTGATGCAGTACCCCTCCGGCCCGTTCCCCCTGGGCACCACGCCCGTCCAGCTCTCCGTGTCCGACGGCATGGACACGAACACCTGCTTCGCGAACGTGACGGTCGTCGACAACAGCGCCCCGGTGCTGGGCGGCAACCGCGGCCTGGTGCTCCAGCCGACCATCGGCTCGGACTACGTGCTGGTGTCCCTGGCGGACTGCGCGCTGCCGGCCACCGACAACTGCGGCGGCACGATGGACATGGACGCGTCGGCCACCATCATCCGCGTCACCTCCGACGAGCCCAACGACGCGCTGTCCCTGCTGCGGCTGCTGGCGTGCGAGGACATCAAGCTGAGCCCGGACCGGAAGTCCGCCATGGTCCGCGCCGAGTCGGCGCTGCTGGGCAACGGCCGCGTCTACAACTTCACGTACTCCGTGCAGGACGCGTCCGGTAACGCCTCCATCGGCACCTGCAACGTGAAGGTTCCGGCGCTGCTGGCCAACCCGGCCATCGACTCGGGCGTGGTGTACTGCCAGGGTGAAGGCTGCCCCGCGGGCTCGCGCTACCCCGGCCTGCTCTGCTCGCTGCTGTAGTCGCGGCGCCTGGCTGTACCGCCCCATCCCGCGTGTCTGGGATGGGGCGCTTCCACCGCCGGTGGCCCGAGAACAGGGCCGCCGGCGGTTCGTCGTTTCAGCGCCAGGACAGCGCGAATTCGGTGTCGAGCAGGCCCAGCTCCCGCCCCTGCACCACGATGTCGCGGGCGCCCACGGCCTCCAGTGCGGCGCGCAGCACCCCCTCGTGGTACGGCGCGGGCATGAAGTCCCGCTTCATGACGAAGCGTCCGCTGCGAGGCCCCGTCCACACCATGCTCCGCTCGCCGTAGCTGACCGCGGCGAGGAAGCCCGTGGGCAGTTGGCCGAGCAGCAGTCGGGGCTCGTCGTACGCGAGCATCAGCATGGTGCGGCCCGCCACGGACTCCAGGAAGTCGTGGGTGGCCTTCTCCCCCATGAGGCGGTGCGCGGCGCTCAGGCTCCCGCAGGACTCGGACAAGAGGCCCGCCGCCTGGAACGCCAGTGGGAGGAACTGGGTGATGGGGTAGCTGAAGAAGTCGATGTAGCGCTTCTCTGGGAGGGATTGCCGGCAGAGCTGCTCCATGCTGGCGCCGCCCACGCGCCGCACCGTCTCCAGGACGCCCCTGAAGAACATGCCGCGCGCGGTGTCGTCCGGCGTGGCGAGCGCGCAGCGCTGCCGGAGCTCCCGAGAGGCATCCGGACTCAGGGGCTGCGGCGGAACGGGGGCCCGCGGGGGGCGCGGGGGCAATCTCAATTCCATTGCGGAAAGACTCCAGGGACACGAAGGGGGCCGCCGGCCGAAGCCAGACGCGAGGTTCGCCAAGGTGGAATGCCGGCCCCCACAGACGCGGCGAAGACCCAGCCGCGTCTGCCCACACTCACGCGTCCGGCGGCAGTCCCTGAAAGGGCTGCACCGACGGGCCGCGGAAGTGTTGCCGTATTGATGCACATTGCATGTAAAGGTTTCGCGAGGCAACCCTGCTCGATGGAATTCGATGCTGGGATTGGCTCCAGGCCGCTGAGCGTCCAGGCAGTGGGCGCGGGTGGCTTCAAAGACATACATGCCCGCCAGGGCCGAATGGACCCGGTGCCGCGCGGCGATGCGCGAGGCGGGCGCCCTCATGGGGGCCCGGGCTGTGGCGGGGTCGTCCGGCCGTGTGGTGCCGGGTGCGACACCCTGGGCCGCGCGCGCGGGGACTACCCTCCATATCGGTATTTCGCCGGAGGACGTGCCGGGTTATATATCGAGGGAACACTCGAGATTGAGCGCGGACTGTTTCCGGGCAGGCCGCGTCTCGGTCCGTACTCACAAGGTTGACGCAGTGAAGACCCACCCTGAAGGTCCCGCTTCTCCCCGCAAGCGGCCCCGGTCCCAGCCTCGAAGCCCGGCGGATCGCGCCAGGAAGTCGCGAGAGCAACTGGAGAGCCGTCTCGCGGAGAGTGTGGGTGAGGCAGCGCGGGGAGCGAGGCTGCGCGCGGGGCTCACGCAGGCGGACGTCGCGGGGCGGGTCGGGATCGCGGCGGAGGTCTACGGGCGCATGGAGCGGGGGAAGATGATGCCCAGCGTGCCGACCCTGTTTCGTTTGTGTCTGGCGCTGCGCTTGTCCGCGGACGTGGGGTTGGGGCTCGCCACGGCGGCCAGTGTGGGCGCCGCGCTCTGGGAGGGGGACTCCCTGCATCGGGACCAGTTGCCGGAGATGCGCAAGGTGCTCCGGTTGCTGCGCCGCATGTCGCGCAGCCAGCTCAATCTGATGAATCAGGTCGCGTCCGCCATCCTTCCGGAGCGGTGAGCCTGGCTGGCGCCGCGCCGCCACTTGGGTGAAGGGGCCCCCGGACGGTGGCGAGGCACCGCCCGAGGTCTGGCTTCCGGTCAGCGGTTGTTCGGGGGGATGGCGCCGCAGGAGCCGCGCCGTCCCGAGCAGGAGCAGGCTGCCGGTGAGTCCGGAGGAGGGGCTCGCGGTCGAGAGCAGCCGGCGCCTCCCCTTCGCCTCGCCTCGACGCCGATGTCGCCCGCCACGTCCCGGGCTCGCACCTGCGGCACTTCGGCGTGGGCAGTGGGGTGGGGTGGGCGTCCGCGGAACGAACAGCCTTTCGCAAGTGCATGACCTGGTCTGACCTCTGGAGCGGGATTGCCGGAGAGGTGGGGGCGTCAGGCGGGCTGGGAAATACAGTTGTGCTGTTTGTGCATGTGATTGGCGGCACGTCCGCCTCATGGGGCATGGGTGCTTGTCACCCCGCCCACTCCCTGGCCTCATGGGGCATGGGGCGGGGTGCCCCGGAAGACGAGGGGCATGAGCAGCGGATGTACGGGGCACATGGCGGGAGTGGCGGCACGCGCGGTGGTGATCGTGCTGGCGTTGCTGTGGCCGGTGCTGGCGGCGCACGCCGAGGATGCGGGGGCGCCGGATGCCGGGGTGGCGCCCGCCGTCTTCTCGGAGTGGGAGCTTCAGCGGACGGACGCGGGCGAGTGGGTGACGTCGGACGCGCCCAGGGCCGACGACGCGGGCACGGCCCAACCCGCGTTCGTCCCGCCCTCGCTGCTGGCGGACTCGCCGGCTCCCTATCCGCCCGAGCTGGTGCCCGAGCGTGTGGCGGGCGTGGTGAAGCTGGAGGTGCTGGTCGACGACGCGGGCGAGGTGGAGGTGGCCACCCTGGTGGAGGGCCTGCATCCACTGCTGGACCGCGCGGCGCTGCACGCGGCGCCATCGCTGCGATTCACCCCCGCCACCTTGGAAGGGCAGCCGGTGGCCGTCCGGCTCTTCTTCGAGTACCGCTTCGAGGCCCCCGTTCCCGTGCTGGCGGAGGGGCCCGCTTCCCTGGCGCCCGTCACCTTGAAGGGCCTGGTGCGCGCCAAGGGCAACCGCCGCCCGCTGGTGGGGGCCACGCTCGTGTCGGAGTCGCAGCCGGACGCGCCGGTCCATACGGACGTGGAGGGCCGCTTCGAGGCGCGCTGGCCTTCCGGCGTCCACGCCGTGCGCATCTCCGCGCCCGGGCACAAGCCCGCCGTCTTCCGGGAGGGCCTGAAGGGCAACGAGGCCCTGGAGGTGGTGTACGGGCTGGAGCCGCTCATCATCAACCCCTACGAGACGGTGGTGCGGGGCGACCGCGAGCGCACGGAGGTGAGCCGCGTCACGCTGCATGACGCGGAGCTGCGCGAGGTGCCTGGCACCATGGGGGACCCTTTCCGGGTCGTCATGCTGCTTCCCGGCGTGGGCAGCATGCTGTCGGGCGTGGCCTACCCGGTGGTGCGAGGCAGCCAGCCGGCGGCCACGGGCTACTTCCTGGATGGCATCCGCGTCCCCATCCTCTTCCACCTGTTCCTGGGGCCGGCCGTCATCCACCCGGACTTCATCGACGCCATCGACTTCTATCCGGGCTCACCGCCGCCCCGGTATGGCCGGCTGATGGGGGGCGCCATCGACGGGCGGCTCAGCCGGCCCCGCGATGACCGCGTCCACGGCAGCGCGTACGCGGACCTCATCAACGCCGGCTTCTTCATCGAGACGCCTTTCAAGGACACCGGCACCAATGTCAGCCTCGCGGGCCGGTATTCCTATACGCCCTGGCTCATCGCCCTGGCGGCCAATCAGTTGCAGGCGCCGCCCCCTCCGGGCCGGGAGAACCCGAAGGTGGTGCTCGACTTCTGGGACTACCAGGGGCGGGTGGAGCAGAAGGTGGGCGACGGGACGCTGCGGTTGTTTGCCTTCGGCTCCTCGGACACCTTCGGCACGCGGGCCCAGGACCCCCAGGGGGACACCGCGCTGCAATCCATTGTCTTCCACCGCGTCGACCTGCGGCACCGGCACCCGGTGGGGCCCGGCGAGCTGGAGGTGGGTGGGACGTGGGGCTTCGACCGCTTCGGCATCGTCAGCCGCTCGCCGCCCAATGACGCCACGGAAATCCACATCGACCAGGGGCACTGGTCCGCGCGCCTGGGCTACACCGCGCCGCTGTCGCCCTCGGTGACGCTGCGCACGGGCGCGGAACTGGAGCACAAGCGCGCCATCGTGGAGCTGCTCCAGCAGGAGAACAGCCCTGTGGGTGAGCTGGAGGTCGCTCCGGTGGCGCTGGGCACCACCGTGGGCGCGTGGGCGGAGCTGGTGTGGCAGCCCAACGAGAAGTGGGCGGTGGTGCCGGGGCTGCGCGTGGACAACTACCACCTGTCGCCCAGCATCGACCGGCGGGCGCTGGAGCCCCGCCTCACCGTGCGCCACAAGGTGACGGAGGCGCTCACGCTCAAGGGCGGCGCCGGCCTCTTCCATCAGCCCCCCACCACGCTCATCAGCCTTCCGGTGGTGGACGTGGGGAGCCTGCTGCTGGGACTCCAGCAGGGCGTGCAGCTCTCCGCGGGCGCGGAGTGGAAGGCGTGGCGGGGATTGGAGGTGGGCGTGGACGTCTACCTCAACCCCATGTTGCGGACGATTGAGCTGACGCCCTTCTCCGACGAGGGCCTGGGGGAAGGCGACGACCCCTCCACGCCGCCCAACGACAGCCCACCGGGCCTCCGCCGCGCGGCGCAGTTGGGAGACGGGGGCGGCATCCCCAATCGCGGCGACATCGACTTTCCGGACTTCCGGAGCAGCGGCCTCGCGTACGGCGTGGAGCTGCTGCTGCGGCACCCGCTGGGCGACAACTGGTTCGGCTGGCTGTCGTATTCGCTCCAGCGCAGCACGCGGCGCACGCGCTTCTACCGCTACGACGCGGAGGGGCATCGCGTGGGGGAGGCGGAGGCGGACCTGCCCTTCGCCTTCGACCAGACGCACATCCTCAACCTGGTGCTCAGCTACAAGTTCGCCAACAACGTCACGCTGGGCGGCGTGGTGCACTTCAACACCGGGCGTCCTGAATACGGCTCCCTGGGGACGCAGACGCACCGCCCGGGCGAGGATGGCGCGGGGCGGCCCTCGTGGGTCAAGGCTGACCGCGATCGCGTGGACCGGTTGCCGCCCTTCCTGCGCTTCGACGTGCGGTTGTCCAAGTCGTGGGTCTACGACACGTTCAGCCTGGAGGCGTACCTGGACATGCTCAACGTCACCCTCCGTCGGGAGACGCTGGGGTTCGAGTACGAGGGCGGCAACGGTTTTCCCCTGCGCAAGGACGCGGTGGGTCTGCCCATCGCGCTGCCCATCCTCGGGGTGAAGGGTCGTTACTGAGCAGCAGGAGTGATGGATAGCGCACGCTTGGCGCCGCGCGTCGCCGTTGCCCTGGGCAGGGCGGCGGGGCTCACGCTGTAATCCCCGGCCACCAATTGTTCCGGGAGGCGGTCCACTCCTGGGGCCCGGTGTCGCCGGGCCGTGTTCCTGACCACCGCACACCAGGTGACTTCTTCATGGCGCAGGACGGAATTCCAACGATGGTGCCGTTGCAGCGGGTGGGAATTCCCTTCGAGCAGTCGGCCACCGCGGTGAGCCGGCTGGCCCTGACGCACCTCCGACTCACCGACGATGCGCCGAACCGGCTGGTGAAGGCGGGTTCGGAGGCGCCGGCCGTGTTGCTGGTGGATGACCATGTGTCGAACCTGGTGTCGCTGGAGGCCATCCTCGAGCCGCTGGGTGTGCGCATGGACAAGGCGTGCTCGGGTGAGCAGGCCCTGCGCTTCCTGCTGCGCGAGGACTACGCCGTCATCCTGCTGGACGTGCGGATGGCGGGGCTGAGTGGCTTCGAGACGGCGGCGCTCATCAAGCAGCGCGAGCGCACGCGCAACGTGCCCATCATCTTCCTCACCGCCTACGGTCGCGACGACGCGGAGCTCGTTACGGGCTATGCCACGGGCGCGGTGGACTTCCTCCAGAAGCCCTTTCCGCCGGAGGTGCTCCGCTCGAAGGTGTCTGTCTTCGTGGAGCTGTTCCGCGCGCAGCAGCAGGTGCGGCGCCAGTCGGAGTTGTTGCGGCAGAAGGAAGCCGAGGCGCGGGACGCCGCGCTCCGCGCCGCGGGCTACATCGACCGTCTGCGGGACTTCGCCGCGCGCCTGTCGGAGGCGAGCACCGTGCCCCAGGTGTGCCGCGCGCTCTTCGAGCAGGGCCTGGTGGCCGCGGGCGCGAAGGCGGGCTCGGTCAACCTGCTGGATGCGACGGGCGAGGCGCTGGAGGTCGTGGATGCCATTGGGTATCCCGAAGGCGTGCTGAACCGGTGGCGGCGCATCCCGCTGTCCATGGTGGCGCCGCTGTCGGACGCGGTGCGGGACCAGAAGGCCATCTGGGTGGCGTCGCCCGAGGAGTGGAACGCGCGTTATCCCCACGTGGACATGAAGGGCACTCCCGAGGCGGCGCTCGCGTTGCCCTTGTTGGTGAAGGGCCGGCCGCTGGGTGTCATCGGGTTGTCCTTCGCGCGCTCACGCACGTTCTCGGAGATGGACCGGGCCTTCTTCACCGCCCTGGCGCACGCGTGCGCGCAGGCGTTGGACCGGGTGCACCTCACGGAGGAGGAGCGCCGGGCCCATGCGCAGGCCCGCGCCGCCGCCGCCCGCTTGCAGATGCTGGCGGAGGCCTCCAACGCCTTCGACGCGACGAACCGCGACCTGACGGTCTTGCTGGACACCATCGCCCGGCAGGTGACGCGGTTCCTGGCGGATGCCTGCACGTTGTGCCTGCTGTCCGATGACGGCACCCGGCTGGAGGTCGCGGCCCGTCACGCGGTGCTGGCGCTCGCGGATGCGCGGCCATTGCTGCCCGGGGAAGCGCTGAGCGACTTCGTGCTCCAGAGCGGCCGACCCCTGCTCATCCCCGAGCTGTCCGTGGAACAGCGGCGGGAGTGGGTGGGGCAGTCCTCCGAGGGTGAGCCGCTGTGCAGCCTCATCTGCGTGCCCTTGCGCACGCAGGGGCGCGTGGTGGGGACGCTGTCGGTGGGGCGCTCGGAGAAGGGGCGGGGCTTCACGCTGGAGGACCAGGAGCTGGTGGAGGAGCTGGCCGCGAAGGCGGCGCTCTCCATCGAGAACGCGCGCCTGTTCGCCGAGCAGCAGCGCTCCCAGGAGGAGCTGCGCCGCCGCGCCGAGTTCGAGCAGCAGTTGGTGGGCATCGTCTCGCACGACCTGCGCAATCCGCTGGCGGCCATCTCCATGTCGGCGGGGCTGCTGGAGAAGAAGGGCGTGCTGACGGATTCGCAGAAGCGCATGGTGTGGCGCATTGGCCAGGCCACCGAGCGCGCGGCGCGGATGATTCGCGACCTGTTGGACTTCACCAAGGCGCGGCTGGGCGGCGGCATCGCCTTGCATCGCCAGCCCACGGACCTGCGAGACGTGGTGAGCCAGGTGGTGGATGAGTTGCAGGTGGCGAACCCCGAGCGGCGGGTGGAGGTCGACATCCAGGGCGAGGTGCGGGGCGAGTGGGATTCCGACCGCATCGCGCAGGTGCTCACGAACCTGCTGGGCAACGCTTTGGCCTACAGCCCCGCTGACGCGCCGGTGCGCGTGGGCACGCGCCTGGAGGGCGAGGCCGCCATGCTCTCCGTCTTCAACGGGGGAGAGCCCATTCCGCGCGAGCTGCTGCCCCGGCTCTTCGAGCCGCTGACGCGGGGCGCGTTGAAGGAAGGCCAGTCCACGCGGAGCATCGGCCTGGGGCTCTACATCGTGCAGGACATCGTGCGAGGCCACGGCGGCGGCGTGGAGGTGGTGTCCTCCCAGCAGCAGGGCACCACGTTCACCGTGCGCCTGCCTCGCGCGGAGCGCTGAACCGGAAGGTCGAGACACGGTTCGTCGTCACCGCGGCGGTCCGTGTGTCTTCTGGTCTTCCCTGACTTCAGGACGTTATGGTCCGTCCCCTCTGAGCGCTTGCTTTGACCAGAGGGGGATATTCACCATGACCGCGTTGTCCGCAGCCGCAGTGCTCTTTCTCTTGAAGGCAGGGGCCGCGCCGGCGCCCGCCACGACCATCGACTTCCTGTACTCCGTCAGTCCTTATCCCGCGCCAGAGGCGAAGTACGTCGCCTGCGACACGCCCGAGGCCCAAGCGGCGGACCACTGTGTCGTGGGTGGAACCTGGGTGGGATTGTGTTCGAAGTCGGCGACGCCTGACGACTTCTCGCGGATGGAAGGACCGCTCGTCTTCACGGACGGAATTCCGCGCATCCAGGGCTGCGACAATTCCCGGTGGATGTGGAAGCCCCCGAGCGCGGCCACGGCCGCGTATGTGGCGCCGAAGGCTGGCAGCCTGAAGATGGCCAACAAGACCCAGTCGGTGACTCTGACCCAGGGAGGCCGCACCTTCGCGGTGACGCTGACGAAGAAGACGTTCCAGCTCCAGGTGAAGGAGGGGGCGGAGACGCGCGTCCTGGATGTGCGGCCCGCGCTGGGGGAGGCGGTGAAGCTGGCCGACTTCCCGCGACTGGACTACGTGGGGGACCTGAATGGTGACGGTGCTCCCGAGGCCGTCGTTTCGATCGACACCCAGGGCTTCACCCGGGCATACGAGCCGAAGTGGGGCGTGACCACCGCCGTGGTGGTGACCCTGGCGGACCCCTTGCGCGTGATTGGCTTCACCTCGAGCTCGCCCACCCGGCTCTACGGCGCGAAGAACTGCGCGGAGCTGGGCTGCGACATCATCCGCTTCCTGGAGAAGCAGGAGTCCTGCAATCACCTCGCGGGTGAGGAGGGTTATGACGAAGCCCGCCAGAAGGAACTCGCGAAGGCGATGAAGGGCTGCGAGGCCCTGGATGCCCGTCGCCAGTCCCTGCTGAAGAAGCATGGCGCCAATGAGGCCGTGAAGAAGGCGCTGCTCGCCGAGCAGGAGCTGGGGGACTAGGCATTCCCTCGCGGTTTGTCAGCCGCACGGTGAGGCGTGGCACCGTGCGGCGCGGCGTGTGAGTCCTCACGGCCATGTCTCACATCAGACATCGAGGCACGCGAAATGCCTCATCGGGTTGATTGAAGAACGGTGTCACGCGGCCCGGGCCGGATTGAAAATCCGATTCGAGCCCCTCCCCGTAGGCCCACGCGAGCGCCACTTTGGCGTCTCCAACTCATGGGGACTCATGCCTTTCTCGAAACGACGCAACGCGACCTTCGCGGCGCTGGCCGCCATGCTCCTCGCTGCCTGCGGCTCGGATGACGAGCCCACTCCCGGCCCTGGGCCCGGGCCGGACCCGGACCCGGATCCAGACCCCACGCAGGTCGTCAGTGAGGTCATCGCATTGACGGCGTCCGGCAGGCTCGTGTCCTTCCAGCGCGACACCCCGGGCACCTTGACGAGCAACGTGGCCGTGACGGGGTTGGCGTCGGGGGAGACCCTGGTGGGCATCGACTACCGCCCCGTGGATGCGCAGCTCTACGGCCTCACGAGCGGCGGCAGGCTCGTCACCGTGGCGCCAGACACCGGCGCCGTCACCGTGAAGTCGACCCTGATGGCGGATGCCTCCGACACCACGGAGCCCTTCACGGCGCTGAGCGGTACGGACTTCGCGGTGGACTTCAACCCCGCCGCGGACCGCCTGCGCGTGGTCAGTGATACAGGGCAGAACCTGCGCATCAATGTCGACACGGGCGGCACCATCACGGATGGCGCCATCAACGGAGGCAACGACGGCGCGCGAGTCACCGGCGCGGCCTATACGAACTCCTTCCCGGAGACCGTCAACACGCGCCTCTTCGTGTTGGACGCGGCGACGGACACCGTCTACCTGCAAGACCCGCCGAACGACGGGACGCTCTCCGCGCCCGCGGCGCTGGGCGTGGATGCCACGGCCGTCAATGGCTACGACATCGATGCGCGCACCAACGTGGGCTACGCCGCGTTGACGGTGGGCGGGACGCCGCGCCTGTATCGCATCGACCCGTCCAACACGATGGCCGCCGCGACCGAGCTCGCGGTCATTGGTGGCGGAGAGCCCATCAAGGGCCTGGCGATGAAGCAGGCCACGGGCATCGAGGTCGTGGGCCTCACCGCCGACCACCAGTTGGTCCGCGCGGCGGTGTCCGCGCCGAACACGCTCCTGTCCTCCGTGCCGGTAACGGGTGTGCCGGAAGGGGAGACGCTGCTCGGCATCGACCTGCGGCCGGCGGACCGGCAGCTCTACGCCCTGTCCTCGGCGGGGAAGCTCTACACGGTGGATGCGAGCACGGGCGTGGCCACCGCGAAGTCGACCCTGGCGGCGGATGCCTCTGACACCACGGAACCCTTCACGGCCCTGGCGGGAGCGCACTTCGTCATCGACTTCAACCCGGTCGCGGACCGCCTGCGCGTGGTGAGCGACACCGGTCAGAACCTCCGCATCAACGTGGACACGGGCGCGACGACCACGGACGGTGTCATCCACCGTGAATCCGGCGACGCGGTCGTCTTCGGCGCGGCCTACACGAACAGTGTCCCGGGCGCCGCGACGACCACGCTGTTCGACCTGGAACGCAATGGCAACCTGTTGACCCGCCAGGACCCGCCGAACGACGGCACGCTGGTGAACGTGGGCGCGCTGGGCGTCACGTTCGTGGGAGCCACGGGCTTCGACATCGCGGGTGGTGACAACGGCTTGCCACTGGTCGCGGGCCGCACGTCGGACAGTGGGCCGTTCGTCCTGTATCAGGTCAACCTGATGACGGGCGCCACGTCGCACTTCCCGCGTGGTGCCACCACGGCGGAGCAGGGCGCCATCGGCGGCGCGTCCGGGCCCGAGCTCCGCGACATCGCCATCGTGTACTGAGCCTCCGGCCGGTCGTGGCGGGCCCCGTGAAAAGGGGCCCGCCCACGCGATGACACCCGGAGACAGTCCCTCCGCGCAGGTGCCTGGCGAAATGAAGACATCCCGGTGCGTGCCAATCCGCGTGACGTGTTGGCAGTGCCGGGGAGTGAGCACGCAACGTCGCGTCGGGACCCTCGTACAAGTTCGCGCTTCCTGGAATTTGTCACCCTGCTTCCGCGAGCGTTCCGCTTCCGGGCGCGAGGTGCCGGGGCTGGGGCGTTCCAGGGGGGGAGACCGATGGGCGTGAGGCTGTCGTCGCGAGGGGACTCCACATCGGAGCGGAGGGTGCAGGTGGGACGCCCCGTGGCGTGCCTTCGATTCGAGCTGCTGCGGAGCGCCTCGGGTGAGCTGCTCGACCTGCGGTGGTTGGCCGCCGACGCGTCTGTCGGCGAAGAGGCGGGGGCGGCCACGCGACTGCCCGCCCGCCTGTCGCAATGGGAGGACGAAGGCGTACGGGGCTTGCATGTGGAGGACTGCGCGCGCGTGCTGGCCACGGGCGAGCCGCTGTCCAGGGTGCTGTGCGTTCCCCTGGGCGACACGGAGGCGCGTTTCCGGGTGGTGGGCATGATGGCGGAGGACACCTTCGTGTTGTGGCTGCGGCCGGAGCCGGAGGAGGACGACGCCCAGGTGCTGCGCGAGGCGCTGAGGGATGAGCGCGAGGCGCGGAGGCGGGTGGAGGGCGCGCTGGAGCACGTGACGGCCCGGCTGGCCCGTGAGGCGCAGGACGGCACCGAGCGGCACCTGGCCATGGCGCGGCTGTCCGAAGAGGCGGAGTTCCGTGAGCGCTTCATCGGCATGCTCGGGCATGACCTGCGCAATCCCCTGAATGCCATCACCCTGTCCGCGCGCGCCCTGTCCCAGCGCTCGCTGCCCGTGGCGCAGCAGCAGCAGTGCGCCCTGCGAATCGAGTCGAGCGCCGCGCGGATGGGGACCATGATTTCCGACATCCTCGACCTCACGCGCGCGCGGCTCGCGGGCGGCATCCCCCTGCACCTGGCGAGCGTCAATCTGGCGACGGTGTGCCGCCTGGTGGTGGAGGAGCTGGCCACCGCGCACCCGGACCGGCGCATCGACTTCGACGTGGTGGGCCGCTCCGAGGGCTTCTGGGACGCGGACCGGCTGGCGCAGGTGCTCAGCAACCTGGTGGGCAACGCGCTGGAGCACGGGGCACCCGCGGCGCCCGTCACACTCCGTTGCAGGGATGTCGACAGTTATCAGGTCCTGGAGGTCCACAATCCTGGCGAGCCCATCGCGTCTCAACACCTGGAAACATTGTTCGACCCCTTTCGACGGGTGGGCTCCGAGCGAGACAAGGGCCACCGTCGCGGCGGCCTCGGACTGGGACTCTTCATCGTGAAGCAAATCGTCCAGGCCCATGGAGGAGCTGTGTGTGTGTGCTCCTCGGAGGCAGAGGGGACGACCTTTACGGTGAAGCTGCCGCGAGACGCGCGTGAGTCGCAGGTGTCATCACCTCCGGGCTCGCGTCGTTTCGTATGAGCGGAATGTTGGTGGGTGGGCGGAACGACCGCTGAGCGTCAGCCGGCGCACGAACTACGTGTTTGCCGCATGACCGACGTGCGCCTCCTGCCCGGGAGGGCACCTGTCACCCGAGCGGAGAAGGACTACCGGTTGTCTTGGCCGCGAGAAACGCGGCTACCCGAAAAAACCGGAGGTCGTCATGTATCGCCACTCCACCCAGCAGAACCGTCCCAGCTCCACCCTGACCCACACCGCCCGCCGTTTCACGCGTCAGTGGGAGCTGTTGCCGGCGTTGCTCCTCGCCGCCGCGGTGGGATGCGGCCCCGCAGGGCAGGTGGACGATGTGGGCGAGCCGCTGAGCGCCCAGTCCTCCGGTCTGGTGTCATCGAACGGCCTGTCCACGAACGGCCTGTCCACGAATGGCCTGTCCACGAATGGCCTGTCCACGAACGGCTTGTCGACAAACGGCTTGTCGACGAATGGCTTGTCGACAAACGGCCTGTCCACGAATGGTTTCAATACGTGGTTCAGCCAGGACCCCGTCAAGTCGGAGGAGGTGATGCGGTACATCGTCCGCTGCGCGCTCCCCGCGGGGCAGACGCTGTCGTACACGTACGCGGGGACCACGCACACGTGGACGGGCTCGTTGGGGCTGGCCACGACGTGGGCGCATCCTCAGCAGGGGCTCAGTGGGCCGACGTTGCTCGAGCAGCAGTTGGTGTCGAGCTGCCTGGCGGCGCACGTGAACAAGTTCGGCGTGCACCTGAACATCTCCGTGCTGGGCAAGGACTCGCTGGGCACGGCCATCCCGACGACGCCCGAGGAAGTGCAGACCTATTCGCAGCCGGAGGCGGTCTTCTTCGGCAACCTCTTCAATGGCGAGGGGCTCTTCGCGGCCAATGACGCGCCTTATCTGACCTACGACCAGAGCACCGTGCGTGCGTGCGGCCTGTCGTCCTGGTCGGGCGACCCGGACTGCGCGACGGTCATCACCCACGTGGGCTCCGCGCGGACCTACTGCCTGCCGGACACCTCGCGGGCGGATTTCTACTCGCGCTGCACCTACAACGGGGTGAACTACAAGCCGCTCACCACCCGCATCCGCGCGGAGGACATCTACCGGTGCGGTGACGGGACGTGCCAGCTCTCCGAGCGCTGCGGCACGGGCAACACGGCGGATAGCTGCGCGGCGGACTGTGGCGCCTGCTAGGGCGTGACAGTCCTCGCGGCACCCCCGTGCCGCGCGTAGGACGCGGTCTTCCTCCTTCCCCTCGGAGGACTCCGTGAGTGACAGCCTGTTCGAGCGCGGCAAGGGCCGCATCCAGGCTGGAAGCGCCGTCCCCGGACGTTGATGGCGTGGGTGGTGTGTCAGCGGACGGCCACCTGGCGGAAGACGACGCCGTCGAAGTCCAGCCGCTGGACCGTGTCGACGAAGCGCTGGGTCGCGAAGATGAGCGTGGGCCAGTCCGCGAGGCGGAAGAGGTCCACGGTGGTGGGGAGTGATTGCGCGTCGAGGATGTAGGGGTCGGGGAGCTCGTAGCTCTCCAGGCCGCAGCGCGGGCACGGTGGTTTCCGGTCGGCGGGAAGGCAGTCTGGGTGGAAGTGCCCGTGGTGTTCGAGTTGCAGCTCGAAAAGTTCGGGCGCCTGGTCGTCCCGATGCCGCACGTTGATGCGGCAGCCTTGGAGCCCGCGGACTCCTTCTGCTTGAAGCCTCTCCAGGACCTCCCGGTACATGCAGAGCGTCCAGGGCATCGGGAGATGGAGCTCGCCAAAGAGCCCCCGTGCGGTGCCGGTCATCGGTCCAAAGCGTGCCCCGGGCTCCAGGAGGGTCCCTTGTGGCAGCCAGGAACGGAGCTGCTCCGTCATCCGCGTCAGCACGTGCTCTGGCTCAGCGCGGGGCTTTCGGTACTGCGCCTGGTGGGGGAAGTCCGTCAGGTCGATGCAGGGATACTCAAGACCGGTGGCGGCCCAGGTATGGCCACAGCCCGAGCAGTTCTCGAGCCCTGGCAGGAGCCATGGGTGAGTGGCTCGCAGCTCTCCCGTGAAGCCCGCTGCCACATCGGATTCCAGCTTGTAGACGTTCATGGGGTCGCGGCGCCGCGGGTCATGGGCTTCGCCGATAGTAAGGGCCAACGGGTCCGGTCAACTCGAAGCGATAGATGAGTGCACCCGCATGGCGGAAGATCTCCTCGCGAGACGCTCTTCGCCCTGGCCCGAGGATGAACTGCCGCCATGCTTCGTTCCAGAGTCCTCCCGACGGGCCACCTCCGTGAATGCGTCGGTGAAGGTGTGTCGGGATGAGCATCGTGTAGTCATGGATGTTGATGTTGCGCACCTTGAACCAGCTCGACAGGTCTTGCGCCTGAGGGAACAGGTGGTGCTTCTGCAGTTGCGGCGCTGGCAGCGCGAGCGGAGGCCGTAGCGGCGGACGTTCCGGGTACCAGCGGAACGTCATCACCGGCTCGGCGCCTGGGCGCAGCCAGGAACTCCTGCGCCACCACCGCCCCGGCCGAGCGGGTCCCATGGGGAATCCTGGCCGCATGGCGAGGGTCGCTCCCGGCGCCGGTGCTTCCACGGAAGGGACCGGAGCATCGTCCGCGCTCACGTCCTCGCAGGGGAAGAGGCCGCACAGGCCCTCTTCGCAGCCGAGCACCACACAGTGGTCCTCGCTGGGCGCCTCGCAGTGAGACGCCTCCGCGGATTCCCATGCCTGCATCACGGGTTGCTGCGAGGCGCAGGCCGCTCCCAGCCACGCCATGAGCAGCACACGCCACCGTGGGGCGAACTTCAGCATGAAGCCTCCGGGCAGATGCTGCGACGAGGCGCAGCCGCCAAAAAGAGAGGCCCACCCTGCGCCTGACTGCGCGGGGTGGGCCGGGCTTCAACGGCGGTGCGTCAGCGCAGGCTCGCCGTCACGGACTGCGCCGCGCACGCCGACGCCATGCCGGGCATGACGCTCTGGCGGGGCTCGACCGATGAGAGCTCGTCCTCGTCCTCGGACGGGTCCTGGGCGTCAGGCGAGCACGTGCCGCCCACTTCGTAGTCGTTGAACCACTTCTCACAGGTGATGACTCGGAATCCCCACGGGATGGCACAGACGAGTGAGCAGGACGGCGTGTCGACACATTGCACGTCGCAGTCCGGGGGAAGGGCCATCGCGGACAGCGGGGCGAGGATGAGCGCGGCGGCACTGGCTGCGAGGGTTCTCGAAAGCAGGTTCATGAAGCCTCCACGACGACAGGGGCCGGACCCCAGGTCGGGCCCGGTCGGACCATTATCGAGTCAGGCCTGACAAACGGCAAAAGCAGCCGTGGCGGCTTTTTCCAAGGCGCCAAGGAGAAAGCGCAGCCCCGACCAGATGACGCAAAGGGTCGAGAGGGATTGTGAATCCCTGCCATCGCCCACTATTGACACTCTGCCAATAGGCACCCATCATCACCCGCATCGAAGCAATGGGGCACCCGCCATGAGCTATCAACACATCCGGTCCTCGGTGGCGGACCGGGTCGCCACCGTCGAGCTTCACCGCCCTGAAGCGCGCAATGGATTCACGGTGACCATGGCGGACGAGCTCGACGCCGCGCTCGCCGTGGCCGACGCCGACGAGGAGGTGCGTGCGGTCATCCTCACGGGGGCGGGCAAGGACTTCTGTGTGGGGGCGGACCTGAGCGGCAGCTCGCTGGAGGTGACGAATACGGAGCCTCCCGAGGGCGCGTGGGTGGAGCCCGCCACCCGGGTGACGCGGCGCATGTTCGCCATGCAGAAGCCCGTCATCGCGGCCGTGCGGGGCGCGGCGGTGGGCGTGGGCTCGACGATGCTGCTGCCCGCGGACTTCCGCCTCGCGGCGAAGGACAGCCGCTTCGGCTTCGTCTTCAGCAAGCGAGGCATCTATCCGGAGGCGGGCTCGACGTGGTTTTTGCCGCGCATCGTCGGCCTGGGCCGCGCGCTCGACTGGATGGTGAGCGGCCGGCTGATTCCCGCCGAGGAGGCGCTGGGCGCGGGGCTGGTCCGCTCCCTTCACGACGCCGACGTCGTGCTCGACGCGGCGCGCGCGCTCGCCCGTGAACTCGTGGAGACGACCGCGCCGGTGTCCGTGGCCGTCATCCGTCAGGCGCTCTATCAGATGAGCGCGTTGCCTTCGCCGGAGCCCGCCTTCCTGCTCGACAGCCAGCTCATCGCGAGCCTGAGCCTGAGCGCGGATGCGCTAGAAGGCGTCATGGCATTCCTGCAGAAGAGGCCTCCTCGTTTCACCCGGACGTTGGCGCACGACCTGCCCGCATTCCTGCCGTGGCGGGAGGTGACGCGATGAGCTCGGCGGATGCACCGCGCTGGACGCGGCTGGAGCCCGACGCGCGCCGGGAGCAGATTCTGGCGTGTGCGACGCGGCTGTTCGGTGAGCGGCCCTACGCGGACGTCTCCACCACGGACATCGCCCGCGAAGCCGGTGTCGCCCGAGGGCTGCTCAACCACTACTTCGGCCAGAAGCGCGACCTCTACCTGAAGGTCGTGAAGAGGATGCTGCTCATGCCCGGACTGGAAGAGAAGGTGAGTGCGACCGGAACCCTGCGGCAGCGGGTGGAGCGCAGCGTCGAGTGGTACCTCGACACGGTGGCCGCCCACGGCAAGACGTACGTGGCCGTCACGGGGGCGGGCAGCATCGCGGACCCGGAGGTGGAGCGCATCATCGCGGAGGCGGACGACGTGGCCGCCGCGAAGACGCTCCAGTTCCTGGGCCTGAAGGTCGAGGTCGGCAGTGACGCGCGTCACCGGGCGATGATGCGCTCCTACGCGGGCCTGGTGAAGTCCACCATCCGTGAATGGATTCGCGGCGGCACGCTCTCTCGCGAGGACGCGCACCTGCTGCTGAGCGAGTCGCTCATCACCATCGTCCGTGATGTCTTCCCCCACCTGCATCAGCAGCCCGGTCCGGAGCGCCCCGCGCCGAAGGCCGCATCCAAGCGGGGCAAGGACGCGAAATGACGACCTCCGGGCCCCTGGCGGGACGCACGCTGCTGATGTCGGGAGGCAGCCGCGGCATCGGGTTGGCGATTGGCATTGCCGCGGGGCGGCTGGGCGGCAACGTCGTGCTGCTGGCGAAGACAGACACGCCGGACCCCCGGCTCCCCGGGACGGTGCACACGGCGGCGCAGGCCATCCAGGACGCGGGAGGCCAGGCGCTCGCGGTGGTGGGCGACGTGAGGGAGGAGGCGGACGTGCAACGTGCCGTGGATGGCGCGGTGGCGCGGTTTGGCGGCATCGACTTCTGCGTGAACAACGCGAGCGCGCTGGCTCCGCTGAAGACCGAGGAGCTGCCGCTCAAGCGCTTCGAGCTGATGCAACAGATTCAGCTCCGGGGGACGTTCCTGCTGACCCGCGCGGCGCTTCCCCACCTGCGCCGCTCGCCGCACGCGCACATCCTGTCGCTGTCCCCGCCTGTGAACCTGGCGCCGCATTGGCTCGGCCAGCATCCCGCGTACACGATGGCGAAGTATGGGATGACGCTGCTCACGCTCGGCTGGGCCGCGGAGTTCGCGGAGGCGGGCATCGCGGCGAACGCGCTCTGGCCCCGGACGCTCATCGCCACGGCGGCGGTGAAGAACCTGCTGGGTGGCGATGCGTCCATGCAGCGGGCCCGCGCGCCGGAAATCATGGCGGACGCCGCGGTGGCCATCCTCCAGCGCCCGCCGCGCGACTGCACCGGCCAGACATTCATCGACGAAGACGTCCTGCGCGACGAAGGCATCACCGACTTCAGTGGATACGGAGGCGGGCCGGACGTGCTGCTCGACCTCTACGTCGACCCCTGAGTCGTCGGGCGCTCTCCGCGCCGTTTGACATTGCAGTCCAGCGCAACAGTGAACCGGAGGGGACGCCCATGCACCCGTCGTTCGCAGACCTGGAAGCGCAGTGCCAATCCCTGGCGAATCAGCTCACGCTGCCGCTCTTGCTGGAGCGCAATGCCAGGGAATACACGGATGCCCCCGCGCTGACCGCGGGCGAGACGACGCTCACGTGGACCCAGCTCCGCGAGCGGACGGCCGCGCTCTCACGCGGGCTGGGCGCGCTCGGGCTGAAGCGCGGCGAGCGGATGATGATCATGATGTCCAGCCGTCCGGAGCACTGGCTCATCGACTATGCGGCCGTGCACCTGGGAGCCATCTCCTGTACCGCCTACCAGACGCTGAGCATCGAGCAGATTGGCTATGTCGCGAAGCAGAGCCAGGCGCGCATCGTCGTGCTGGAGGGCGCCGTCGAGGTCGGCCGCTGGCAGCCAGTGCTCGAGTCCCTGAACGCGCTCACGCACATCATCGTCGTGGATGCGGCGGCCATTCCCGCGGGTGATGCGCGCTTCGTGTCCTTCGCGGAGGTGGAGGCGAAGGGCCGTGCGCTGCACCAGGCCGACCCGTCTGTCTTCGAGTCGGGCTGGAAGCACATCCGGCCCGAGGACCCCATCGCGATGATGTACACCTCCGGGACGACCGGAGACCCGAAGGGCGTGGTGCTGAGCCACCGCAACGCCTTCTACGAGGCCATCGCGGTGGACGCGGTGGTGCCCGTGCCGATGCGGACCACCTCCATCGCCTACCTGCCGCTGGCCCACATCGCGGAGCGAGAGCTGGGGCTCTACCGGTTCCTCTACAAGGCCCTGCACGTCTACATCTGTTCGGACCCCGCGGGGGTGATTCCGTTGATGGCGAAGGCGCGTCCACCGGCCTTCTTCGGTGTCCCCCGTGTCTGGGAGAAGCTGGCCGCGGGGTTGAAGGCGAAGCTGGACGCGATGCCGTCCGCCCAGCGCGAGCCCTTGCTCACCGCGCACGCGACGCTGGTGGAGGTCTTCCGGATGGAGGGCTCGGGGCGGGAGGTGCCGTCCCAGCTCGCGCTGAAGGCGGCCGAGGCGGAGGAGAAGGTCCTCAAGCCCTTGCGCGCCGCCATGGGCATGGACGCGCTCAAGTGGGCGAGCAGCGGCTCCGCGCCCATTCCCGTGGAGGTGCTGGAGTTCCTCGGCGGCTTCGGGCTCAAGGTGCTGGAGGTCTGGGGCATGAGCGAGACCACCGGCTGCGCCACCATCAACACGCCCTCGGACTTCCGCGTGGGCTCCGTGGGGCGGCCCCTTCCCGGGTTGCAGTTGCGGCTGGCGCCCGATGACGAGATTTTCGTTCGGGGCCCCATTCTGTTCATGGGCTACCTGGCGGCGGATGGGCAGATTGTCAGCGCGGTGGATGGGGATGGCTGGCTGGCGACCGGCGACATCGGCTCGGTGGACGCGGAGGGATACCTCACCATCACCGACCGCAAGAAAGAGCTGCTCATCACCTCCAGCGGGAAGAACATCGCGCCGTCGAAAATCGAGGGCATGTTGCGCGCGCATCCGCTCGTCGGGCAGGCGATTGCGATTGGCGACAACCGCCCCTACGTGACGGCGCTCATCAGCCTGGACCCGGACGCCGCGCCGGTCTGGGCCAAGGCCCGCGGACTGGAGGCCCGGACGCTGGAGGCGCTCTCGCGGGACGCCTCGGTTCGCGCCGAGCTGGAGGCATTGATGACCACCGTCAATGTCCGGCTGTCGCGCGCGGAGCAGGTGAAACACTTTCACGTGGTGGCCGAGAACTGGACCCCCGTGACAGGCGAGCTGACGCCCAGCCTGAAGCTCAAGCGCCGCGTGATTCTGGCGCAGTACGCCGAGCGCATCGCCGCGTTCTACGAGAACGCCTGACGTCTCACCCGCTGCAACGCCTCCCCAGAGCCCCCATGCATGTGAGAACTCCGGAGCAAGCGTCGTTCGCCGGCGCCATCGATGACTTCTGCCGTGCGCAGACCGGGACACGCGCGCAGCGTGACGCCCTGACCCAGCACGGCGCTGAATTCCACAACCGCGTGCTCTACGGCCAGATGGCGGAGCTGGGCTGGCTCGGCGTGGGCATCTCCCCGGAGCAGGGCGGCTCCGGAGGCGGCTTGTCGGAGGTCTGTCTCTTCACGGAGCGGACGAACTACGGCCTGGCGCCCGTGGGGGGCTATGTCACCACCGCGGTGGCCGCCGGGCCCTACGCGAAGTTCGGCACCCCCGCGCAGCGCGAGAAGGTGCTGGGCGGCATCGTCCGGGGACGGGTGGAGGCCATCGCCATCTCGGAGCCCGGCGCGGGCTCGGACGTCGCGGCCATCTCCTGCCGCGCCCGGAGAATCTCGGACGGGTTCATCATCAATGGTCAGAAGACGTGGTGCTCCAACGCGCACCTGGCGGACCACCTGCTGCTGATTGCCCGCACGCAGACGGGCACTCGTCACGAGGGGCTCACCATGTTCTGCGTCCCCACGAACACGCCGGGCGTGGAGATACGCGGCATCCCCACGCTCAACGGCAAGGACGTCAACGACGTCTACTTCACTGACTGCTTCCTTCCAGAGAGCGCGGTGGTGGGGAAGGTGGACCAGGCGTGGCCGCAGGTCATGGCCGGGCTCAACAGCGAGCGGCTCATCCTGGCGGCGGCGATGCTCGGCCGGGGGCGGCGCGCCTTCGACGACGCCTTGGCCTACGTGAAGGAGCGCAAGCAGTTCGGGAAGTCCGTGGGCTCCTTCCAGGCGCTCAAGCACCGCATCGCGGACCTCGCGACGGAGCTGGACTGCTGCGAGCTGCTCCTCTACCGCGTGGCGGCGATGGCGGACGAGGCACCCGAGCGGATGCTGCCCCGCGAGGCGTCGATGGCGAAGCTGAAGGCGACGGAGACGGCCAAGCGCGTGGCGCTCGAAGGCGTGCAGATGATGGGCGGCTACGGCTACGCCACCGAATACGACATGGAGTCGCACCTGCGCGCCACGGTGATCTCCACCGTCTACGGCGGCACCAGCGAAATCCAGCGCGACATCATCGGCAAGACGTTCGGACTCTAGGAGACAACCATGAAGGCGGCTTCTCGATGGGGCTCGGAAGAGCTCGAGCAGGTGCGCGCGCTCGCGGCCAGCTACTTCACCAAGGAGGTCCTCCCCAACGTGCCCAAGCACGTGGCCCAGGGGTATCCGGACAAGGCGCTGTACCGGCGGGCCGGAGAGCTGGGGCTGCTCTGCATGTCCATCCCCGAGGCCTACGGCGGCGGTGGCGGCACCTTCGCGCACGAGGCGGTGCTCATCGAGGAGCAGATTCGCGCGGGTGACCCGTCCATGGGCTTCGCCGTGCACTGCACCATCGTCGCGCACTACCTGCTGGCCTACGCGTCGGAGGCCCAGAAGGAGAAGTGGCTGCCCCGGCTCGCGAGCGGTGAGTGGGTGGGCGCCATCGCGATGACGGAGCCGGGGACGGGCTCCGACCTCCAGGCCATCTCCACCCGCGCGGTGCGTGATGGGGACTTCTACCGGGTGAGCGGCTCGAAGACGTTCATCTCCAACGGCCACGTGTGTGACTTCATCATCATCGCCGCGCGCACCAGCGATGCGAAGGGCCACGCGGGCATCTCGCTGCTGTGTGCCGAGGTCTCCGACACGACGCCCGGCTTCGAGCGGGGACGCATCCTGGAGAAGCTCGGTGGCAAGGGCCAGGACACGACGGAGCTCTTCTTCGACGACTTGAAGGTCCCCGCCAGCAACGTCCTGGGCGGGGAAGAGGGCCGGGGCTTCGTGCAGTTGATGCAGCAGCTCCCCCAGGAGCGGCTGAGCACGGCGCTCATCGCGATGGCCAGCCTGGAGCGGGCCATGGACGTGACGGTTGAGTACACGAAGCAGCGCCAGGTGTTCGGAAAGCCTCTCTTCGCGCTCCAGAACACGCGCTTCGAACTGGCGGAGGTGGCCACGCTGCGCCGGGTCTGCCGCACCTTCATCGACGACTGCATCGTGTCGCACCTGGAAGGTGGGTTGGATGTGACAACGGCGGCCATGGCCAAGTACTGGGTGACGGACCAGGCGTGCATTGTCGCGGACCGTTGCTTGCAGTTGTTCGGAGGGTACGGCTACATGAAGGAGTACCCCATCGCCCACCTGTTCGCGGACACTCGCGTGCTGCGAATCCTTGCCGGTGCGAACGAGGTCATGAAAGAGCTCGTCGCCCGTTCCCTGTAGACCCACATCCCCGTTCTCAAGGAGGCTCCACGTGAGCCAGGAAGCATTCATCTTCGACGCCGTTCGGACCCCTCGCGGCAAGGGCCGGAAGGGCTCGTTGCATGGCATCAAGCCCATCTCCCTGCTGGTGGGGCTGGTGGACGCGCTCAAGAAGCGCCACCCGAACCTGGACCCGAAGCGCATCGACGACATCGTGCTCGGCGTCGTCTCGCCCGTGGGCGACCAGGGCGCGGACATCGCGCGCACGCTGGTGCTGGCGGCGGGGCTGCCGGAGACGGTGGGCGGCGTGCAGCTCAACCGCTTCTGCGCCTCCGGCCTGACGGCGGTGAACATGGCCGCGCAGCAGGTGCGCTCGGGCTGGGAGCACCTTGTCATCGCGGGCGGCGTGGAGAGCATGTCGCGCGTGCCCATGGGCTCGGACGGTGGCGCGTGGGCCATGGACCCCGTCACCAACTTCGACACGTACTTCGTGCCGCAGGGCATCTCCGCGGACCTCATCGCCACCATCGAGGGCTTCACCCGCGAGGACGTGGACCGCTACGCGGAGCGCTCGCAGGTGCTCGCGGGCAAGGCGTGGGCGGGCGGGTACTTCAAGAACTCCATCGTCCCCGTGGTGGACCAGAACGGGCTCACCGTGCTGGAGCATGACGAGCTGATGCGCCCGGACTCCACCGTGGCGTCGCTGGGCAAGCTCAACCCGGCCTTCGCCGTGATGGGTGAGGCGGGCGGCTTCGACGCGGTGGCGCTGCAGAAGTATCACCACGTGGAGCGCATCGAGCACGTGCACACGCCGGGCAACTCGTCGGGCATCGTGGACGGCGCGGCGCTGGTGCTCATCGGTTCGGAGCAGGTGGGTAAGTCGCTGGGCCTCACGCCGCGCGCGCGCATCGCCGCGGTGGCCACGTCCGGCGCGGACCCGACCATCATGCTCACCGGTCCGACGCCGGCCACGCAGAAGCTGCTTCAAATCGCGGGCCTGTCGGTGAAGGACATCGACCTGTTCGAGCTGAACGAGGCCTTCGCCTCGGTGGTGCTCAAGTACCAGAAGGACCTCGGCATTCCGGACGAGAAGCTCAATGTGAACGGCGGCGCCATCGCCATGGGGCACCCGCTGGGCGCCACGGGCGCGATGATTCTGGGGACCATGGTGGACGAGCTGGAGCGCCGCAAGGCGCGCCGCGCGGTCATCACCCTGTGCGTGGGCGGTGGCATGGGCGTGGCCACCCTCATCGAGCGCGTCTGAGCTTCCTTCCCAAAACTTCGACAGGATTCGAGCGAACCCCATGAGTGAGCAGAGCACCATCCGCTGGGAACAAGACGCAGACGGCATCGTGGTCTTGACGTTGGATGACCCGAACCAGTCCGCGAACACCATGAACGCCGCGTACCTGAAGTCCATGCGCGCGACGGTGGACCGGCTGGTCAAGGAGAAGGACAGCCTCTCCGGCGTCGTCATCACCTCCGCGAAGAAGACGTTCTTCGCCGGTGGCGACCTGAAGGACTTGCTGAAGGTGAAGAAGGAGGACGCCAAGCAGTCCTTCGAGCTGGGCCAGGAAATCAAGGCGCAGCTCCGCGCCCTGGAGACGCTGGGCAAGCCGGTGGTCGCGGCCATCAACGGCGCGGCGCTGGGCGGTGGTCTGGAGATTGCCCTCGCGTGCCACCGCCGCATCGTGGCGGACGTGAAGGGCGTCCAGGTGGGCCTGCCCGAGGTGACGCTGGGCCTGCTGCCCGGCGGCGGCGGCGTGGTGCGCACCGTGCGCATGCTGGGCATCGTGGATGCGCTGATGAAGGTGCTGCTCCAGGGCCAGCGCTACCGCCCGCAGGAGGCGAAGGACGTCGGGCTGGTCCACGAGGTGGTGGACTCCGTGGAGGCGCTGCTGCCCGCCGCCAAGGCGTGGGTGAAGGCCAATCCCAGCGCGCAGCAGCCGTGGGATGTGAAGGGCTACAAGATTCCGGGCGGCACGCCGTCGCACCCCGGGCTCGCGGCCAACCTGCCCGCCTTCCCGGCCAACCTGCGCAAGCAGATCAAGGGCGCGAACATGCCCGCCCCCCGCGCCATCATGGCGGTGGCGGTGGAGGGCACGCAGGTGGACGTGGACACCGCGTTCACCATCGAGTCGCGCTACTTCACCGAGCTCGTCACCGGGCAGGTCGCGAAGAACATGATTCAGGCGTTCTTCTTCGACATGCAGCACATCAACTCTGGCGGTGGCCGGCCCAAGGGCTTCCCGCAGTACGCGGCGAAGAAGGTGGGCGTGCTGGGCGCCGGCATGATGGGCGCGGGCATCGCCTACGTCTGCGCCAAGGCCGGCATCGACGTGGTGCTCAAGGACGTGAGCCTCGCCTCGGCGGAGAAGGGCAAGCAGTACTCCGTCAAGCTGGTGGAGAAGGCCATTCAGCGGGGCAAGTCCACGAAGGAGAAGGGTGACGCGCTGCTGGCGCGAATCACCCCGGCCGCGGACCCCGCCGCGCTGAAGGGGTGCGACGTCGTCATCGAGGCCGTCTTCGAGGACGTGAAGCTCAAGCACCAGGTGTTCCAGGAGGTGCAGGACGTGGTGGCGCCGGACGCGCTGCTCGCGTCCAACACGTCCACGCTGCCCATCTCCCTGCTGGCCGAGGGCGTGAAGCGCACCGACGACTTCGTGGGCATGCACTTCTTCTCCCCCGTGGACAAGATGCCGTTGCTGGAGCTCATCGCTGGGAAGAAGACGAGCGACGCGGCGCTGGCGAAGGCCATCGATATCGCGGTGCAGATTGGGAAGACGCCCATCGTCGTCAACGACAGCCGGGGCTTCTTCACCAGCCGCGTCATCGGCACCTTCCTCAACGAGGCCATCGCCATGGTGGGCGAGGGCATCGCGCCGGCCTCCATCGAGCAGGCGGGCCTCCAGGCGGGCTACCCCGCCGCCCCGCTCAGCTTGATGGACGAACTCACGCTGACGCTGCCGCGCAAGATTCGTCAGGAGACGAAGGCGGCCGCCGTGGCGGAGGGCAAGCCCTGGGCGGAGCACGGCAGCTACGCCGTGGTGGACGCGCTCATCGACCAGCACCAGCGCAAGGGCCGCTCCACGGGTGGCGGCTTCTACGACTACGAGGACGGCAAGCGCGCGGGCCTGTGGAAGGGCCTGGCGCAGCACTTCACCAAGCCCGGCCACACCATCCCCTTCGAGGACATGAAGGACCGGATGCTGTTCGCCGAGGCCGTGGACACGGTGCGCTGCTTCGACGAGGGCGTGCTGCGCTCGGCCGCAGACGCGAACATCGGCTCCATCCTGGGCATTGGCTTCCCCGCCTGGACGGGCGGCGTGGCGCAGTTCATCAACGGCTACGAGGGCCCGACGGGCACGGGCCTGCGCGGCTTCATCGCCCGCGCGCGGGAGCTGGCGGCGAAGTACGGGCCGCACTTCGAGCCGCCCGCGTCGCTGGTGGAGAAGGCGGAGAAGGGCGAGCTGCTGAAGTAGCCGCTGCCCCTGGCCGGAAATGAAAGCGGCCTCCTGGCGTGGGTGCCAGGAGGCCGTTTTCACGTCCAGACCTCAGAGCGTCTTGATGTACTCGATGATGGCCCAGCGCTCATCGTCGGTGAGCGACTGGTTGAAGTCGTGGCCCTCGTTGCCCAGGCCGTAGAGGTGCGAGTTGAAAATCATGCGGGAGCGAATCTGCTTCTGGGTGATGGGCGGCGGCGACTGGTAGGCCAGTGAGTTGTGGTTGGCCACCAGGTTGGCGATGTTGGCGAAGGCGATGTCGATGGTCGCCATGTGCTGGCTGCAGGGGATGAAGGGGTCCCTGCTGGGCACGTCGCCGCAGGCCAGCCGCGTCACCTTCCAGCCGAGCTTGTCGAAGTCGTACGCGTCGAAGCTCATGTCATAGCCGGCGTTGGTGCCAATGTTGTTGGGCTCCGTCTGCCGCCGCTGCCACACCTTGGGGCGGTCCGACGGCTTCAGCACGTCCCACAGGGTAGGGACGCTGCTGTTGTGGAAGTAGGGCGCGGAGGCCCACGCGCCGTAGAGCGGCGGCGCGATGTAGCCGAACGGCTCGATCCAGATGTTCGGGCCTTCGGGCGAGTAGATGGGGCCCATGCCCCGGTCATACGCGGCGCGCGGCACGCGGCGCAGGGCGCTCGTGATGGGGTCGTCGAAGAAGCCGTGGTGGTCCGGGTGCATGTCATTGTAGGCCAGGAAGGACGTGTTCCAGGCCCGGCGCTTGCGTTCGTCCTCCATCAGGCCCTTGCGGGCGGGGTCCGTCCGGATGGTCTCGATGGGCGTGATGACGCCGGAGACGCCCTTGAGGCGCGGGTCGGGCAGGAAGGCCGGGTTGGCCGCGTGGCGCGGGGAGTAGACGCCGTGGCAGCTCGCGCAGGAGCCGTTGCCGGGCGTCTTGGGGATGTTGGGGTTGGCGCCGTTTGCCCAGAGGTCGCGCTCGTGGAAGAGGATGGCGCCCCGCTCCGCCAGCGCGGTGTTGATGGGCTTGGGATAGGTGGGGGGCGAGAGCGAGAGGAAGAAGTTGTCGTTGTCCTCGAACTCGATGGTGAGCGCGCGGCGCTCCTGGGCGGAGCGCCCGAGGTGCGCCATGCCGAACGCCATCTCCGAGCGGACGTTGTCCGACGTGAGCGCGCCGTCCCAGAACTGACGCGTCTTGAAGGCGCGGTGGAACCAGTTGGGGGCGCGCGACATGCCGCCGGCGTGCGTCGGGAAGTACTCGAGCAGGCTGGGCACCATCGCCATGGAGTCCATGTCGAAGAGGGCGGGCAACAGGTCGACGATGCCGATGGCATCACTCATGCCGCGGCCCACGCTCCAGGGGACGGGCACGAGCTGGAACACGTTGCCCACGACGGTGGAGCGGAAGAAGTCGGACTGGATGAGGCCCGGGTCGCTGGCGTCCGTGGACCGGCCCCAGACGAAGTTCGACTCCTGGTCGGTGCCCAGCTGCGAGTCGTGACAGCCCGAACAGCTGGAGGCGATCAACCCCGTGTAGCGGCCGTTCGTGTCGCGCTCCTGCACGAGGCCCAGCGGGAGCTGGCCGCTGCCGCCGTTGGTGAAGTTGGGGTTCTCCCACGGCAGCGGATAGGGATTGCGGAAAGGCGCCTTCGTGAGGCCATAGCGCTTGATGACCTGCTCGTCGAAGTCCGCGGGCCGGAAGAGGTAACCCCATTGCAGATGGAGGTTGTGGTAGGCCGTTGCGGTGGTGAAGGGCTGGAAGTAGGCCCGTGTCTCGATGTTCTTCTTTCCGCGGCTCACGCTCGCCCGGAACTCTCCGCACGTCGTGGGATTGGGCGGCAGGTTGGAGATGAACGGCGGCGGCGGTGAATGCAGATCCACCCAGTAGGCGTTGAACTGCACCGCCGCTCCGGGCTTGTTGACGCCCGGCACCACCAGCGTGCGTGGGTCTACCGGCAGCGGGGTGGAGTCTGGCTTTCCCGCACAGGCCGCCGCGAAGGGCGCTCTCAGGGGTGTCATGTCCAGGAGCGGCGGCGCTGCTGCCTGCGCCACGCTCATACTCAGAAGCAGGGGACTCGAAAACGCCAACGAACGACGCCAGTGCAGGCGCATGCGCAACCCTCCAGTTGCTTATTGGCACGGTGACAACAAGAGGTTAAGTAGGCTTCCAGGTGAAGTCCCACAATACGCATCGCGTCAGTGTCCCCCTCGGGGAGACACACGGCCGTGGTGTGTCCGTGGAAACCCCCTACAGTGGCGGGATGGGGATTCAACCGCGTGTCACGGAGGCCGGGCCGCGCGACGTGGCGCTGCATGCTTCGTTCTGCGACTACGTGTCACACGTCTTCACGCGCGCCGACTTCCGCCGGTGGACGGCGTGGGGTGAGTGGGATGACGGCTACCGCGCGTTCATGGTGGTGGAGGGCGGCCGCGTGGTGGCGAACGCGTCCGTGACGCGGATGCGGCTGCTGCTGGATGGGCGCGAGGTCTCCGGGTTCCAGTTGGGCGCCGTGGGGTGTCTGCCCTCTGGGCGAGGGCGTGGGCTGGCACGGACGGTCATGGACGCGGCCCTGGCGTACTGCGGGGAGGCGCCGGTGTTGCTGTTCGCCAATCCGAGCGTGCGGGCGTTCTACCCGCGCTTCGGCTTTCAGGCCCGGGGGCAGACGCTCTTCGCGGCTTCGCATGTGGCCAAGCCCGCGGGGCCGGCCGCGCCGCTCCTCGACGTGTCGCTGGCGGAGGTGCGGGCGGGGCTTGCCCGGCTGGCGGATGCGGGTGTTCCGGTGACGGAGCGCTTCGGCGCGCGGGGGCATTCGCGCATCGCGAGCTGGTACGCGGCGAATGGGTTCGCGCGGCCGCTGCGCCAGTTGCGCGACGATGCGTGGGTGTTCGCGGAGGTGGAGGGCGAGACGCTGTATGTCGATGACATCTTCGCGCGTGAGCCCTTCGACTTGAGCGCGGAGCTGCCGCGTCTTATCGACCGGCCCATCACCTCCATCCAGTTCGGCTTCACGCCGGAGCGTTGGTGGCCCGGCGCGGAGCCCGTGGGGGAGGAGGCGGATGCCGACCTGTTCGTGCGTGGTGGAGGGTGGCCCGAGGGGTTTGAACGGTTCCCGGTGATGGCTCGGACCTGAGCAGTCAGCGGGCGTTAGCGGTAACTTATCCACGCGCTGGCGGAGCGCGCCTTCACGACGGCGAAGGCGCGGCAGGCGAACCACATGGGCACCGTGACCAGGAGCGCCAGCGTCCACACCGCGCCGACGCCGAGCAGGCAGAATAGCGTGTCCTGGTTCTGTCCGAAGGTGAACAGCGCAAGCCTGTTCAGTGCGTGCAGTAGGTGCAGGTGGACGACGTAGATGGACAGCGGCGCGGCGCCGAACACCGCCAGGGTGCGCGTCAGGGCCTTGGGGGCGTCGTCCACAGCAGGGCAAACAGCGCGGCGCCCACGCTGAGCATCGGCAGCAGGAAGTCGAGCGATGGCGGGTACTTCGTCGGGTTGGCGACCAATCTCGTTAATGGAATTGACGGAACGTGTTCATGGCGTTAACGTGTCCTTGTGAATGGAGGTCACAACATGGACTCTGACTTGATTGGGCTGCATGAGATCGCGATGGCTGCCGGAGTTACACCTTCGGCCGTGGTGAATTGGCGAAAGCGGTTCGTCGACTTCCCTTCGCCTGTTGTCGAATTGAAATCAGGGCCTGTTTTTCGGGCAGTGCAGATCTACGCTTGGCTTGAAAAGCGTCAGCGGAAGGAACTCGGGTCCGCGACTCGATTGTATGACCAGTTGGCCGCCAAGCGTAACGATGATGCCAGTCTGATCTCGAAGATTGAAGAAGCCGCGCACAAGCTGGCTGATGAGAACACCTCCGTCCGGAGCCCTGGTATGTTGCTTGGAAAAATCCAGAGCGGAAAGACAAGGGCATTTCTTGGAATTATAGCCAGGTGTTTTGATCTTGGTTACGAGCTTGCCGTCGTGCTTACGAAGGGCACCACGTCACTTGCACGCCAGACCTTGATGCGAATTAAAAAGGACTTTGCTGACTTCATTCAGACGGACGAGGTGCAGGTTTATGATGTGATGTCCCTTCCGAATTTGACGCCGTACGAGCTGAATCAGAAGCTGATTTTGGTTGTAAAAAAAGAAGACGACAATATGTCGCGCCTGATTGAGTCGGTTGAAGTGAAGTATCCAGTCTTGAAAAACAAGCGACTGCTGATTGTGGACGACGAGGCGGATTTTACGTCTGTTAGTTACAAGAAGAAGGATGGCGTTGTAGGGGTGGGGAAAATTTATGGTCAGATTGACTACCTCCGGAACCTTGTCGAGAAGTCCGATTTCTTGCAAGTGACGGCAACGCCATATGCGCTCTATCTTCAGCCGGAGGAAGGCATTGTCGAGGCCGGTGTTCAGTTGTTTAAGCCACTGAGGCCCAAGTTTACAGTCGTTCTGCCTGTGCATGACAGCTATGTCGGGGGAGATTATTATTTCGAAAAAAGTACGGAGCCGGACTCGCCCGCCTATTATTTTTATCGTGAGGTCCCTCTCGAAGAGCGAGAGGCATTGAAGAAGGAAGACCGACGAAGGATTAAGATTGAAAATGTATTGACGGAAAAGCGCGTGGCTGTGCTGCGCGATGCTGTTTTGACATTTATGGTGGGGGGGACCGTTAGGCGTCTGCAGTCAATGTCGAATAAGGAGCGTCCGCAAAAATATAGCTTCTTGTTTCATACCGAACAGGCCAGGAGTTCTCATGACTGGCAAGAGGAGATTGCTACTGCGATTCGTGATGGATTGGTGTCCGAAGCAGCGGAAGACAGTCCTTTGTTTAATGAGATCATGCTCCGGGCATTTTCGGACCTGAAGCGGTCTATTCAACTTGCGGACTCCTTGACTCCCAGTTTTGAGGATGTGAAAGGGGAAGTGGTCAGGGCCCTTGTTGAAGGGCAGATGATGATTACTAAAGTTAACTCAGATAAGGATGTGGAAGAACTCCTGGATGAGGATGGGCAGCTCAAGCTCCGAACGCCATTTAATATCTTTATCGGAGGGCAGATTCTGGATCGTGGAATTACAATTAGGAACTTGATTGTGTTTTACTATGGGCGTAGTCCCAAGCGCTTTCAGCAGGATACGGTGCTGCAGCATTCGCGCATGTATGGTGCGCGTTCGATGGCGGATTTGGCGGTGACGCGTTTTTATGCGCCCCAACATGTGTATCAGGTGATGCGAAAGATACATGCTTTTGATGTTGCCTTGCGAGAGGCGTTTGAGTCGGGGGCTCACGACCGTGGGGTTTATTTTATTCAAAAGGATGCGAGAGGAGTTGTTGTTCCTTGTTCGCCGAATAAGCTTATGTTTTCGGAGGTTACTAGTGTCCGGCCCGGGCGACGCATGCTGCCGGTTGGGTTTCAGACGGTCTCGAAGACGGCCGGTGCTAAGCGCCTCGCTAGTCTCGATGCTCGTGTTCGAGAGCTTGTTGGGGATGGAAATATAGGGCCGGTTTTGGTTGGGGTTCAGGATGCAGCTGAGTTGCTAGGGCTTGCGTATGAGAACCTTGAATTTGAAAGGGCTGAGGAGGATCCTCGAAAGGCACATGCTGCGGCCCTCGAGCACTTGTCTCGGACCTGCAAGGACTCTGAAATGGTAGGGAAGGTGTGGCTGCTTGTTTCTCGGGACCGTGATGTCGCCCGGTACCGAGAAGAGGGGCGGTTCTCTAATGCGCCAGATACAAAACAACAGACAGAGTTGGCGCTTGCTAAGGCCGAACATGTCCCGGTGCTGATGCTGTTGCGGCAGAATGGTGATGAGAAGAGAGGGTGGCGCAATCTTCCATTCTGGTGGCCGGTAATTGTGCCGCCCAAGACAGCTGTGACATCTATCTTTGCATCTGATGTCCCGTCGCGTTCGTAGGGTGTCTGCTCTGTGCTGAGGGCGTATCCCTTCAAGCAAAACATTCCGTAGGGCGATGTCGAACCCTGACCGTGCTCGGAGATGTGCACGAGCACGGGGGGAAGTGTGCTCGTAAGGCGGATATGTGACGTACCTGAATGACCTGGGGCGTGTGTCGCGGCAAAACTGTTGCCATGTGTCTGTAATGCGGTCGCCGATGAGTATCAAAAACAGTCAGAGGTAGCTCATCCAGGGGCTGGCGGAGCGCGCCTTCAAGCTGGCGAAGGCGCGGCAGGCGAACCACATGGGCACCGTGGCCAGGAGCGCCAGTGTCCACACCGCGCCGACGCCGGGCAGGCTGAACAGCGCGCCCTGGTTGGGCCCGAAGGCCGCCAGCGCGAGCTTGTTCAGCGCGTGCAGCAGGTACAGGTGGACGACGTAGAAGAACAGCGGCGCGGCGCCGAACACCACCAGGGTGCGCGTCACGGAGTCGGGCGCGTCGTTCAATAGCGCCAGCAGCGCCGCACCCGCGCCGAGCGTCAGCAGCAGGAAGTCGAGCGACGGCGGGTACTTCGTCAGATTGACGAAGGACATGGCCGTCTCCAGGGCCGTCGTGCCGGGTGTCCATGGGAGCGGCTCGCCGTAGATATTGATGAGCCGCAGCAGCACGAAGAGGCCCACCGAACTGGCCGCGGACAGCCACAGGCGTTTCCGCCGGACCTCGGGCGCGACCTGGGAGGAGAACCACGGCCCCACCGCGAAGCCCAGGGCGATGACGCCCAGCCACGGCAGCACCGGATAGGAGGTCTTGAGCTGCGCGCCCCAGGGGAGGGCGATGAAGCCGCGGTCATGCAGCAGGGCCCAGAGCGCGTGCCCGGGCTCACCGGCCTCGAAGTGGATGGGGCCCAGCAGGTTGTGGCCGAAAATCACCACCAGCGCGAAGGTGAGCAGGGTCGGGCGCGGCAGGTGGAGCAGGGCCGCCAGCACCATCATGGACACCCCAATCGCGCCGATGACCTGGAAGTAATACGTCGGGGGGACGAGCGTGAAGGTCCAGGCGAAGTTGATGACCGTCAGTTCGAGCACCAGCAGGAAGAGCCCGCGCTTGAACAGGAAGCTGGAGGCCGCGCGGCGTCCACCGTGCCGCTGACCGTAAAGCCACGCGGCCACACCGGTGAGGATGACGAACACCGGCGCGCACAGGTGCGCGGCCATTCGCGTGAAGAAGAGGCTCGGGGGCGTCGTGGCGACGTCCACCGGGTCGCTGACCTGGGCGTGCAGGTAGAAGAACTCCCGCACGTGGTCGACGATCATCAGCGCCATGACAAACCCTCGCAGCGCGTCGATGCTGACGACGCGGCGACCCTTGGCGCGCGCCGTTTCGGGCGAGGTGGCGGTGGTATCCGCGGAGGGATGAAGCTGAAGGGAGTGGGGCATCGGCGATCGTGGGCCACGCCATCCGCGCGGCGGTGGGGAGAACACGCGCGCCAGGTTCTGGCTTTCAGTCCGCTGGGGCGCCTGCTGGGACGCACGTCGGATAGCAGCGTGTCGTCACGCGCGCAGGCGGAAACCGGCGGGGAGAATCCTTGTTCCTCGCCGTGGGCACGAAGTACATGGATTGAAGTGGCACTTGCATCATGATGGCGATGAGTCGCCCTTGTCCGGACGGCCTTGGGGGCGCTCAGGTCGCCCCCAGGCCCATGTCACGCGACATGCCGGGGGACCGGCCGCCGCTATTGCTGCCGGCCCTCGATGGCGCACATGAGCACCGCCGAGGCGACGCCGAGCCGCCGGTCCAACTGGTGGTCGAGGTCCATGGAGAAGTCCAAATCAATCTTCTGGATGAAGGGGTTGAAGCGCTGGTGGAAGGCGAGCACCTGGTTGAGCCCCATCGTCCCGGTGAAGGACTGGGGAATCAGGTTGGAGAGGAAGCGGCGCACCAGCGCCATCATCATGCTGTCCTCTTCAATCTTCCCCACCTCCTGGTCATTCGCATCCAGCACCAGCCACTGGTCGCGGAGGAGGGAGCGCAGGCCCTTGCGGCGCAGGGCGCCCAGGCGCTCGCCCGTGACGGCGTCCGTCACGTCGTACGTCATGCCGAAGTCGAGGATGCCGCGCGCCTTGATGGTGATGAGCTCCTCGCGCATCTCCTCGTCGGTGTAGATGCGGATGTCCTCCTTCAGCTTGAAGGCCTTCATCTTCGAATAGAACGCGAGGTTGCCCGCCTCGTCGTAGATGTGGAACGCGTCGCCGAACAGCTTGAAGAACTTGCGGCGAATCATGTAGCGCGTCTGGCCGAAGCGGCCGGGGGCCAGGTGGCTGGGAGCACGGGTCTGGAGTGCGGTCGACATGCCACCCCCATAGCAAAGGTGGCGAGTGACTCGCACCTGGGCCTCCTTCGTGGAGCGCCCGGCAATTCCCGCGAGCTGAGAGTCGCTCAGCGAGAAGGTGGGTACTTCTGGAGTTTGCGCTGGAGCGAGCGCCGGTGGATGCCCAGCTTGCGCGCGGCCTCGGAGATGTTGCCGGCGCAGTCCGCGAGCACGCGGTTGATGTGCTCCCACTCCGCGCGCGCCAGGGACGGCGCCTCGAAGCTCTCCGGCGTCGCCACGGAGGGCTCGCCGGACGCACGCGCGAACGCCGCCAGCACGTCATCCACGTCCGCGGGCTTCGGCAGGTAGTTCACCGCGCCCAGCCGGATGGCATCCACCGTGGTGGCGATGCTCCCGTACCCCGTGAGGACGATGACGCGCGTGGAGGCATCCACCGTCAGCAGGTCCCTCACCACCTCCAGGCCGTTGCGGCCCGGCATGCGCAGGTCCACGACGGCGTACTCGGGCGAGTCGCGGCGCGCGGCGGCGAGCGCCTCGTCGTAGTCCCCGGCGGTGGTGACGTCCCAGCCACGCTCCCGGAAGGCGCGCGCCAGCCGCTCGCGCAAGGTGGCGTCGTCGTCCACCAGCAGCAGACTGGGGCGGTGCTCGGTGCCCGCGCTCGTGATGCTCATGACGCCAGCTCCGGCGCGGCGTGGGGCTCCGTCACCGGCAGCGCGAGGCTCGCCGTGGTGCCCTGTCCCGGTGTCGAGCGCAGCTCCAGCGAGCCGCCCAGTTGTTCCACCAGCGTGCGCGCCAGGAAGAGCCCCAGGCCCATGCCTTCTCCCGGCGGCTTGGTGGTGAAGAACGGCTCCCCGGCGCGAGACAACACCTCCGCCGCCATCCCCGTGCCCGCGTCCTGGACCTCGAGCAGCGCGCCCGCTCCGCGCGCCTGCACACGCAGCTCCACGGTGCGCGGCGTCTGCGATGCCTGGAGCGCGTTCTTCACCAACCCGCGCAGCACCCGGGCCAGGGCGCGCGGTGGGCCGTGGACACGCCACTCCCGGGCCTCGGTGGGCAATTGGACGCGCACGCGCTCCGCGCCGTGGAGCTCCGCGAGCATGTCCTCCACCAGCCGGCCCAGGGGCACGGGGTGGAAGGGTTCGCCCGTCGTCTGCCCCGCGTCGGCGGACATCTGCACCAGCACGTCGCGGCAGCGGTCCACCTGCTGGCGGATGAGGCGCAGGTCCTCGCGCACGGATTCGGAGGTGCCCGCCGTGGCCAGCGCGCGCTCCACTTCCTTGGCCACCACGGCGATGGTGGACAGCGGCGTGGACAGCTCGTGCGCGGCGCCCGCGGCCAGCGTCGCCAGCGAGGCCACCTTCTCCCTCCGTGCATGCAGCGCGCGCGCCTGGGCCAGCTCCTGCTCTCGCGCGCCGAGCGCCCGCGTGACGCGCTGGATGAAGTAGACGATGAAGCCCGCGGCCACGGCGAAGGCCACCCACATGCCGTTGATGTGCAGCCGCATCAGCTCCGCGTGGTCCGGCCGCGACAACCCCGCCGGCAGCTCCACATCCTGAAGCACGAAGAGCGAGCCGAAGGCCATCAGCGTGAAGCCGAACAGCCCCCACATCCACCGCGCGGGGAGCAGCACCGTGGCCAGCGCCACGTTCACCAGGTAGAGCGTGGTGAAGGGATTGTGGGTGCCGCCGCTCAGGGCCAGCAGGCCCGTGAGCACCAGCGTGTCCCACAGCATCAGCTTGCCGAGGGTGCCCTCCGTCACTGGCAAATCCCGCGACAGCCAGGCGCGCACCGCCAGGTTGGTCAGGCCCTCCAGGCCCAGCAACGCGCCCAGCACCGGCAAGGGCAGTCCGAGCTCCAGCCCGTAGGCCGCCGCGCCAATGACGAGCGTCTGGCCCAGCAGCAAGCCCCAGCGCAGGCGCAGCAGCCACTCCAGGTTGAGGCGGGCCCGGGAGTCAGGCTCGAGGAGGGGTGTGGCGGCGGGGGGCGAAGGCGTCATGGTTCTTCGACGGAGGGGGGCACCACCGAGCGGGCGACGTTGGCCACCAGGTCCACGCTGGTGGGCGCCTGGCCGGCGGCGACGCCATCCAGCCATGTGTCCCACGTGAGCGCAAACCGGACCTCGGCGTGGGGCTGGGCTTCGGACAGCGTCACCCACTCCAGTAGCACGTCGACGGCGGCGCGCGTCTGGAGGTTCGCCTCGAAGGGCTGGGGCTCGCCGTCCCGGCCGTCCGCCAGGGTGCCGCGCAGGTGCAGGCTGTGGCCCACCATGTTCACGGGCGGCTGCGCCTGGGCGGCGGCGGAGAGGCCCTCCGCGTCGTCGTCCGCCGGCTCGAAGACGAGGCGCGCGTGGCAATAGCGCCCCGGCGGGGGCCGCACCGCGCCCAGCCTGATGACCGTGCCGTCGGCGTTGCCCAGGTTCACCACGTGCGGCGTTCCCAGCCGCGTGGGGTTGCTCACGGTGTGGGCCCAGGCGGTACCCACCGGGGAGAGCTGGTTCAAGAATCGCTTCCAGCCCACCTGTGCGCACGGGAGCAGCTCCACGCTGCTCAGCGTGACGAAGCCGCCCGTGAGGATGGCGCGGGCGCCCCGGTCGTTCACGAGCTCACGCGGGCCGGCGTCACCGGAGATGGGGCGGGCCCGGGAGGTGACGAGCGACAGGTCGAGCGTCATGCCAGGGTCGACGTTGCCGCCACCACATCCCGCCAGGGACAGGAGGGCCACGGGCCCCGCCAACACGGAAGGCTTCGGGAAGAGGCGCATGATTCAGAGGTCGTAGGCGACGGACAGCATCGCGATGGGCGTGGAGGAGACGCGGCCACGGAGTTGGTTGATGAAGGGGACCCGCACACCCGCCGCGACGACGACGTCCATGCCCGGGCTGAAGAGGACGTCCGGCGATGCATAGCCGATGAAGCCGCCGCCGTTCTCCTCTCGCTCGCCGTTGATGTCGGCCGGTGCTTCCAGGCGGCTGTCGAACGCCATGCGCAGGGCCCACCGCGTGGCGGGCTGGAACTGCGCGGCCAGCGTGGTGCGGATGGAGGCGCCCGCGCGGAAGCCCATGATGCCGCGGGTGGGCAGGAAACCCGTGGTGCTGACCAGGAAGGACCAGTCGCCGCGGAAGTGCTGGTAGGCCACGCCGGCCAGCGGGTCCACGGAGCCGCTGCCAATCTGCGCGTCCAGGTTCAGCATCTCGCCGTCGGCGCCGCGCAGGACGGGCGCGGTGGGCAGCTTCACGCCGCCCAGCACGCTGAACAGGTGCTTCGCGGAGAAGGCCCGGTCGCGGAAGAGGAAGGCCTTGGCGGTGAGCTCCAGCTCGCCCACGCCCCAGCCGCGCTCCCGCGAGAGGCTGACGTCGCGGATTTCGCGGGCCTGGAGCGGCAGGGTGGCGGAGAGGAAGAGCCAGGGCAGGGGCGCGTAGGCGGCGGCCACGTCCATGCGCGCCTCGCGCAGGCGCATGGCGTTCACTCCGTCCTGGCCCACCGTGTGTCCCCAGCCCCGCAGGGTGGAGGACAGGCGCAGGCGGCCCTCGAAGGGCTGCTCGGTGCCCATGGACATCAGGGTGGGGTCGCCGCAGGCGCAGGTGGCGCACGCCCAGGCGCTCGAAAAGGGGGCGAGCAGCAGGGCGGCGGACAGCAGGAGGGAGGCGGTCAGTGTGTTCTTCACGGCCCGGGCACCATACGTGCGGACCTTCCGCCCGGCGTGTGGCGTGTTGTCGCAGCGGGCGGGCGAGGGGCGGGCGGGCAGGCGAGCGGTCGCTGTCGCTCGGGAATCCATGCCCACGTTGAGAATGACTTCATCCTGCCAGCGTTGTGCGTCTGGGAGGAGGCACACAGGGAGGATTCATGGGCGTGCTCGCGCCGATTGGCCGGCTACTTTTCTCGGCCATCTTCATCACCAGCGGCCTGAACCACTTCTTCCAGTTGGAGGCGCTGACGGCCGTGGCCCAGGCGTCCGGCGTGCCCGAGCCGCACCTGGCGGTGCTGGCGTCGGGCGTGGCGCTGGTGGTGGGCGGCCTGTGTGTGCTGCTGGGCGTCTTCGCTCGCCTGGGCGCGGCGGCCATCGCCATCTTCCTGCTGTGCGCCGCCTTCATGGTCCACCGGTTCTGGCTCGTGCCAGACCCGGTGCAGGCGCAGGATCAGCTCATCCACTTCATGAAGAACCTCTCCATGGCGGGCGGCGCGCTGTTCATCGTGTACTGCGGACCCGGACCCTTCAGCCTCCGGGGGCGCAAGAAGTCAGAGGGGCTGGGCAGCGGCCGGTTGGGCATGCCGCTGCGGCCTTGAGGTGCTTCAGGGCGTGGGCGCGCTGACGGTGGGCGCTGCTTCACCGCTGGGGGCCCAGGTGATGAAGGTGGCGGCCTCCGGCACGTTGCGTTTCAGCTTTTCGCACGGGACGTGGACGGTGGAGTGGTTGCCTCCGCCCGCCGTCATCAGGAAGCAGCTCTCCGTGCGCGGATCGATGAGATAGGCGTTCCTGCCGTCGATGTTGATGACGGCGAACTTCTCCGTGCTCGACATCTTGACGACGTCGAAGTGCGAGGAGACGCAGCCCATCAGCGACAGGGCGAGCACGGCATACGGGAGCAAGGGTTCGCGCATGCCGCGCATTGTAGCCAAGCGCACACCGAGCGTGAGGACTACCCCGCGCTGACAGCCGCCTGGCGCAGCGTGAAGAAGGCCACCTCCGGCTCGCTGCCCCGGCGCAGATACGGCCCGCCGAAGCCGAAGCCCAGGCCCCGGTTCACGTACAACTGGTTGCCATTCACGTGGTAGTGGCCGCGGATGTACGGCTGGCCCGCGCGGCGGAAGATGGCCTCCGTCAGGCCGCGCACCACGAACTGGCCGCCGTGCGTGTGACCGGAGAACTGCACCAACCCCGCGTGCGCCGGGAGCTTGTCCGCCGTGGGCGGCGTGTGCGCCAGCACCAACCGCGTGCCCGACACCGGCGCCCCGCGGAAGGTGGCCTCCACGTCGTCACGGCCCGTGAGCCCGTCGTCGATGCCCAGCACCGTCACCGGCGCGCCCTTCACGTGCACCTGCCGGTGCTCGTTCTGGAGGACCGTGTAGCCCAGCCGCTCGAAGGACTCGCGCAGGTAGGGCGCGTTCACCCAGTGGTCATGGTTGCCCATCACGACGAAGACGGGCCCTTCGATGCCGGCCAGCAGCTCGCGCACGCGCGGCAGCGGCTTGGGGCTGTGCGTGACGTAGTCGCCGGTGAGGAACACCAGGTCCGGCTTCTCCGCGTTGACCGCCTCCACCGCGCGGCGGATGCGCACCGCGGACGTCGCCTGGCCCACGTGCACGTCCGACAGTTGCGCGACGCGCAAACCGTCATGCGCCCCGTGCATGTGCTGGAGCATCAGCACGTTCTCCGTGAGGGAGAAATGGTCCCGCCAGCGCAGGCGCCGCTCGGTGCGGAAGGGGTCGGCGCCGCTGCGAGCCACCAGCGCGTTGCGCCCGTCTTCCTGCGCGTCCCGCCGGACGGCGTTGGCCGGTGAGGCCAGGGGGGAGTCACGGCGGGCGAGGCGTCTCAGGCGCATGCGGGTCGGTTCCTTTCCGTGGCGTGGACGGCGTGAGGCTCGATTCATTCTAGAGAGCCAGGCCGGGTGGGTAGAAGCAGGTGTCCCACGCACGCCTGCCCGGACAGAGGCCTACGCGCGGGGTGCAGGAGGAACCCCCGCGATTTCGGGAAGATTCCGGTGCCAACTCAGGCATGCTTCCACCAGTGAACTCACGTCCGGGGGGCGTGCCGTGACGGCTTTCGTTGGGATTGCTACACCGAAGGGGACGATGACCCCCAGGCTCGGATCCGCCCAGGACACGGGGCCGGACGTCACAACGCCAGACGGTGGAGGCAGCGCGGCGCCAGGCCCTCGCGAGTCCGCGCGGCCCGTGGAGCTGTCGGAGCTCATGGCCACCGTGCCGCTGGGCATGGCCGTCATCGACCCCGAGCTGCGCTTCGTCGAGGTCAGCGAGGCCATGGCCGCCATGCACGGCGCGTCACGCGAGGCCCACCTGGGCCAGCTCATGACGGACGTGCTGCGCGCCGAGCCCTCCGCCGCCGACGTGGTGCGCCGCGTCCGCCGCGTCCTGGAGACGGGCGTGGCGCTGGAGGGCGTGGAGATCATCCACCGCGAATCCGGCACCCACGGCGAGCGCACCCGTGTCTACCGGGCGAGCTACCATCCGGTCCGCCGCGACGGCGCCGTGGTCGCCGCGTGCATCTACGTGGAGGACATGACGGAGCGCCGCCGCGTGGAGGCCCAACGCGACGCGGGAGCCGCCCGGGAGCGCACGGTGCGCGAGCAGGCCCTGCGCGAGACGCAGGAGGCGGTGCGCGCCCGCGACGAGTTCCTCAGCGTGGCGGCCCATGAGCTGCGCACCCCGCTCACCAGCCTGCGCCTGCACCTCCAGTTGCTGCTGCGCCAGGTGGCGGGCACGTCCGCGGAGCCGCCCGCGGAGCTGGCCCCCCGGGCCCGCGTGCTGGACCGTCAGCTGTCCCGGCTGGCGGGGCTGGTGAACACGCTGCTGGACGTGTCGCGGCTGGCCGCGGGGCGCCTGTCGCTGGAGCCTCGGGAGCTGGACCTGGCGCAGGTGGTGCGGCAGATGGCGGAGGCCTTCTCCGAGGAGTTCAGCCGCTCCGGCAGCACCCTGTCGCTGCACGTGGACGGACCGCTGCTCGGGGAGTGGGACTCCCTGCGCCTGGAGCAGGTGCTGGTGAACCTGCTGTCCAACGCCGTGAAGTACGGCGAGGGCCGGCCGGTGGAGGTGTCGCTGGTGGGCGAGGGCCCCACGGCGGTGCTCGCCGTGAAGGACCAGGGCATCGGCATCTCCGAGGACGGCATGGCGCGGCTGTTCGGCAAGTTCGAGCGCGCGGTGTCGGAGCGGCACTACGGCGGCCTGGGCCTGGGGCTCTACATCACCCGGCAAATCGTGGAGGCCATGGGCGGCAGCATCACCGTGCGCTCCGCGCAGGGAAAGGGCTCCACGTTCATCCTCCGGCTGCCCACCCGGCCCCCCGCGCCCAAGAAGGCCGCCGCGGGCGCGCGGTAGCTCCAGACAAGACGAAGGCCCCGAGGCGCCATGCACCATGGCACCCCGGGGCCCGGGTTCCTTCAGGGACGGCTCAGTTGCCGCGCAGCACCGTCAAGCCGCGGTCGGTGAGCACGTACAGCGCCGCCGGCGTCGGGCGCGGGTCGTAGAGGAGCTGACGCACGCGCGAGCCGTTGACGCTCTCCACCTTCTCCAGCGTCTTCATGGGCGTGAGGCGCCACAGGCCCGCGCGGTCCGTGCCGATGTAGAGCGAGCCATCGCCCGTGGCCGCCAGCGCGTTGATGTTCTGGAGCGCCGCGTTCTGCTCGGCGTTCGCGCCGGCGATGCGCTCACCCGTCTGCGCCTGATTGGCGGCCCAGGTGATGGTCATCTGCCAGAGGCCGTGGTCCCGGCTGCCCAGGTAGTAGCGGCCATCCGTGGTCTGCTGGAAGCCGCGCCAGTTGTCGAACTCGCTGATGCTGTTGAGCTGGGGCAGGTACGAGGACTCCACCTTCATCAGGTTGACGCTCTTGTTCATGTCGTCCCAGTCGCCGTGGCGGGGCGTGGGCGTGACGATGCCGAACATCCAATCGTTGGCCATGAGCACGTCACCGTCCTGGGCGATGCCGAGCCCGTAGGTGTAGCCCGCCATCTGGCTGCCCCGCTCGTTGAGCCACACCGGGTGCCGGTGGGAGCTGTACTCCAGGCCGCGGATGCGGGTGACGCCGTGGTTGGAGCCCACGTAGACGTCGCCCTTGTCGCGGCCGTGCATCACCGTCACGCAGCTCAGGATGCTGCGGTCCTCGTCGAAGTGGTGGTCGTTGCTGTTGCGGATGCCGAGGTTGTGCACGTCCGCCAGCACGCGGGGCCCCGTCTGCACGCTGCCGTCAGCCCGGTTGCGCACGGACTGGTGCAGGTGCTCCTCGAGGACGACCTCGCCGCTCGCGTTCAGGCGCACCACGTCCACGTCGCCCTGCTTGTAGTACTGGAGCCGGCGGTGGCTGTACGGGATGCACGGCTTGGACGGGTCCGGCTGATAGCACTCGCCGGGGCCGACGAGGTAGTTGGGCTGGAGGTCCGGGAACTCCGGGTCCGGGCGCAAGTCATCCGTCGCGTAGCCCACGTAGGCGCGGCCCGCGTTGCCACCGCAGATGACGGTGGAGCCGGTGGCCGCCCGGTCCACGCCGAAGCCGCCCTGGGCCTGGCCAATGGGCGAGCGCGTCCAGACGACCTGCTGCGTGTCCGCGCGCAGCACGCCAATCCGGTCACCGTCCAGCAGCCAGATGTTGTGCGCGGCATCCACGCCCATCGCCTGGACGCGGGACAGGCCGTAGCGGGCGGTGAAGTCCGTCACCGCGTCCGTGGGCCAGGGGCTCTCCGCGGAGCCGCTGCCGCCATCCGGCTCGCCGCTGCCACCGTCGGGCTCGCCGCTGCCGCCGTCAGGCTCGCTGCTGCCGCCGTCGGGTTCGCCGCCGCCGCCGTCAGGCTCGCCGCTACCGCCGTCGTCCGGCGCCGTGCCCCCGTCCGGTCCGCTGCCCCCGTCCGGGTCCGGCCGGGACACCGGTGGATTGTTGTCGATGTTGCCGTCCGTCGCCGGGGGCGGGTTGGGCTCGCTGGAGCCTCCGCATGCCCACGCTGTCACCACCACCACCCCAAGACACCCGCCCAACAGTCGTCGAATCACCGATTCCTCCTCCCCCAGGCCGACAGCAAATCGCGTACCGGGCCTGAAACCCCGTGCCACCGGGGGAGCGAGGGGCACCGTGAGAAAAGTTCTTCCTCCCGCGTGGAAGCGGCGTGCACCGCGATGCGGAAAACAGACGAGCCCGCCTCCTGGAGGAAGCGGGCTCGTCTTGAACCGCGGTGTGTGCGGGAAGGCGGCTACCGGGTGGGCGTGCCGTCCATCTCCTTGTCGACGGAGTCATGCGTGCCCGCGCCGCCAGTGCCCGGCTGCTTCTGGGTGCCCTTGGGGCTGGTGGCGCGCAGCTCCACGGCGACGACTTCCTGGCCCTCGAGCTGGAAGCGCGCGCGGACCGCGGAGCCTTCCGGAATCTGGTCCGTCTTCGCGACCTTCTTGCCATCCAGCATCAGCACCGTCTTGTCGCGCACGTCGAGGTCCGCGTCGGGGAGCCCCGGACGGGAGATGCTGACGCCGTCGGCGGTCCGGTCCTTCAAGGTGCCTTGCAGGCTCATGGCCTTGTCGCGCTTGAAGGTGCCCTCGTCCTCCGTCTGGATGCCGGTGACGTCCTTGGCGGCCTTGCCGATGGCGGGCCCCACCTCGGTGGCGTCAACGCCGGTGCTCTTCTCGGTGCCCGGGCGTGGCACCTGCTTCTCGGACGGCGGCTGCTGCGCGAACGCGACGCTTCCCACGCACAAGGCCAGTGTGGTGATGAGCTTCTTCATGGTCCCTCTCCCCCAGGTCAGGTGACTGACTGCTGGGAGCAAGGGTGGGGCCGCTCCCCGCCTCCGCCAATCCGCGCGGCATTTTCACGCGCTGTCCTGGCTGGGGGGCAGGCGGGCGGCCGCCCGCGCTCAGTTGGGAAGGTGGCTGAGCTTCTTCACGGCGTTGAGCAGCTCGCGCAGGTCCAGGGGCTTGCGCAGCCAGCCGGCGACGCCCAGGCCCTCCGCCGCGCCCTTCACGTCCAGGTCCGCGCTGGCGACCAGGACGGGGATGCGGTTGAAGCTCGTGTTTTGACGCAGCGCCTCCCGGAAGGCGAAGCCGTCCATGCGCGGCATCATCAGGTCCAACAGGATGAGGTCCGGCATGGACTCCACCTGACGGAGCTGCGCGAGGGCCTCCAGCCCGTCCGCGGCGAGGAGGACGGCGTAGCCTTCCAGCTCGAACACGTCTTGAAGCGCGTCTCGGATGTCCAGGTCGTCGTCGACGACCAGCAGTGTTTGAAGCGGTTGCACCGAAGCCTCCGCGTCCCTGGGGCATGTTCCCTCGCGACGCCGACCCCACGATGTGTCCGCCCCCACGAAGGGGGAAGCGCGGGGCGGGCCTGGGGGCGGGGAAATGCTCACCCCCCGACGCATGCCAGGCCGCCCTCCAACCGCCGATCAGCTTGGGGCGCCTCGGGGCCCCAGCACGCCTGTCCGGGCCGGCGTGGGCCCTCCGCTCAGTTGCAGCCGTCGCACAGGCCGCGCAACTGCACTTCCACCGCGCGCTGTGACACGGCGCGGGGCACGCCCTTCGACGACGCGATGCGAACCGACTCCTCCGGCAGGCAGGCCACCGTGCCGCAGTCGGTGCAGGTGAAGTGCGGGTGGTTGCCGCCGTGCTCCTCGCCCGCGCGCTTCAGCTCGAAGCGCCAGACGTGGTCGCCCAGGTCCGCGCGCACCACGAGCCCCGCTTCGGTGAGGTCCGTGAGGTTGCGGTAGATGGTCACCCGGTCGTAGCCCTCATCGCCCAGGGCGTCCACCAGGTCCGCATGGCTCATTGGCGACGTGGCGTCCTCCAGCTCCCTCAGCACGGCCACGCGCGGCGCGGTGCTGCGCAGGCCGGCGGAACGAATCCGGTCCTGGAACTCGGCGAGCTTCGGCTGCACGGCGCTTCTCTTTGCTCCCATGGTGCCCTTTCGAATAACCGATCTGTCGGTCACTTTCACCCTGCTGAGACGTGGAGCGTTGGGTCCCTTTGCTCCGCGTTGTTCGCCCCAACGGGGTCTCCCTCGACTCCCCGCGCATGCCCCGGTAGCAGCTTGTATCTGCCATCAATGCAATCCTGATGCAGAAGAATCGCCGTTGCCGTCGTGGGCGTGTGGACCCGTCACCCGGTGCTCGATGGCTTGCTCGTCCCAAGAGCTGCAATTCCGGAGGCCGCGCGGCATGTCGCTGGAATGACCTCGTGGGGGGCGGGCTGGCCACACGGGGCCCGCTCGCGGGACAGGATGCGACTGTTGACGGGGATACCACTGCCTCCGCGGATGCATCCGTCACGCGGATGCGTTCCGAGGGAGGGGACCCGGAGGCCGCCGACCGGCGGTCATTTGCACCGGAGAACACTTGCTCCCGGACTGCTTGACTCGCCGCGTCCCGTGCCCAGACTGCGACTCTTTCCTTCCTCCACCCAGGACGACCGGACGTCCTGGCAGCCCGCCCGCCTTCGACTCGTCGTGATGACGCCCTCCCTCCTGCTCATTGAAGACCCCGGCACCACGCGGGAGCTCCAGGTGCTCGCCCTGGAGAGTCAGGGTTGGAAGGTGAGGGTGGCGCCAGACGTGCCGGGAGCGCTGACCTGGCTCCAGGTGGAGCCGGTGCGGCTGGTGGTGGTGTCCGCAAGCCTGCTGGTGGCGCATGGGACGCACCTGGACACGCTGCGTCGCGTCCTGAAGGAGGCGGGGGCCTTGCTCCAGGTCAGTGCCTTCCCCGCTGAGCGGGAAGCGCTGGCCTCGCTTGGCCTCCCGGTGGAGCGCTACCTGGGCCGGCCCTTGACGCTGGGGGCGCTGGTGGAGGGCTCTCGGCACGCCTTTCCCAAGGACGAGGCCCACGAGCGTGCGCGGCCCCGGGTGCTGGTGGCGGACGACGACCCCGTCTCGCGCAAGCTGGCGCAGTTGTACCTGTCACCGTTCCGCTTCGAGCTGGCGATGGCGGCGGATGGCGCCATGGCGCTGGACCTGGCGCGGCGCCGCCCCCCGGACGTGGTGCTGGCGGACGCGCTCATGCCGGGCATGGACGGCTTCAAGCTGTGCCTGGAGCTGCGGCAGGACCCGCGGCTGGCGCGGGTCCCCGTCATCCTCACGCACGCGGTGGCCCCCGACGAGCTGGACCTGCGGCTGGCCCACAACGTGGGCGCCAACGGCTTCGTGCGCAGGACGCAGGACGGGGACGAGCTGGTGGGGGCCTTGTTGCGCGAGCTGCGCGCCGGTGGCCCCGCGTACACCGCGCCCCCCGTGGACCTGAGCACCGAGGACCACCTGTACCGGATGGTGCGGCAGCTCGAGCGGCGGGTGGGACTGCTGGAGCAGGCCGAGCGCACCACGCGTGAGAGCGAAGCGCGCTACCGCCTGGTGGTGAGTGGCTCCTACGACGGCATCTGGGACTGGGACTTGCGCGGGCAGGCCTTCTACTGGAGCCCGCCGCTGCTGGAGATGCTGGGCCTGGGGCCCGAGGAGTTCGGTGGCACCTTCGCCTCGTTCCTGGAGCTGATTCACCCGGAGGACCGGTCCGACGTCCTGTCCGCGCTGTCCTCGCACCTGGAGCGGGGCGAGCCCTATGACGTGTCCATGCGGCTGCGGCACGCCTCGGGCACCTGGCGCTCGTGTGTGAGCCGGGGCAAGGCGCTGCGGGACGCGCAGGGCCGGCCGGTGCGGATGGCCGGCATCATCGGGGACGTGACGGAGCAGTTGCGCATGTACCGCGAGACGCAGGAGGCGGTGCGCGCCCGCGACGAATTCCTCAGCGTGGCGGCCCACGAGCTGCGCACTCCGCTGGCGGCGCTGCGACTGCGCGTGCAAGGCGCCCAGGGCGCGCTGCGCGCGGGGCTGAAGATGGGCCCGGAGCGGCTGGAGCGCGCGCTGGAGGCCGCGGACCGGCAGGTGCAGCGATTGTCGGACCTGGTGGAGTCGTTGCTGGACGTGTCGCAGCTCCAGGGGGGCGCGCCGCGCCTGGACCTGGAAGAGGTGGACCTGGCGTCGGTGGTGCGGGACGCGGTGTCGCGCTCGGAAGAGGCGGCGGCGCGCGTGGGCTGTCGGCTCGTCCTCAGTCCGCTGGCGCCCACGCCGGGCCTGTGGGACGCGGCCCGGCTGTCGCAGGTGATGACGCACCTGTTGTCCAACGCGTTGAAGTTCGGGCCCGGCAAGCCGGTGGAAGTGGCGCTGGAGTCCGAGCGGGACGTGGCGACGCTGATGGTGAAGGACCATGGCATCGGCATCGCGCCTGGGCGGCTGGAGACGCTTTTCCGCCGCTTCGAGCGCGCCGTGCCGGTGCGGCACTACGGCGGGCTGGGCCTGGGGCTGTACCGGCTGCGCCGCATCGTGGAGGCCCACGGTGGCGGCGTGTCGGTGGACAGCGCCCCGGGCGAGGGCGCCACGTTCCGCGTGCGCCTGCCGCGTGAGGGGCCGCCCGCCGCGCGGGACTGAGCCCGCCGCGCGGCCCGGCTTCCGTTACAGCGAGTCCAGGAAGGCGATGAGCGCGTCCCGCTCCGCCGCGGACAGTCGGCGCACCGCCTCGCGCGCGGACGCCGCCTCGCCGCCGTGCCAGAGGATGGCCTCCATGGGAGAGCGGGCCCGTCCATCATGGAGCAGGCGCGTGTGGCCCCCTGCTTCCCGCGTGCGTCCCAGGCCCCACAGCGGCGGGGTCCGCCACTCGCGGCCCGTGGCGAGGAAGTCCTCGCGCCCGTCCGCCAGCGCCTCGCCCATGTCGTGCAGCAGGCCGTCCGTGTACGGCCAGATGCGCTGGGACGACAGCTCCGGGTAGCCCTCCAACGTGCCGGTGACGAGCGATGGCCGGTGGCAACGCGCGCAGCCCGCGCGGTGGAACAGCGACTTGCCGCGCAGGACGTCCGGCGCGTCCACGCGCTCGCGCACGGGCACGGCCAGGGTGTGCGTGTAGAAGTCCATCGCTTGCCGCTGGCGCTCGCTCACCTCGGGGCGTCCACCCGTGGGGGCCGCGAGGCACGCCGTCTGGGCGGCGCCGCAGTTCTCCTGGGGAAACAGCGACGTCGTCAGTCCCAGGTCGCCCAGGAAGGCGGCCGCGTTCTGGTGCTCCAAATCCGGTTGGTTGGCCTTCCAGCCGAAGCGGCCCAGCACCGCGCGGCCTTCGCGCGCGCTCCACACGCGGTTGGGCCGGCCCGAGATGCCGTCCCCATTCGCGTCCTCCGGGTCCGCCCACTCCAGCCAGGTGTCCTCGGAGACGGCGGCGAGGAGGCCCAGGCCCATCATCGGCTGCGCCACGCGCGCCGACGTGCGGGTGTCTGGTGCCAGCGGGCCATGGGCCAGGTCCACCAGCAGCAGCTCGGGTTGGAGCAGGGTGTAGGGCGCGCCGTCCTCGAAGGTGCCCGGCACCTCCGTCCAGCGCATGCGCGCGCGTCCCTCGGCGGGCACGCCGGGGATGCCGCGGGGCTGGAGCTGGTCGCCGTAGGTAGGCTCGGGCAGGGGGCCGCCGTGGGTGTCCACGCCAGGAATGGACAGGCGCACCAGGAGCGTGTCCGCGACTTCGCCTTCCTCGGGGGGACGGCCCCGGCCATTGCCCAGGTGACAGGCGAGACAGGAGACGGAGTGGAACAGCGGGCCCAGTCCGTCGCGCTCCGCTTGCGCGTGGGGCGCGGGGAACCAGTCCGCCTGGAAGACGGCTTCGCCCACGAAGAACTCCGCGCGCCGCGCGAGCGTGAGGTTGGCGGCGGGCCGCGTGAAGGACAGGGTTCCCGACGTCGCCAGGCTGGTGTCGCCGCCGGGTCGGTCCTCGCCCTCCTCCACCCCTTCATACGGAGGAGGCGGTGGTGGCGGTGGGGGTGGCGGCTCCTCGGTCGGTGGTGGACGTGGTGGCGGGGTGTCGGTGGCGCCGCCGCCACACGCGCCCAGGCCGAACGCGCACAGCAGGAGTCCCCATGGCAGATGGCGGCCCCTCACGGCGAGGGCACCCGCGTGGGGCGGGTGTCGCTCCGGTGGAGGAGGGGCGCCTCGGGGCTGAGCGAGCCGTCGAGGTGGCGGTGGGTCGCCCCCCATGAGGCCTTGAGGTCGGTATTGAAATTGTGTGTCAAAATCAACTTGGCGGACTGATAGCCCCTGGTGGGGCCCGCGCGCAAGGGGACGCACGCAGGCGTCGCGGAAGCGTGGGGTGCGATGGGCCGTACCGCAGGCGCGTCCCCCCTGACACCTGCCGTTCCAGCAGCGAGGCCTCACCGAGGTGGACTGTCAGCCAGTATGCGCTGTAACTGCCGCATGTACGGCCATGTCTTTCCACTTCGTGGAATCGCTCTAGGTTCGGTGGCCGTTTCCAGGGGACGCCATGGCTGAGGTGCTCGTCGTCGATGACAGCAAGGTGATGCGCGACATGGTGGTCGCGTGCCTGCGGCCCTATCCCGGGCTCACCTTCACGCATGCCTCCAGCGGGTTGGAGGCCATCGAGCGGCTGTCGTTGCAGCCCTACGACTTGCTGGTGCTCGACTTGAACATGCCGGACATCGGGGGCATCGAGGTGGTGGAGTTCGTGCGGGGGCAGGACCGGCTGCGCGAGCTGCCCATCATCATCGTCACCACGCGAGGCGACGAGGCGTCGCGGGCCCGGGCCCTGGCGGCGGGTGCCAGCCGCTTCATGACGAAGCCCTTCACGCCGGACGCCATCCTCGCGGAGGCTCGCGGGCTGCTGGAGGGGGGCGCGCTTGAGCGCGTCCGTGGACCTCGCGGATTTCCTGCCCGCCTATCTCGCGGAAGCCGAGGAGTTGCTGGGCACCGGGCACCGTCAGTTGTTGGCGATGGAGGTCAGCATCCGGCGGGGCGTGGCGCACCCGCGGGCCGTGCGTGAGCTCTTCCGCGCGGTGCACACCCTCAAGGGCCTGTCCGCCATGGTGGACGTGGAGCCCATCGTCGACATCGCCCATTGGATGGAGACGTGTCTGCGCAACGCGGACCGCGCCGGGGGCCGGCTGCCCGAGTCCAGCGTGGAGCCGCTCATGGAGGGCCTGCGCGAAATCGAGCAGCGCGTCCGGCAGCTCGCCGCGGGCAAGCAGGCGTCACCGGTGCCGGCGGGGTTGCTCGCGCGGCTGGAGGCGCTGGAGGTCGCGGGCGCGGTGGGCACGGGGGGCGGCGCGAAGGGTGGCGTGGCCACCCTGGCGCTGGAGGAAACGCTGGCCTCCCGGCTCAGCCCGGCCGAGCGGGAGCAGCTCACCCAGGGCGTCACCGGGGCTCGCCGGGCGGTGCGGCTGGACTTCATCCCCGGCGCGGACCGGGCCGCCAGCGGCGTCACCATCAACACCGTGCGCGAGCGCGTGGCGGTGCTGGGGGAGACGGTGAAGGTGCTGCCCCTGTCGGGGCCCGCGGCGGGAGGTGGGTCGCTGACCTTCGTGTTGCTGCTGCTGACGGAGGCCTCGGACGCGGCCCTGCTGGACGCGGCGGGAGGCCCTCCCGCGTCGGTGCGTTCGCTGCGGGTCCCCGCGGCCTCCGCCGAAGTTCCGGTCCCGGTAGCGACGCTGGATGCGCCGGTGGTCGAAGAGGAGGAGCCCGAGGAGTCCCGGCGCAGCGGCGGCCTGCTGCGCGTGGAGGTGACCCGGCTGGACGAGGCGCTGGAGCGGCTGGCGGCGCTCGTCGTCAACCGCTCCCGGTTGTCCCGCGCGGTGGCGGCGCTGACGGCGGCGGGCGCGCCCACGCGCGAGCTCAACGCCATCCTCCAGGAGAACGCGCGCCAGCTCCGCGACATGCGCACCGCCATCCTGCGCCTGCGCATGGTGCGCGTGAGTGAGGTGCTGGAGCGACTGCCGTTGCTGGTGCGGGGCCTGCGCCGCAGCACGGGCAAGTCGGTGCGGCTGGCGCTGGAGGTGGGCGACGCCGAGCTGGACAAGGCCGTGGCGGACCGGTTGTTGCCCGCGCTGGTGCACCTGGTGCGCAACGCGGTGGACCACGCGCTGGAGCTTCCGGAGGCACGCCGCTCCGTGGGAAAGCCCGACGAGGGCGTGGTGCGGGTCGCCACCCACGGCCGCGCGGGCGGGCTGCTGGACCTCACCGTGTCGGACGACGGCCGCGGCGTGGATGCCCAGGCGGTGGCCGCGCGGGCCGGAGTGCCCGTGCCCGCGACGCCCGACGCCTTGTTGGAGCTGCTCTGCCGTCCGGGCTTCTCCACCCGGGACGCCGCCACCGCGACGAGCGGCCGGGGCATGGGCATGGACATCGTCCGGCGCATCATCGTGGAGCAGTTGGGCGGCGAGCTGGCCCTGGAGACGCGCCCCGGCGCGGGCACCACCTTCCGGCTCCGCGTGCCGCTCACGATTACGCTGCTGGACGCGCTCGTCTTCGAATGTGCTGGATTGCGCTACGCCGTGGCGGTGGGCTCCGTGGAGGAGCTCATCGAGGTGGACGCCGCGCGGATGTCGCGGCCCGCGGGGGCCGGCGGCCTGTGTCTGCTGGAGCGGCGCGGCAGCGCGGTGCCCCTGGTGTCGCTGGCGCGGCTGCTCGGCCAGGCCTCGGCCGCGGAGTCCGACGCCATGGGGGCCAAGGCGCTCCTGGTGCGGCAGCGTGGCGAACTCGTGGCCTTTGGGGTCGACCGGTTGGTGGGCCAGCAGGAAGTCGTCCTGCGCCCTTTGGAGGACCCGTTGGTGCGGGTGCCGGGCGTGGTGGGCGCCACGGACCTGGGAGATGGCCAGCCCACGCTGGTGTTGGACCTGGCCGCGCTGGGCCTCGCACGGGGAGGCAAGCCCGCGCGGCGTGAGGCCTCCGCCAAGGCGGAGAGGTACCTGTCATGACGGTGCTTCACGTGGTGTTCAAGGTCGCGGGGGCCGAGTACGTGCTGCCCGCGGCGGACGTGTTGCAGATGGAGTCCTTCACGGGGGCCACGCCCGTGCCCGGTGCCGCGTCGCACGTGGCCGGGCTGGTGCAGGTGCGCGGGCGCGTCATCCCGGTGGTGGATGCCCGCGCGCGTTTCGGGCTGCCCCCGGTGGAGCGCTCGCTCGACTCGCGCGTCGTGGTGGCGCAGTTGGGCCCGCGCGTCGTGGGGCTCCTGGTGGACAGCGCCCGCGAGGTGCTGAAGCTGGACCCCCAGCAGTTGAAACCGCCCCCTTCGCTGGTCGTGGAGGGAGCGCGCGGCTTCGTGAAGGCCGTGGCCCAGGTGGGGCCGCGGCTGGTGATGCTCATCGATTTTCCTCGAGTCATCGGGGAGGAGACGTTGGATGGCGACGGACAGCGGTAACGCAGGGGTGGCGCTGGAGGAGGCGCGGACGCTGGCCGGGGACGTGGTGCGAAGCGTCCAGGAGAGCGTGGGCGAGGTGCAGGCGGTCGAAGGGCTCGCGGCGCGGCTCGCGGGCGGGGCCAACGAGCAGGCCGCCGCGTCCGAACAGGTGCGCGCCGCCATCGAGTCGGTGGCCGTGCACCTGGAGCAGACGGGCCAGTCGGTCCACGAGTTGGTGCGTTCGCAGCGCACGGTGAGCGAATCCGCGAAGGCCCAGACGCAGGAGGCCGAGGCCACCGCGGGCACCTTGCAGGAAGTGACTGCTTCCGTGGCGGGCGTGCGCAAGGACGCCGCGCATCTGGCCGCCTCGTCCGACGCCACGGCGGGGACGCTGGAGGAAGTGACGCGCTCGGTGAAGGGGGTGAGCACCTCCGCCGAGGAGCTGGCCGCGTCCAGCGAAGAGCTGCTGGCCTCGATGACGGAGATGAACGCCACCGTGGCGGACCTGGTCGCGCGCAACCAGTCCAGCGCCGCCGCCACCGAGCAGGTGGCCGCCACCTCCGAGCAGATGGCCAAGGGCATCGTCCGGCTGGCCTCCGACTCGCAAGGCGTGGGTGAGCGGGTGGGGCAGGTGTCGCAGGCGGTGACGGGCCTGGTCCGCGCCCTGGGCGAGGTGACGCGGGACGCGACGTCCATGGCCGCCAGCGTGGAGGAGACGGCCTCCACGGTGGAGGAGCTGGCGCGCAGCGTGCGCGGCGTGGCGGAGAGTGCCCGGACGCTGGAGGCCCACGCGGCTTCCACCGCGTCCACCGTGGAGGAGGTGGCCGCCAGCGTGGAGGAGGTCGCCGCGACGGCGGAGAAGAACGCGGCGACGGTGGAGGCCAACGCGGCCACCATCGAGCAGCTCGCCCGCTCCGCGCAGTCCGTGGCGCGGTCCGCCGAGCAAATCAACACGTTGGCCGCGGGTAGCGCCACCGCTTCGTCGCAGATGGAGTCGTCCACCCGGCGGGTGGCGCAGATGATGGAAGAGGCGCGCACCACCGCCGAGCGCGTGGGCAACTCCGCGCGCGAGGGTGGCGCGACGGTGGCGCGCTCCATCGCGGGCTTCGGCCGCATCCGCACGTCCATTGTCGAGTCGTCCGGGGTGATGAAGGAGATGGGCCGGCGCGCCGAGGAGATTGGCGACATCGTGCAGACCATCAACCTCATCGCGGACCGCACCAACCTGCTGTCCCTCAATGCCAGCATCGAGGCGGCGCGCGCGGGTGAGCACGGCCGGGGCTTCGCGGTGGTGGCGGAGGAGATTCGGGCGCTGGCGGACCGCGCGGCGGCGGCCAGCTCGGACGTGGCGAAAATCGTCCGGGGGCTGCAGACCACCGCGCGCGAGGCGGCCGCCGCCACGGGCGAGGGCGCGCGTGCGGCGGATGAAGGCGCGGCGCTGGCCGCGGACGCGGAGCGCGCCCTGTCCACCATCCTCAAGGGGGTGGAGGACCTGGGGCACAACGTGCGCGAGGTGTCGCGCGCCTCGGGCGAACAGGTGCAGTCCACGCAGGCGCTCGTCCAGGGCACCGCGAAGGTGAGCGAGCAGAGCCGGTCCATCGCCGCGTCCGCCGCGGAGCAGGCGCAGGCGGCCCAGTCCCTGGCCCAGGGTGGCACGGAGATGCGGCGCATGGCGCGGCAGACGACCCAGGCCACGTCGGACCAGGCCCGCGCGCTGCGCGACGCGGTGCGCTCCAACGGTCAGCTCGCGGAGGTGGCGCAGAAGGTCGCGCGGGCCGTGCAGGAGCAGGCGATGGCCGCGGCGGACCTGGCCAAGGGCTCCGCGCAGATGCGCCAGCTCGTCCAGGGCGTGAGCGCGGCGGTGGTGGCGCAGGGCCAGGGCGTGGCGGGCGTGGGGACGCTGGCGCAGGAGGCCTCGGCTTCCACGCAGCGCATCCTGGTGGGGCTGGCTGAACAGGCCACCGCCGCCCAGGAGGTGACGCGGGCCATGGAGGAGACGCGCAAGCAGGTGGCCCAGTCCTCGCGCGGGATGACGGAGCAGGCCCGGGCCCTGAAGCAGAGTGAAACGGCCAGCCGCCAGGTGGCGAAGTTGGCCGCGTCGGTGACCCGTGCGACGGATGAGCAGGTGAAGGCGCTCAGCGGGCTGGTGCGGGGCGCGGACGAGGTGCGGCGCGTGGCGAAGCAGACGTCGCGTGCGCTGGATGAACAGACGGAGGCCCTGAGCTCCCTCGCGGGCTCGGCGGCCCGTCAGGCCACGGGCGTGGGCGTGGTGGCCCGGGCCAGCGCGGAGGCCACGTCGGTGACGGAGGGGCTGGCCAAGGGGCTGGAGGAGATTCGCGTCAAAACCCGCGACATCACCACCGCCACCGCGCAGCAGGCGCGGGGGGCGACCGCCACCGCCGCCGAGGTCCAGGAGGTGGCGGTGCGGCTGGCTCAGCTCACGCGCCTGCAAGGGCTCCAGGCGGAGAGTCTGGCCCGGTTGAATGGCGCGTTGGGTGGAACGAAGGACCTCTCCGAGGCGGGCGCCGCCCAGGGCGCGAAGGAGCAGCGGGCATGACAGCGGCGACTTCGACGGGAGGGCATCCGCTGACGCTGTCGGCGGAGGACCGCTCGCGGGTGGAAGAGGTGGAGCAGCTCGCCCGCAGGGGCACCAGCAGCCTGGCGCTGCTGGTGGGCGCCCTGGACGCGCAGAGCTGGGCGGTGCGGCGCGCCGTGGTGGGCGCCCTGGCGAAGATGGGGACGCCCGCGGTGGCGCCGCTGCGCGACATCCTGGTGCATCGCCGCGACAGCGAGGCCCGGTTGGCCGCCGCCGTGGAAGCGCTGGTGGCCTCCACGGGGGACGTGGAGGGCGCCCTGGAGCCGCTGGGAGACGACGTGAACGCCGCCATCGTCTGTGATGCCGCCCAGGTGCTGGGCCGGCGCCGCAGCCGGCGCTCCGTGCCGCTGCTGGCGCGGCTCACGTTGCACCCGGACGACAACGTCGCGGTGGCGGCCATCGAGGCCCTGGGCCGCGTGGGCGGCGGGGCCGCGGTGGACGCGCTGCTGGCGGCGCTGGGCAGCGGCAACTTCTTCCGCATCTTCCCCGCCATCGACGTGCTGGGCCGGTGCGGGGACCCGGTGGTGGTGCCCGCGCTGCTGGGCCTGCTGTCGGACCCCTTCTACACCTTGGAGGTGGCGCGCGCGCTGGGCCGCACGGGTCAGGAGGCCGCGGTGCCCGCGCTGGTGGGGCTGCTGCGCAAGGGCAATGACGCGCTGGTGCGCGCGGCGGCGGTGGCGCTGGTGGACATCCACGAGGCGCAGGTGCAGCGCTTTGGCGGCTCTCGCACCGTGCAGTCCGCGGTGCGGGGCCCCGAGTCGGCCGTGCTGGGGCGGCGCTTGTCCCAGGGCGTGCCGGGCGCGGACACGGCGGAGAAGACGGCCCTCTCGCGCCTGCTCGGGTGGGCGGGCGGACAGGACGCCGCGTCCGGGCTGTTGAAGCTGCTGGACGGGCCGGACCCGTCGGTGGCGCGCGCCGCGGCGGGCGCGCTGGCGGAGCTGGGCGCGGACGCGGACGCGCAGATTCTCCAGGCGCTGCGCGAGGGTGACAGCGCCCGGCGCCGCGTGCTGCTGCCCTTGGTGGGGCGCCGGGCGGCGGCGGTGCCGGATGTCATGTCGTGCCTGGAGGACCGGGACGCGTCGGTGCGCGCGCTGGCGGCGGACACGCTGTCCCGCATTGGCAGTCCGGCCGCGGTGCCGGCCCTCTTCGAGAGGCTGGTGGACGAGGACCTGCGCGTGGTGCAGGCCGCGGTGGGCGCCATCCAGTCCCTGGGCAGCGACACCACGGAGAAGCTGGCGTTGCAGGCGGCCCGTTCGCCGGACGCGCGCCTGCGCCGCGCGGCGCTGCGCATCATCTCCTACTTCGGTTACGCCAAGGGGCTGGACGTGTTGCTCCAGGCGATGAGGGACCCGGACGAGCGCCTGCGCGACGCGGCCATCTACGGCCTGCCTTTCATCGAGGACCCGCGCGCGGTGGACGCGCTGCTGTCGGCGGCTGCCCACGAGTCCGAGCGCACGCGCGCGGCGGCCATGCGCGCCCTGGGACAGACGGAGAAGGAGGCGCGCATCACCTCCACGCTGCTGCGGGGCCTCAACGACCGCGACCCCTGGGTGCGCTACTACGCGTGCCAGGCGCTGGGGAAGCTGAACGAGGAGGCCGCCGCGGACGCCATCGTCGCGCTGGCGGACGACGCCGCGGGCCAGGTGCGCGTGGCGGTGGTGGACGCGCTGGCGCACATGCACACGGAGAGCGCGATGTCGGCGCTCCAGCGCGCGGCCTCCAGCGCGGACGCCGACGTGCGGCGCGCCGCCCTGTTGGGCCTGGGCGTGGGCCGGCGTCCGGACGCGCTGCCGGTGCTGCTGTCGGCGGCGAAGTCGGAGGACGCGGCCACCCGGCTCGTCGCGCTGTCGGCGGTGGCGGAGTACGACGCGCCAGAGACGCTGCCCGCGTTGTTGCACGCCGCGGGGGACGGGGATGACAGCGTGCGCAGCGCCGCGGTGGGCTTCCTCGCCACGCGCCCTGGCGTGCCGGCCACGCAGGCGCTGGTGTCGCTGCTGGGCGACATGACGCTGCGAGAGCGGGTGGTGAGCGCGCTGGCCCTGCCGCTGGAAGGCCGGCTGCCGGGGCTGCTCGCCGCGCTGGAGGCGGCGGATGAAGTCACCGCGCCGTTGCTGGTGGCGGCGCTGGCCCGAATGCGCCGGGCGGACGCGCGCGCCGCGCTGCTGCAGTTGCTGGCATCGGCCAGCCCCGCGGGGCGCCGCGCCGCCGTGCCCGCGGTGGCCGCGTTGGGGACGGTGGAGGCCCGGGAAGCGTTGGAGCGTGCCTCGGCTCAGGACGAGGACCCCGAGGTCCGGCGGGCTTGCCGGCTGGTGCTGAGCCGCTGACACCTCGTCATGTTCTCACTGCCCATGTCTCCCCAGGTGTTCGCCATCCTGGCCGCGCTCATCGAGCAGCGCTCGGGATTGCATTACGCCCCCGAGGACCGGGAGTTGCTCGCCGACAGAGTCGTTCCCCGAGCGTTGGACGCGGGCTTCGACTCGCTGCTCGACTACTACTACTTCCTCCGTTACGACCCGGCGGGGCTGGAGGCCCTCGACGCGCTGGTGGATTCGCTGCTGGTGCACGAGACGTACTTCTTCCGGGAGTCGCAGCCCCTGCGGGTCCTGGCCGAGGACGTGCTGGCCCCCGCCGTCCGCGCGGGCCTCAGGCCCCGGGTGTGGTGCGCGGCCTGCTCCACCGGCGAGGAGCCGCTCACGCTGGCGATGATGCTCGCGGAGCTGGGCGTGCTGGACGGGGTCACGCTGGTGGCCAGCGACTTGAGCGCCCGCGCGTTGGAGCGGGCCCGGGCCGGTGAGCACAACCTGCGCTCCCTGCGCGCGTTGCCCGCGGGTGTGGAGGGCCGGTGGTTGGAGCTGCGCGGTGATGGGCGCCCCCACGTGCGCCCGGAGCTGGTGGACGCGGTGGACTGGCGCCGCGTGAACCTGGTGGACGAGGCGGCGGTGGCCCAACTGGGCGTCTTCGACGCCATCCTCTGCCGCAACGTCCTCATCTACTTCCAGGATGCCACCGCGCTGCGGGTGGTGGAGTCCCTCGCGCGCGCGCTCGTTCCAGGGGGCAGCCTGTTGGTGGGCACCTCCGAGTCGCTGATGCGCTTCGGCACCGCGCTCTCCTGCGAGGAGCGGCGCGGCACCTTCTTCTACACCAAGGCTGATTCATGACTGCGGAGTCTCCCATTCGCGTGCTGGTGGTGGATGACTCCGCCTTCGCCCGCAAGGTGCTGCGTCAGGTGCTCTCCAACGCGGAGGGCGTGGAGGTGGTGGGCGTCGCGCGCGACGGCCTGGACGCGCTGGAGAAGGTGGCCGAGCTGTCGCCGGACGTCCTCACGCTGGACCTGGTGATGCCGGGCCTGGACGGGCTGGGCGTGCTGCGCGCGCTCACGCCCGGCGCGTCCTCGCCCCGCGTGGTGGTGGTGAGCAGCGCGGGGGAGGAGAGTGAGCTGGCGGTGGCCGCGCTCCAGGCGGGGGCTGTCGAACTGGTGCACAAGCCCACGGCGCTGGCCACGGAGCGGCTCTACGAACTGGGAAGCGAGCTGGTGGCGAAGGTCCGCACGGCCGCGCGCGCCGTGGCCCGCGCGGCGCCGGAGCCGCTCCCTGCCGCCTCCTCGCCGGCGTCTCCCGTGGCGCGTCCGGCGGCGAAGCGGCTGGTGGTGGTGGGCACGTCCACCGGAGGGCCGCAGGCACTCACGCGGCTGTTGTCGGAGCTGCCCGTGGATTTCCCCTCACCCATGGCGCTCGCGCTGCACATCCCCACGGGCTACACGGAGGCGGTGGCGAAGCGCCTGGACGCGCACTGCGCGCTGGAGGTGCTGGAGGCGGTGGATGGGCTGGAGCTGCGGCCCGGCCGCGTGGTGCTGGCGCGCTCCGGGCAGCACCTCAAGCTGGAACGTCACGGGACGTTGACGCTCGCGCGCTTGGACCGGCAGCCCCTGCGCACGGCGCACCACCCCAGCGTGGACGTCCTCTTCGAGAGCGCCGCGCAGAGTTGGGGCGCGGACGTCGTGGGCCTGGTGCTCACCGGTATGGGAGATGACGGCGTCGTGGGCGCGCGGGCCATCCGGGACGCAGGAGGCACCGTGCTCACGGAGAGCGAAGCCTCCTGCGTGGTGTACGGCATGCCTCGCGCCGTGAATGAGGCGGGGCTCGCCACCGCCAGCGCGCCGCTGGAGGGCATGCTGGCGCTGATGCAAAAGCATGTCCGCTGAATTCGCGTCCCATGTGCAGTGTGTGCGTCCGGACGCCCGGCGTGTTGGCTGGCGGCCCACCGGCCTCGCCCCCGGTATCAGAGGGGATGGATGGTGGTGGGGAGCTGAGTAGGTCAGGATGACCGCCATGCTCCGATACGCCGCTGACCGCCGGACGATGGTGTGGTGTCTGGCCATGCCCGTGGTGGCCTTGTCGATGTACGTGGTCCCCGCGTGGATTCCCGTCCTCTGTCCCGTGGCGTGCTACCTGGCGCTGTCGGCGGGCGTCATCGCGCACAACCACAACCACTGCCCCACCTTTCGGAGTCGGAAGCTGAACGAGGCGATGGGCATGTGGCTGTCGCTCTTCTACGGATACCCGACCTTCGTCTGGATTCCGACGCACAACCTCAACCATCACAAGTTCGTGAACAAGGCGGGCGACGCCACCATCACCTGGCGCTACTCGAGGAAGCACAACTTCCTGGTGGCCTTCCTCTTCCCCTTCGTCTCCACGTACTGGCAGCAGGAGCCGACGAAGGCGTTCATCGACAAGGCGCGTGAGCGCAACCGCGCGCTGTACCGCCAGATTCTCACCCAGTACGCCGTCTGGGGCGGCACGCACGCGGCGCTGCTGGGCCTGGCCATGGTGCTGCACGGCGTGGGCGGCGGCGCGCGCATCTGGGCGTTCGCCTTCCTGGTCCCCGCGCTCTTCTCGCTGTGGACCATCATGTTCTTCAACTACATCCAGCACGTCCACACGGACCCCTGGAGCGAGCACGACCACAGCCGCAGCTTCACCGGGCGCCTCATCAACTTCTTCCTCTTCAACAATGGCCTCCACGCCGTGCACCACGAGACGCCCGGCCTGCACTGGAGCCTGCTGCCCGCCGCCCACGCCAAAATCGAGGCCACCATCGACCCGGCCCTCAAGCCGGTGAGCTTCTTCGGCTGGTGCTTCCGCTCGTACGTGGTGGCGCCCTTCCTGCCCCGCTTCGGCACGGCGCAGGTGGGCCGCGCGCCCTACGAGCCGCCCGCGGGCGTGGAGCTGGACGTGCGCTTCGGGGACGACCTGCAAGCCGTTGACTCGGGCGTCAACGTCGCCCGCGTCTGACGGCGCTCCGTGGGGCCGAGGACACCTGGCTGCGGCTCCAGTCGGTGCCGTGTGTCCTTTATTTCCCATCTGTCCGCTGAATCTGGCTCGGGGTGATTTCCGACCAGTGGCCGTTTCTCATACTTCGAAGTCCCGGGAAGAAGCGGGACGGGCGTGCCGGGGGGGATGAAGGGCCATCAGGGAGGCATCACATGATGAGCGCTCCACGACACGTGCGTCCGTCGCCAGCTCCCGCGGAGTCCCTGCCTCGCGTGCTGTGCGTGGGCGCCACGCGTGAGTCCTGGCTGGCGCTGTCCCGGGCGTTGCGGCCCCTGCGCTGCGAGGCCTCGCAGGTGCCCTCCCTGGAAGCCGCGTTCCTGGAGGTGCGGCACGCGCGGCCATCCCTGGTGCTGGTGCACTGGCGCGAGCTGGTGGCGGGCGCGGGGCTGGGCCTGCGCGCGCTGAAGCCGCGGCTGGGCGTGGATGGGCCGCCCGTGTTGCTGGTGGCGGAGCCGGAGACGCCGGCGGACGCGCTCGAGGCGGGGGACGCAGAGGGCGTCGAGGACTGTCTCCAGATGCCGCTGCGCACCCACGAGCTGCGCGCGCGGCTGGCGGCGCTGGAGGGCCCGCCACCGTGGGCGCGGACCGGCCGCGACGCGCCACGGCTGTTGTTGCTGGCGGGCGCGTGCGGGCCGCTGGCCTGGGGCGGCCTGGGCGCGCTGCTGGAGGCCTGCGGCCACCGCATCCTCTATGGCACCACCGTGGGCGGCGGCGCGGCGCGGGTGGTGGAGCAGGGCGAGCGGCCCGACCTGGTGCTGCTGTCGCGCGAGCAGTCCCTGGGCACGCTGCGGGGCCTGTCCTTCCTGCGCGCGCAGCCGCTGCTGGATGGCGTGCCGTCGCTCACGGTGGACCTGGAGGCGCCGGTGCGTCCCGCGACGCTGCTGCCCCGCATCCACGCGATGCTGGGACGGGAGGCGGCGTCCCTGCGCGTGGAGGAGCGGGTGCGCTTCTGCTGCCCGGTGGCCTTCGCGGAGGTGGGGCCGCGGGGCACGGAGTGGCGCTCCGGCATGTCCAGCGCCTTGAGTCCCGGGGGGCTCTTCATCCGCACGCTGGTGCCCGTGAAGGCGGGGACGGCGGTGGGGCTGCACATCCTGCTGCCCACGCTGGGCGAGCGACTGGAGACGCACGGCGTGGTGGCCTGGGCCCACCCGTTCGCGCCGCGTCAGGGCGTGTCCCATCCCTACGGCATGGGCGTGCGCTTCCTGGGCATGGGCCCGCCCAGGCTCATGCGGTTGCGTCAGCTCTGTCAGGCGGAGGCGCGGCCATGAGCATGCGAGCGCCCTCGCGGCGCAAGAAGGTCCTGCTGGTGGACGACTCGGACACCGTGCTGCTGTTGCAGCGGATGTTGCTGGCGGAGCTGGGTTACGACGCCGTCATCGCGCATGACGGCCTGGAGGCGCTGGTGCGCGCGGAGCAGGAGCGGCCGGACCTGGTGTTCCTGGACGTGTTGATGCCGCACATGGACGGACTGGAGACGTGCCGGAGGCTGCGCGGACGCGAGCCGACGCGGCGCACGCCCATCATCCTGTGCAGCGCCCGCACCGAGGCGCGCAGCGTGCGCGCGTGCTTCAACAGCGGCTGCACCGACTTCGTGGCCAAGCCCTTCGACGGCGCCGCGCTGGTGGCGCTGCTGCGGCGCTACCTGGATTAGGCGCTCGGGCTGCCCGGGGGCGGCACGGGCGGCTTGGCGGGCATGGAGCGGCGGGGCAGCGTCACGGTGAAGGTGGTGCCTTCCGTTTCGTCCGAGCGGACCTCGATGGTGCCGCCGTGCGCCTGGACGATTTCCCGGACGATGAAGAGCCCCAGGCCGTAGCTCATCTTCAGCGTGCGGGAGCTCTGGGGGCCGCTGCGGAAGGGCTCGAAGAGGTGGGGCAGCAGGTGGTCCGGGATGGGGCGGCCGGCGTTGTGGACCTCCAGCACCACCCGCGTGCGATGCCCGCGCGCCGTGAGCTTCACCGGCGTCTCCGGCGGGCTGTACTTGAGCGCGTTCTCCACCAGGTTGGACGTCACCTGGGCCAGCCGGTCCGGGTCCCAGACGCCCTGGGTGTTGCCCTTGTGGTCCACCTCGACGGTGCGCTGGGGGAAGGCCACGCCGAACTCGTGGGCCACCTTGCACGCCAGGTCCTTCAGGTCCACGGGCCGGGGCTCAATCGCCACGCCGCCCATCAGCCGCGTGCGGGTGAAGTCCAGCAGCAGGCGGGTGAGCCGCTCGATGCGGACCGCCGCGGTGGCGATGCGCTGGCTGGTGCGCTGGGCGTCTTCTTCCGAGCCGCCCGCGGCCAGCACGCGCGACCAGTTCATGATGGCGCCCAGCGGGCTGCGGATGTCATGGGTGATGATGCCCATGAGTTGCTCCTGGAACTCGGAGTGGCGGCGGGCCTCCTCCTCCGCCCACTTGCGCTGGGTGATGTCGCGGCTGATGCCGAACAGGCCAAACACCTTGCCCTCGACGTCGCGCAGCACGCCCTTGGTGGACAGCCACACGCGCGGGCCCTCCACGGCCGGCTGCGAGTCCTCGTAGGTGACGGTGCGGCCGAAGGCGAACACCTCGCGGTCGTTCGCGGCGTTGGTTCGGGCGACCGCCGGGTCGAACAGCTCGTGGTCCGTGTGCCCCACCACGTCCTCGGCGCGGTAGCCCAGCGCCTTCGCGCCCGCCGGGTTCATCATGGTGAAGCGGCCGTCCAGGTCCTTCGTGTAGACGGCGTCCGTCGTCCCGTCGAGGATGGCGCGGAACACCTCGCCGTTGCGCCGCAGGGACTCGCGGGCCTTGCGCTCCTCGGTGATGTCCCGGCAGTGCACCAGCAGCCCGCCCTCCACCGGGCGCACGCGCACGTCGAAGCACGTCTCCTGTTCCGGCCAGACGTGCTCGTAGTGGACCGACGGCTGCTCGGAGATGGGTCGGTCGAACTTCAGGTAGCGCCCCAGCTCCAGCAGCTCCGGGCACACGCGGCGCACGTCGTCCTGGCGCCGCGCGGTGTCGCCCAGCAGCCGGGCCATGTGCGGATTCACGTAGGCCAGGCACCACCGCGCGTCGAGGAGGCAGAAGGCATCCGGTAGCCCCTCCAGCAACGTCTGGAGCAGCTCGGGGGAGAGTGTCTCGGCGGCAGGCTCTGCCAGAGGACGCTGACGCTTCTTGGCGGGGGTGGGGGGCATGCCTCTTCGATTTCAGCGGTGGGGATGGAACCATACCCCGCTCTCCGCCTCATGCGATGCCAGGCAGGCGTCGGCGCACTGTGTGTCGCACCCACCGCCACCAGGGGAGGCGGCCTCCTGCCCCACGGATGCACCTTGGACAGATGAATGTGACCCGGGTGAATGCAACCCTGGGTGAAACAAGGATTTCGGGAGGGAGCCTGGGGCGTGCGGGGGCGGCGGGCGTCACGAGGCGCCGTCGGACTGCTCGGCCTCGTCCTTCTCGAAGAGGCTCTCCAGCTCCTTGCGGGCTTTGTCGGCCATCTCCACCAGCTTCTTTTCGTCTCGGTGGAACCGGGCCGTTTCACGCAGCAGGCGCTCGTCGTGCTCGCGCAGGCGCTCGTGGGCGCGGCGGCTCTCCGAATACGTGAGGCCCAGCTCCTGGAGCACCTCGGTGCCCATCTCCAGGCTGTCGAGGAACGTCTCGCGCATCACCCGGTCGATGCCCATGTCCAGGAGTTGGTAGGCGTGCACGCGGTTGCGCGCGCGGGCGAAGAGGATGAGGTGCGGGAAGTGCTCCTTCACGGCGCGGGCGGTGCGCAGCGACGCCTCGATGTCGTCGATGGCGAGCACGAAGACGCGGGCCTTCTCCGCGCGCGCGGCGCGCAGCAGGTCCAGGCGCGAGGCGTCGCCATAGAAGACCTGGCTGCCAAAGCGCTTCATGAAGTCAATCTGCTCCGGGCTCGCGTCAATGGCGGTGAAGCCGATGCGCTTGGCGCGCAGCAGGCGGCCGACAATCTGACCCACGCGGCCGAAGCCGGCGATGATGACGGGGTTGTCCTCGGTGGGGGCCACGTCGTACGCGCGCTTCGCGGACGCGGGCTGCAGGCGCGGGCGCACCCAGCGCTCGTGCAGGGCATACAGCAGCGGCGTGGTGGCCATGGACAGTCCCACCACCACCACGAGCAGCTCCGACAGCGAGCGCTCCATGACGTGCTGGCCGGCGGCGAGCGAGAAGAGGACGAAGGCGAACTCTCCGCCCTGGGAGATGACGACGGCCAGATCCAACGCGGGCTGGCGCTGCTTCAGCACCACGCGGCCCAGGCCGTAGAGCACCGCGCCCTTGAGCGCCACCAGCCCCAGCACCAGGGCCAGCACCCGCAGCGGCTCCTGGAGGATGAGGCTCAGGTTCACCGACATGCCCACGGTGACGAAGAACAGGCCCATGAGCAGGCCCTTGAAGGGCTCCAGGTCGGCCTCCAGCTCGTGGCGGTATTCGGAGTCCGCCAGCAGCACGCCAGCGAGGAAGGCGCCCAGCGCCATGGACAGGCCCACGGCGTTGACGAGCGACGCGGTGCCCACCACCAGCAGCAGCGCGGTGGCGGTGAACAGCTCCTGGCTGTGGGTGGCGGCCACGGCGCGGAACACCGGGCGCACCAGGTAGCGGCCCGCCAGCACCACCGCCGCCAGCACGCCCACGTCCTTGAGCAGCAGCCACCACACCGGCTCGGCCGAGGGCGTGGCGCCGTCGCCCAGCAGCGGCATCAGCGCGAGCAGCGGCACCACCGCCAGGTCCTGGAAGAGGAGGATGCCGAAGGCCACCTGGCCATACGCGGTGGTGAGCTGGTTGCGCTCGGCCAGGAGCTGGAGCGCGAAGGCGGTGGAGGACAGGGACAGGCCGAAGCCGGTGACGAGGGCCGCGCCGCGCGGAAGCCCGAGGAGCAGGCCCACGCCCGCGAGCAGCAGTCCGGTGAGCAACACCTGCGCGCCGCCCAGGCCGAAGACGGAGCGGCGCAGCGCCCACAGCCGGCGGGGCTCCAGCTCCAGTCCAATGACGAACAGCAGCAGCACCACGCCCAGCTCGGCCACGTGGAAGATGTGCTCCACGTCACCAATGAGCCTCAGCCCCCAGGGGCCAATGGCCGCGCCCGCCGCGAGGTAGCCCAGCACGGAGCCCAGGCCGAGCTTCCTCGAGAGAGGGACCGCCACCACCGCCGCCGCGAGGAAGACGAGCGCCTGCTGCAGGAAGGACATGCGGCTTCCTCGCACGGCCCTTCGCGTGGCGGCAATGCGGCGGGAGTCAGGCGTCCGTGGCGCCGCGCGCGAGCGGCGGGTGGGCCAGCGGCGTCACGGAGGCGGAGGGCAGGGTGAAGGTGAAGATGCTGCCGACACCCAACGTGCTCTCCGCCCGGATGCCGCCGCCGTGGGCTTCCACCAGGCCCTTGGCGATGGCCAACCCCAGGCCGGTGCCCCGGCTGGCCGCGTCCCGGGCCTGCCAGTAGCGGTCGAAGATGTGGGGCAGCGCGTCCGGGGCGATGCCGGAGCCGGTGTCCCGCACGTGGATGGACACCTCGCCGCCGCGGGCCCGCGCGCTCAGGGCCAGGTGGCCCCCCACGGCGGTGAACTTCACCGCGTTGCCCAGCAGGTTGCCCAGCACCTGGAGCACCCGCACCCGGTCACAGCGCACGCGCACGTCGACGGAGGGCAGGTCCACGGACAGGTGCAGGCCCTTGGCCTCCGCCAGCGGACGGATGGCGTCCAGGGCCTCGGTGAGGAGCGCCATCAGGCTGTGCTCGCCCCACTCCAGCGGCAGTCCGCCCGCCTCCAGGCGCCCCCAGTCGAGCAGGTCGGAGATGAGCCGCGACATGCGCTCGGTGGCGTCCTGGATGCGGGTGGCCTGCTTGGCCACGCTCTCACCGCCGGGCTTCGCGCCCGCGCCGCGCAGCAGCAGCGCCGCGCCGAGCTGCACCACGCCCAGCGGGTTCTTCAAGTCGTGCGACACCACCGCCAGCAGGTCCTCGCGGGCCCGCGCCGCGCGGCGGGATTCGCCCACCAGCCGCGCGTTGTCGATGGCGAGGCTGGCCCGCAGGCACAGGTCCTCGGCCAGGGCCAGGTCATCCGGGCCGTAGCGCCGGCCCGAGCCGGACGACACGAAGGTGACGGCGCCCAGCGTGTGTCCGCGCGCGCGCAGCGGGACAATCATGTACGAGCGCGCCTGGAGCAGCCGCAGCAGCGCGGGGTGCGCCGGTTCGGCGGCGGCGGCGCGCAAGAGCGAGTCCGTCACCGCGGGCACCAGCTCCGGCTCGCCGGTGCGCAGCACGCGCAAGAGGCCCACGGGAGCGTCCTCACGCAGCTCGATGCGCGTGGGCAGGGCGCCCGCGCGCTCCTGCTGCGTCGGGTCCAGGCAGGCCGCCGCCACCCGCGTCACCCAGGGACCCTGCTCCAGCGCGTCCACCAGGCACCAGTCCGCCAGGTCCGGCACCGCCAGGTGCGCCAGCAGCGTGTACATGCCCTGCGGGTCCGGCGGGTGGGTGAACAGCGTCGTCATCGCCTGGTAGAGGAAGGAGCGGCGGCGCTCGGCCTGCTCCACCTCCGCCCTCGCGGCGAGCTCCAGCTCCATGGCGCGGGAGAACACCGCCTCCGCGTCGGTGAGCGGCCGCGCCGTCACCAGCACGCACCCGGGACCGTCGTCCTCGGCGGGCAGCGACTGGAGCACCAGCGCGTGGCGCCGAGGGCCCGTCTCCGTGTCCCAGGGGGCCTCCAGGTCACAAGCATGGCCCGTGGCCATCACCCGGGCGCGGGCCGTCTCCAAGCGGGCCAGCTCTTCCGGCGCGAAGCCGAGCTCGCCCCAGTGTCTGCCCACGAGCGCTTCGACGGACCGTCCTGCGGCCCGTGCGCCCGCCTGGCTGCATGCGAGGACACGACCACTTCCATCCAGGACGTAGGACGGGTCGGGAAGGACGGCGAAGGCTGCGGCGAAGGACGTGGAGAGTCGAGCTGCCATGGGGGGACTGGCTGAAGAGAGGACCCCATCATGACACCGCCCGGCCGCTGGACCATCCCAGCGGCGCTCGATTCCGGCGGATGTTTTAAAATCCAATATTCTGGAGGGTGTAACTCAGACTCCTCCGTTTCCCCGGAACGCCGCGGAGAGCCGGGCGGCCAGGTCCGGGAGGGCGACGACCTCGTGCGCCAGGTTGGCGCCCACCACCACGCCGGGCATGCCGTAGACGACGGAGGACTGCTCGTCCTGGGCCAGGATGCGGCCTCCCGCGCCGTGCAGCTCGCGCACGCCTTCGAGTCCATCCTGGCCCATGCCGGTGAGGATGACGGCCAGGGAGGCGGGGCCGTAGGCGCGCGCGACCGAGCGGAACATCCACGTCGCGGACGGCCGGAAGCCATTCACCGGCGCGGCGCGGGACACCTCGGCCCGGCCCTCGCCCCGCACGCCGAGGTGGCGATCATCCGGGGCCAGGTACACGTGCCCAGGGAGCAGGGGCTCTCCATCCTCCGCGACCTTCACTCGCAGCGGACCGGCGGTTTGCAGCCAGTGGGCCAGGCCCTGGCTGAAGCCAATGGCGATGTGCTGCACCACCAGCAGGGGCACGGGGATGCTGGCGGGCAGCTCGGACAGCAGTCGGAAGAGGGCGGCCGGGCCCCCCGTGGAGGCGGCCAGCGCCACCACCCCGGGGGCGGTGGGTGTCACGGGCGGCCTGGCGCTGGCGGGGATGGGCACGGGCATGGCGGAGCGGTCCGGCCAGCGGCGCACCACCTTCACCTCGGCCATGGCCTTGAGGGTGTCGCGCAGGCGGCGGCTGTCCGCGTCGAAGTCCGGCGACTCCGGGCCCAGCGGCTTCTGGAGCACGGCGAGCGCGCCGGCGCGGAGCGCGGCCATGGACGTCTGGATGTCACGCTCCACCAGGGTGGACACCACCACCACCGGCGTGGGCACCTCCGTCATGATGCGACGGGTGGCCTCCAGGCCGTCCATGCGCGGCATCTGGATGTCCATGGTCACCAGGCTGGGCCGCAGGCGCTGGGCCATCTCCACGGCTTCCACGCCGTCCTTGGCCTCGCCCACCACCGTCAAGGCGGGGTCGGCGCGGAGGATTTCCACCAGCAGGCGTCGGGCGGTGGGCGAGTCCTCGGCCACCAGGATGCGCAACGGGTCGTTCTTCATAGCAGTCGTCTCAGCGTCTCCAGCAGGCTCGTCGGGTCGAACGCGCTCTTCACCAGATAGGCACTGGCACCGGCCTGGAGCCCGCGCGCCTTGTCCTCCGCCTTGCCTCGGGCGGTGACGAGTACCACCGGCAGCCGGGAGAAGCGCGGCGAGGCGCGCACGGCCTCGGTGAGCGCGAAACCATCCATGCGCGGCATCTCCACGTCCAGCACGAGCGCGTCCGCGCCGCCCGCCTGGAGCCGCTCCCAGGCGTCCGCGCCGTCCACGCAGGTCACCACCTCGTAGCCCGCGCTCTCCAGGATGCTCTGCTCCAGCGCGCGCGTGGTGGGCGAGTCATCCGCCAGCACCACCCGCCGCCGCGTCCGCTGCGCCGCGGGCGCGGGGAACAGCGACGTGGCCGGGCGGCCTCCCGCCGCGCGCACCAGGGACACGGGGTTGAGCAGCAGCGACAGCCGCCCGTCCGGAAGCACCGCCGCCGCCGACACGTGCCGCGCGCGGCGCACGCGGTGGCCCAGCGAGCGCACCAATGCCTCCTGCTCGGCCAGCACCTCGTCCACCACCACCACGGCGCGCGCCGTGCCCGAGGCCAGCACCACCGCGCCACGCCGCGTGCGCGGCGGACCCGGCGGCAGGCCCAGCACCTCCGCCAGCGAGGCCAGCGGCACCAGCGCGTCACCAGAGGCCCACGCCGGGCGGCCCTCCACGTCCCGCACCTCGCCGGGGGACAGGCGCACCAGCCGCGCCACGCTCTCGCTGGCCAGCGCCAGAATCTGCCCGCCCGCGGACACCAGCAGCACCCGCAGCGTGCTCAGCGTCAGGGGCACGTCCAGGACGAAGCAGGTGCCTCGGCCGGGCAGCGTCGTCACCTCCACACTGCCTCGCAGTCCCTCCACGTGCATGCGCACCACGTCCAGGCCCACGCCCCGGCCCGCCACCTGGGTGACCGTCACGGCGGTGGACAGCCCGGGCAGGAACACCAGCCGCGCGGCCTCCTCGTCGTCCTCGGGCACCTTCAGGCCCCGGGCGCGCGCCCGCTCTCGCAGTGCGGCGAGGTCCAGGCCGCGCCCGTCGTCGTCCACCGTCACCTCCACGCGGCTGCCCTTGAGCCGCGCGGACAGGGTGAGGCGGCCCTCGGGCGGCTTGCCCTGGCGCTCGCGCTCCTCGGGGGATTCCAGGCCGTGCGCCACCGCGTTGCGCACCAGGTGCAACAGCGGCTCGCGCAGGCCCTGGAGCAGGGAGCGGTCCAGCTCCAGCGCGCCGCCGTGAATCTCCAGCCGCACCTGCCGGTCCAGGCTGCGCGCCACGTCGCGCGCGGCGCGCTCCAGGCCCTCGCAGCCCTCCTCGAAGGACAGGGTGCGCGCGCGGCGGACCTCGTCATCCAGGCCCGTGGCCACGCCGCCCAGCGTGCGGCGGTCCGCGGCCAGGTCCAGCGTCACCCGCGCCAGCTCCGTCTCCGCGCGCAGCAGCGCCTGTTCACCGGGCGTGCCGAGCACCGCCTCTCGCGCCTGCGCCAGCGCCTCGCGCACCGAGTCCAGCGCCTCGGCGCGGCCGTCCAATCGCAGCGTGGCCACGCGCAGCTCGCCGCTGCGCGCCAGCAGGGCGTCCAGCTTCTGCGCGGAGACGCGGACGGGCAGGGCCTCCGCGCCGGTGGGCGCGGCGGGTTGTGACTCCTGGAGCGCGGCGGAGGCCGGAGGCGCGGCGGGCCACGCGCCGGTGGGCTCGGTGGCCGGCAGCGCGTCGAAGGTCGGCGCGGAAGGGGGCGGCGTGGCGGACTCCACCTCGGGCGGTGGGGGCCGGGGATGTGCGACCGCCGGGCGAGCGGCGGCGCGCTCCAACTGGGGCAGCAGGGCCTCCAGGGGCGAGCCCGCCAGGTCCTGGCGCGCGGCCAGGCGGCGGCCCGCGTCGTCCAACGCGTCCACGGTGGTGAAGCACAGCTCGAAGACCTCGGCGGTGCCCGCGCCCGCGTCGCGCACGAGCTCCAGCACCTCTTCCATGCGGTGGCAGGCCGTCTCCACCAGGGTGGCGCTGGCCGCGCGCGCCGCGCCCTTCACGCTGTGCAGCGTGCGCAGCAGGGACGCCACCAGCTCCGCCATGCGCGCGGGGGCGGTTTCACGCTCCAGGGCCAGCAGCTCGCGGTTGAGCGAGACGATGTGCCCCTCGAGCTCCTCGAGGAACGTGGCGAGCAGCGCTTGGGCCAACCGGTCGCGGTCCATCAGCGTCCGTACTCTCCGAGCAACCCCTTGAGCTTCTGGCCCATGCCGTTGAGGTCCTGCATGGCGCGCTCGGTCTGCCGCGACGAGATGAGGGCCTGCTGCGTGGCCTGGTTCACGTCATGCATCGCCTGGCGAATCTGGCCAATGCCGGTGGCCTGCTGATTCGCGGAGGCGGCGATCTGCGCCGCCGTCAGCGAGGCCTGGGCCAGCAGGTCCGACAGCGTCTGGATGTTGGAGCCCGCCTCGGACACCACGCGGGTGGCGGCGGCCACGCTCTTGGTGCCTTCCTCGGTGGTCATCACCGCGCCGTGAGTGGCCTTCTGAATCTGTCCCAGAATCTGCCGCACCTGGCCGGTGGCCTTCTTGGACTGGTCGGCCAGCGCCTTCACCTCGGAGGCCACCACCGCGAAGCCCCGGCCGTGCTCACCGGCGCGGCTCGCCTCGATGGAGGCATTGAGGGCCAGCATGTGCGTCTGCTCGGAGATGTCGTTGACGGTGGTGATGATGTCGCCAATGGCCTGGGCCTGCTCGGCCAGGGCGAGGATGCGCGAGGCGATGGACTCCACCTGCTCGCGCACCGAGCCCATGGCGCCCACGGCCTCTTCCACGGCGCGGCGGCCGCTGCGGCCCACCTCCTCGGCGTGGCGCGCGGAGTCGCTCACGGCGCGGGCGCGGCCGGCGGCCTCCTCGGACGTCTTGGTGATTTCCTCGATGGTGCTCACCGTCTCCGTCACCGCGCTGCCCTGCTCCTGGGCGCCGGCGACCTGCTCGGTGGTGCTGGAGAGGATTTCCGAGCTGGCGCCAGCGAGCTGGTTGACGAACTCGGCCACGGTGCGGAGCGTGTGCTCGCGCTGCTCGGATTCCTTCTCGAGCTGGTCCTCGTTCTGCTGGCGCTTCTCCGCCATGTCGTTGAAGGCGCGCGCCAGCTCCGTCGTCTCGTCGCTGCCCTTCACGGGGATGCGGTGCTCCAGCTTGCCGCGGCCGAGCTGCTGTGCCCCCTCCATGAGCGCGCGCAGCGGCTCGGTGATGCCGCGGGTGATGATGTAGCTGCCCGCGCCGACGATGAGCAGTCCCAGCGCGGTGCCGATGCCCAGCACCCAGAGGATGCGCTGGGCCATCTCCCGGGCGGCGGTCGCGTGTTCGTCCCAGCGCTCCTGCTCCGCCACCAGCATCTCGTCGATGACCTGCCGGAGCTGGAGCATGACCTCCCGGCCCTGGCCGGTCTGGATGAACTTCGCGCCGGCCTCCAGGCCCTGGTCGCGGCGCAGGCGGATGCCTTCGTCCAGCCGGTTCAGCCGCTGGGTGACGATGGGCTCCAGCCGGTTCAGGCGCGAGCGCTGGTTGGGGTGGTCCGCCATGGCGTCGCGCAGCCGCTGCATGTCGCTCTGGAGCGCCGCCACGGCTTCGCGGTAGGGCACCAGGTAGGACTCGTCCCCGGTGAGGATGAAGCCGCGCTGGCCGGACTCGGCGTCCATCAGCAGCGCGCGCACCTCGCGGATGATGCGGAAGTTCTCGTGGGCCTTCAGCAGGCCGGACGTGCTCGTGGTGAGCTGGTTGGCGCCCTGGAAGGACACGCCCGCCACGAGCAGCAACATCAACAACGACAGTCCGAATCCGAATGCGATGCGGTTCCCGATGCTCATACTGCTCCTTCGTCGGACAAATCGAACATGAGGCGACTGTCACTCAGCAGCGCGTCGCCTTCCAAGACCAGCGTGCCGTCCCTGTCGGCCGCGGACACGAGGCTCCCGGCCACGTCGTCCAGGGTGCTGGGCGGCTCCAGCAGTGTATTGCCCGCGAGCACGGTGACCTCCTCCACTTCCTCGGTGCGCAGGCCCAGCTCGGCGCGGTGCGTCCCCACGACGAGCAGGGGCCCCGGGGTGTCGGAGGGCGCGCGCCCGAAGAGCGGCGCCAGCTCCACCACCGGCAGCACCTCGCCGTGCATCAGCGTGAGACCGCGCAGCGCGGGCGGGGCGCCGGGCAGGGTCACCAGCTCCGGGGCGCGCACCACCTCGAGCACGAAGCGGGACTCCAGGGCGTAGCGCTGGCCCGCGGCCTTGAAGCGGACCACCTCGCGCAGGGTGCCGGGGTCGACCTCGGGCTTGGGCTCGCGGGCGAGCGCACGGGCGCGGGCATCCAGCAGCGCCGAGGCCTCCTCGGGCGTCAGGGTGCCTTGCTCTTTCTCCAGCTCGGCCAGCTTCGCCAGCCGCGCGCGGGTCGTCGCCCAGTCGATTTCGCCGGAACCCGGCATCAGCTCAGCTCCTCACCGGCAGCCAGGGCTGCCTCCATGCGTGACCGCTCACCGCGCGCCACTTCCGCCAGCCTGCTCGCGCTTTCTCCGTCCGCGTGAGGCACGGGCGCGTCCGAGGGCAGCGCGTTGCAGAGTTGCTCCGCCTCGCGCCACGCCTTCACGGCGCCGGCCGTGTCGCCATGCCTGCGTAGCACGCGCCCGAGGATGAGCCACGCAACGATGAGTGTGGGCTCCAGGTACAGGGCCTGCCGGACGGCGCGTTCGGCGTCCGCGAGGCGGCCTTGGCCGAGGAGCAGCAGGGACTCCAGGTAGCGCAGGCCCGCGACCAGCGGGTGGCGGGCGGCCGCCTCGGTGCTGGCGTAGATGGCCGCCGAGGCGTCCAGGTTCGCCAGGGCGCGGACCGCCAGGGCGGCGGTGTCCGCGTCCGCGTCCAGGGCGCCCAGGTGCTGGGCCGCTTCGCGCCAGTTGCCTCGGGCCAGGGCCTGCCGCGCGGCCTGCACCGCCGTGGCGCTGGGGGCTCGGGGTTGTTTGTCGGAGGGGAGCGGGCCTGTCCCCGGCGTGGAGCGGGGGCTGCCTGGAGGGAGGGCGCCGTGCCCCGGCGCGGGCGAGGCGCCGACGAGGTTCGAGGCGCTCAGGCCCGTCGCGAAGCCGGGGCCTCCCGGGTGCGAGGCGCGTTGCCCCGGAGTGGGCGAGGAGCCAATGCCACCGATGTTCGAAGCGCTTGGGCCCGCCGCGGAGCCGAAGCCGCCCGAGGTCGGGGCACCGTGGCTCGCGCCTGTCGCGGAGCCGAAGCCGCCCGAGGGATTCACGCCCGGACCCGTTGCCGGACCGCGCCCGAACCCAGGGCTTGGGGCTGAGGCACCCGGTGCGTACCGGGCGGTGGGCTGTGCCGCATCCGCGCGACCGCCGGCCCCCCAGGAGGGCGCGGTCGTGGCAGCGGTCTCGTGTGGGCCGGGCAGTCCCGTGGAGGACGGGCTCCAGGGCGTGGCGGCTCCCGTCGGCTCGGCCCACGCGGAGGGGACGGCGGAGGGGAAGGGCACGGACAGCGAGACGCCGTGCAGCGGCCGGCGGTACAGCACGCCCCACTCGGTGAGGACGCTCTCCAGCGGCGCGAGCCCGCCGAGCGGCGGATCCGACGGACCGGTGAAGAGATAGCCCCCTTCGTCCAGCGCGTCGTGGAGGCGGCGGGCGACGGCCTCGATGGTGGGGCGGTTGAAGTAGATGAGGACGTTGCGGCAGAAGATGACGTCCAGCTTCCAGATGCCGCTCTCCGGCGAGGGCCACGTGTCGAGCGCCAGGTTCAGGTAGCTGAAGCGCACCTGCTTCTGCACCTCGGGCGACAGCAGGTAGCGGCGGCCCTCGGCGCGCAGGTGGATGCGCATGCGGTCCGCCCAGCCGCCGCGCAGGGACCAGTCGCCGTACTGGGCCTTCCGGGCCCGGGCGAGCGCCCCACGAGACACGTCGGTGGCGTACACCGCCATGTGCTGTTCCCAGCCCTCGGTCATGAGCAGCGCGGCGATGGAGTAGGGCTCCTCGCCCGACGAGCACGCGGCGCTCCAGAGGCGCGCGGTGTGGCCTGGCCCGTGGCGCTCGCGCAGGTCGGGCAGCACGACGCCGCGCAGGTGCTCGAAGTGCTCGGGCGTGCGGAAGAAGTATGTCTCGCCGACGGTGAGCTCGATGAGCAGGTCATCCAGCGCGGCGGGGTCGTCCACCAGCCGAAGGCGGTAGGCATCGAAATCCTTCACGCCCGCGCGCGACATGGCGCGGGCGATGCCTTCCTCGGCGGAGGCCGGGCAGCTCGGTGGGACGAGCCCGGCTCGTTCCTCCACCAACGCGAGCACCTCTGCATATCCCGGGTGGCTCCAGGGGCCCCAGTTCACGCGGTCTCCGGCTCCATCGGCGCGGTCATCGCCGCGTCCAGCGCCAGGGACTCGGCCTCGGACAGGAAGGTGCGCAGGTCATGGACCAGGACGAGCCCGTCCTTCAGTTTCACGGCGCCCGCCACGTAGCCCACGCCGGGCAGCTCGCGAGGGGTGGGGTCCCATTCATCCGGGGTGAGGACGCGCAGTCCCTCGGCCCGGTCCACGCGCAGCACGACGTTCCGGTTCCCCGCGGAGGCCACGATGAAGTGGTCCATGGGGGACAGCGACCGGGGGGGATGGCGGAAGCGCAGGCGCAGGTCGAGCACCGGCAGCAGCTCGCCCCGCAGGTCCAGCAGGCCCTCCACCACGGCGGGCGCACGAGGCAGGGGCGTCAGGCGCGCGGCGCGCACCAGTTCGCGCACGTCCGGTGCGGGCAGTCCGTAGCGCTGGCCGTTCAAGGTGAACAGCAGCACCTCCGTGGGCGCGGGGCTCATATCCTGGGACATAGACGTGGACGTGGCCACTGTCGAACACTGATGTCGGCCGACGGTCCGGGTGTCCACCAGTCTTCACAGGGGACAGGCGGGCAAGCAGATGCTCCGGGTGAAACATGACAGGTCGCACCACGTGCCCCGGGGCGACGCGTGCGGGATGAACGGTCGTTCACCGTCATTCCGGGGCGCCGGTTGCCCCGCCCGTCCCCGAGTTCGAGGCCCAAGTGTCGCGGGCCTGGGAGTCGCGCCGTGCCTCCTTGCTGGCTGGGCGTGCTGGCATCCTTGAACAACGGCCGTCGCTGCACCCAGCGCCTTCACTTGTGCGCGCGGACGCGCACGGTCGAGCACTGCAGGAACCCCGAATTCAGGTCCGCGTCATGAGGTACCCACGATGACCGCTCCCTTGCGCCTTGTTCTTATCGCATCGGGGGGCTTCATTCGTGGGAGGTGACGGTCGCGTACTCGCTGTCGTTCAGCGGATGGAGCGGGCACTTCCCGGTTTGTGGCTGGACTGGAGCGTTGGCGAGGGCCAGCGACTTGCAGCGTTGCCACGGCTCGTCGCCGCGAGCCGGGGCAAGGAGGTCCCCTTCCTTTGCAGCGGGGACGAGCGTCACCCCGTGATGATTTCCGGCTTCATCTCGAGCGGTCAGCCCCTGTCCGAAGTGCATTCCAATCTGCCGCTCGACGTAGAGGGCATTGCCGCTTCCGCAGATTCTCACTCAGTACCGCACCGGATGCTTGAGCCACCGGATTGGCGGTTGCGGCGTCACCAGCGCGTCAATGCGGGTGAGTGAGGCACGCCAGTCGAGGCGTCCCTGGCACAGGCGGCCTCTGTCCTATGAACCCAACTCCTCGACGAGACAACAGTCACGAGCAAGCAACTCCCACACCCAGTCATCGCTAGGGACGATGAAGTGAACCAGAGCGCCGTCAATAGGTTCCTTTGCGTGAACGGATGCTGAAATCAATTGCCGGAGCCATTCAGAGTCGTCGGATATCAAGACACAGCGCCTGTATCTGCCATCAACCCTGAGTTGGTCGCGATCGACAAGCACTGATGGGACCATTCGCATGGCGACTGCGCCACGAAACTCCAACGACACGCGTCGCCCGTCAGCAGTGTCGACAGCCATTTGGGCTCGCCCGCCTTGCGCAGAAAACGTCACCTCTTCCATGGGCGCATCGTCGATTTCCAATCCGTCCAGCCAGCACTTCATGTGCATCTTCCTGACTCGCAGTGGTGTTTTCGAAATCCCGAGCTTCCGGTGGATCGTCTTGCCGTTCGTATGTCTCGCCGTGCCCGCCATTGGAAGGCTGGACGCCTGTTGCTGTCCGTACTGCTGGAGGGGCTCTCTTTCGGGGACTCCGAAAATGCCATTACGGAGCCGGACCAACCTCCTGGACGCGAATGGGGAACCGTGGGGTCGATTCGATCGACCCGTGGGTTTGTCGCTTCATCGATAAAGGTGCGCAGCATCACTCAGCAGTGCCGGCGCGGCGCTACGTTGGCGTCGCGCCCTACCGCGTTGGCAGCCAGAACCAATGCCCGTTGGAGCGCAGCGCGCCAGCCAGAAACTCCGAGAAGGAGCGGGCGATTTGGCGACAGTAGGCTGGATCAGGGAACGCTTCGTTGTAGCCATCGCGGATGGGGTAGCAGCCATCCAGCGGGTGGCTCACGTCAAGCAGGATGTAGTTACTGTCCCGCACGTCGCAGATGGCATACCAGGACGCGGGGCCCGCCTTGTCCGTGTCTTTCTTCCTCATGGTCACTCGCGCGCGGCGAATCTCCGCGAGTGGAAAGAAGGAGTACGCGGGGTCAGCAGTCCCGAAGAGGTCCGCTCCATCGCAGTGCAGGTAGAAGGCGCGAAGGTCCGGGTCGAGGCGCCAGCCGACGCTTTGCTCGAACGCTTCGATTTGAGCCGGCGTAGCAGGAGGGCGCGCGCGGTGAGCGCGGGACACCTCTTCGAGCAGGACGGGCATTTGCATCGGGCTACTCTCCATAGGGGTAGTCCACGCCCACCTGGGTCCAAGGCGGGTCGTTGGCGTAACACGCGTTATAAAGGTCGAAGAGGTCCGTGTGCAGGTCCTTGGGGAACGGGATGATGTTGTCCCAGTCCGTGGGATTTCCGCCGTGCCAAAGGTCCCGAACGTGATGCCCTTCGTAGAGTCGGCCGCCAGGCTCCGTGGGCCACGCGCCGAAGCGGTTGGCCCACGCTTCCCGGAAGCCTGAGCGGGCGTTGCTCCAGCGACTACGGGCCGCAGAGGTCTGGTCGGGACTGAGCTTGTCATAGTTGCAGCAACAGTGGGCCATTCCAAAGCGGCTGCCGGCCCTCATGACAGTGCCCTGGAAGTCCATTTTCACATCCGCGAGCCACATGCAGCCCTGGAGATCGTGGCCGCTTCCTGCACACTTGCTCTCGCAGTAGTTCATGAGCTGGCTGCTGCACTGCCAGGGACCGTAGTAGATGACGGTCCGGAATTGGCCGCCCCCAGGCACGTTGACAGGAGGCCCGACCCACCTCCGAACAGCATTTGCCGTGCGTGGAAGTGGCGTTTCGGCACACGCCGTGACGAGTGCCGCCAGGGCGGCGAGACAGTTCATGTGATAGGTGTGGGTGTTTTTGTTTGGCATGGTGCGTGGCGAAAGCACGATGCGGATTGAGCTGTCTATCCTTCTGAATTGAGATAACCCCGGTACCGCGTGCAGTCGCGCCAGCAGAGAGTCCTTGGCGCTTTGCGCTGGTCGGTCGGTCAGCTCGCTTTGGGGCACCGTCTCCCACCGCAGCGGAAGGTGCCCATGTTGGGTGATGAGATGGAAGGTGACGGTGGAGTGAGTCCTCGCGAAGTCGGAGTCCGGGGCGACGTCAGAGCTGCTGGATGTCCCCGGCGTCTCACTCTCGCCACGTGCGTCGCGGAGGCCCCGCACCTCACCCCGTACCAGGCCCCGCCAGGGGCAGCACCACGGTGAACGTGGACCCCTGTCCCGGGGTGCTCGTCACCGTGATGTGGCCGCCCAGAGCCTCCACGAGCTGGCGGGTGATGAAGAGCCCCAGGCCCAACCCTCCATAGTGGCGGCTGGACACAGCGCGCTCGAAGCGGCCGAAGATGCGTTGGGCATCTTCACTGGACAGGCCGATGCCGTGGTCCCGTACTTCAAGCGTCGCGTTCGTCTCGTCGCTGTGCACGCGCACGTCCACGGGCGCGCCGTGGCCGTACTTGAGCGCGTTGGACAAGAGGTTGGTGATGACCTGCTCCAGCCGCAGCCGGTCCCACCGGCCCGTCACCACCCGAGGGGTATCCACCGTGAGCTGGACGCCCGCGCTCTGGGCTTCCGTCTCGAAGCGGCGTGCGGCCTCCCGCGTCACCTCGTCCAGGGACAGGTCCTCCAGGTTCAGCTCCAGCCGTCCGCGCGCCAGCCGGGACACGTCGAGCAGGCTGTCCACCAGTGTCGTCAGACGCGTCGACTGCCGCTCGCAGGACTCCAGCCGTTGCTGGAGCTTCTCCAGGTCGTGCGGGCCCTCGCCTCGCAGGTTGCGATACAGCAATTGGAACTGGAGCTTGAGGCTGGTGAGCGGCGTGCGCAGTTCGTGCGCGGCGATGCTCAGGAAGTCGTCACGAATCTGGACCGCGGCGCGGGCCTCGCCGGTGAGACGCTGCTGCTCCTCACGGGCGGCTTCGGCGGCGGCGCGGGCCTTCACCTGCGAGCGGGTGATGAGGAACAGCGACATCGTCACCAGCAGGCCGCTCACGACGACGATGGGCACCTGGGCGGACGTGCTGCGGTCCAGGTAGGACTTGCGCGCGGTGAACACCAGCGTCCATGTCTCGCCCGCGACGGACAAGGAGTGCTTCTGCTTGAACTCGTGCGCCATCGGCACGCCCGGGGTGATGGACGTGTAGAGCAGCGTTTCGTCACGCACCTCCGTCCCGTCGTACACCGTCAGGTCGATGGTCTGCCGGAAGCCAGGAAAGCGCAGGCTCTCCATGAGGTCCGCCATCCGGATGGGGGCGAAGACGAAGCCGCGCAACCGCTCCCGGGGGGACCGAGGCGGGTTCGTCGTCTGGGGCCACCGGTACACCGGGACGTAGAGGAGGAACCCCTCCCGGCCCAGCGTGTCCTCCCAGTCCTGGAGGAGCTGCACCTTCCCCGTGGCCGAGGGCAGCCCCGTCTCCAGGGCGCGCAACATGGCGGCTCGGCGGCTCGGCTCGGTGAGCATGTCGAAGCCGAGCGCCTCCTGGTTGCGGGGGGTGAAGGGCTCCAGGAAGACGATGGCGGTGTACGCGTCTCGCAGCCCTTCCGGCCACACGCGGTAGCCAGGCAGGCCGGTGCCGCGAACCTCGGCCTCATGCCGGGCGAGGTCCTCCGGCCGGAGCCACTCGGAGAAGCCGATGACCTGCAGACCCGGGTACCGGCGGGGCAATTCCAGGCTGTTCACATAGGCGCCGAACTCGTGGCGGTCCACGTGTTGGCTGCTGGCGAACAGTCCATGCACCCCCAGGAGCAGGGCCTGGTACAGGTCCAGGCCTTGCTGGAGGCTCAGCGTGCCGTCGCCCGCGACGTCGTCGAAGCGGCGCTGCCGGCGCTCCTGGAGGCTCTGCCAGACGTAGCTGGCCGCCACGGCCGTGACAAGCAGTCCCACCAGCACCGCGCTGTAGGAGGCGGCATTGCGGCGCAGATGGGAGAGCAGGTGCGAGGGCACGGTGGCGTCGGGAAGCTGGGACGGCGTTGTCCAGCGTGCCATTGCCGGACGGGGCTCTTGTAACGTCCATCCGCTTCGCGCGTTCGCCAGATGAACGAGCGGGTGGATTTTCGTTCACCCGGGTACCGGACGCGCCTTGCATCCGGTAGGCCGGCGGGCTCAAGGAGGCTGCGTGCGTCACGTCATCATCGTGGGAGCGGGACCGGGAGGCCTGTCGGCCGCCATCAACCTGGCGGGGCAGGGCTTCCGCGTCACCGTGGTGGAGAAGGACGCGGTGCCAGGCGGGCGGATGAAGGGCCTGAAGCTGGGGGCGGCGGGCGAGTACGCCGTGGACACCGGGCCGTCCATCCTCCAGCTCCCGGGGGTGCTGGAGCAGATTTTCCGGCGCGCCGGCCGTCGAATCGACGACTACGTGAAGCTGCTCCCGTTGGACGTGAACACGCGGGTGCACTTCTGGGACGGCACCCACCTGGACACCACCCGGAACCTGGAGCGCATGGAGGCGGAGCTGGCGAAGTTCGGCCCCACCCAGGCCGCCGCCCTGCGCCAGTGGATGGAGGACGGGCGGGAGAAGTACGGCATCGCCTACGAGAAGTTCATCTGCACGTCCGCGGACAACCTGGGCTACTACGCCCCGTGGCGGCTGGCGCCCACGCTGCGCTTCAAGCCCTGGCAGACGTTGTACCGGCAGTTGGACGGTTTCTTCCACGACGACCGGGTGACGTACGCCCTGGCGTATCCGTCCAAGTACCTGGGGCTGCACCCGACGACGTGCTCGTCGGTGTTCAGCGTGATTCCCTTCCTGGAGCTGGCCTTCGGTGTGTGGCACGTGGAGGGCGGCTTCCGGGCGTTGTCGCAGGGGATGATGCGCTGCGCGGAGGACCTGGGCGCCACCTTCCGTCTGGGCACGCCGGTGGAGAAGGTGCGGGTGGAGGCGGGCCGCGCGGTGGGCGTGAAGCTCGCGGGCGGCGAGGTGCTGGAGGCGGACGCGGTGGTGGTGAACGCGGACCTCGCCTACGCGGCGCAGACGCTGATTCCGGCGGAGGCGCGAGAGGGCTCGCGGCTGACGGACGCGGCGCTGGACCGGGCGAAGTACTCGTGCAGCACCTTCATGGCGTACTACGGGCTGGACACGGTGTACTCGGACCTGCCGCACCACCTCATCTATCTGTCGGAGTCCGCGCGGCGCACGGACCGAGACGCGCTGGAGGACCGGCACGTCGACGTGGAGGACCCGCCCTTCTACGTGTGCAATCCCAGCGTGACGGACCCGTCGGGGGCGCCCGCGGGGCACTCGACGCTGTACGTGCTGGTGCCCACGCCGAACACGGGCCGCGAGGTGGACTGGGCCAAGACGGAGCAGGCGCTGCGCGAGCGGATTCCCGCCATGTTGGAGAAGGTGGGGCTCAAGAACGTGCGTCAGCACATCCGCGAGGAGCGCTACTTCACCGCGGAGACGTGGCGGGACGACTTCAACGTGTTCCGGGGCGCGGTGTTCAACCTGTCCCACACGTGGCTGCAGTTGGGGCCGCTGCGGCCGAAGGTGAAGAACCGCGACATCGAAGGGCTGTACTTCGTCGGCGGCGGCACGCATCCAGGAAGCGGCCTGCTCACCATCATGGAGAGCGCGAACATCGCGGCGGACTACCTGACGCGCGAGGCGGGCAAGGGCCCGCTGCCAGGCTGGCCGTATGTGCCGCCGCTGGAGCCGGAGGAGGCGCCGCGAGCTCGCACGGGCTGAGCGGGCGGCGCGCCGGGCAAGCGGGCGGGGCAGGACCGCCCGTATACGCCGGGCATGGCGGATGCGAAGCTGGCACTTTCTCCAGGACGGGAGTCGCGCGCATGCCCTTCTTCATCCCATTCGCGGTGGGTGGCCTGGTGCTGACGGCCTTGGGGCTCGGTGTGCGGAAGGTGCTGGCGGAGGGCTCCGCAACGTCGCCGGAGGACGCCCGCCTGCGAGACGCCCAGGAGCGGCACCGCCAGTCATTGGCCGCGCTCCGTGCGGACCGGCTGCGGGTGCGTGACCGCGCCGCGTCCTACGGCGCGCTCCAGGTGCGGGTGCAGCAGGAGGTGCTGGTCCCTTTCCGCGTGCTGCTGGAGCGGCTGGAGCGTTGGGGGCACGCCCGGGAAGCCGAGCTGTTCGAGGGCGAGGCGCTGGAGTCGCTGCGCGCCGTGCTGCGTGAGTCGCCCTCCCGCGAGACGCGACGCGTCTGGCCGCTGTTGGGGACCGGCGTCACCGCGCCGAGCGCACTGGAGCCCGTGCTGGCATGGCTGGACCGGGGCTGGCTGGACGAGGACACGCTGCCGGTCATGCTGGATGGAGTGCCGCTCTACGAAGCCGCGTCGGCCCGCGCGGTGCTCGCCGCGAACGCGCCGGAAGATGGCGCGCAGGCGCTCGACGAAGCCGCCGCCTTGTTGGCGAGGACGACGCGCTTCCTGGGCGTGCTGCACACCCAGGTGTCCGTGTTGGAGGCGCGGGTGGCGGGGCTGCACGGGCGCGCGTCGGTGCAGCTCGCCTATCTGGACGCGGCGAGCTTCGAGGAGGGCGGCCCGGAGCCTCGCGAGCGGCTGGCGCGGTTGGCCATCCTCGTGGGCCGGCTCGCCGTGCTGTTGCGCGCGCCGGTGCTGAACTCCGAGGGGCGGCTCACGCCGCTGTTGCCCGCGCAGGCGGAGGACGACGCGGAGCCAGAGTCGACGTAGCGCGTGGCACGGGCTCGGCGCGGCGCCACGCAGCTCGCTGCGTCAGTCGCGAAGCTTCGGCGGGACCTGCTCGCGGCGCGTCGGCGCCACGTCACACGTAGCGCTGCGCCAACTGCGTCACCTGCCCGGTGGCGTGGCTCACGGCCGTGGCCGCCTGCTGTGTGGTGTCCAGGTGGCGCAGCGTGTCCGTCGTCAGTTCGTCCAGTTCGCGCACGGCGGCGAAGAGCTGGTCCACGCCCGCGTGCTGCTGCGACACGGCCTCGGTAATCTGCCGCACCGCGGCCGCGGACTCCTTGGACAAGCCCGCGAGCTCGCGCAGCCGCTCCCCGCTGTGTCGCAGGGGCTCCAGGGCTTCCGCGACGCCCTCCGCGCCCTGGTCCGACATCGCCGACGCCTGTTGGGTCGCCGTGGCCATGGTCTCCAGCAATCCGCGCACCTGATTGGTGGCGCGGATGGACTGGTCCGCCAGGTCGCGCATCTGCCGAGCCACCACGCCAAAGCCCTTGCCGTGCTCGCCGGCGCGCGTGGCCTCGATGGCGGCGTTGATGGCCAGCATGTGGGACTGGTCCGCCAGCGACTTCACCACCTCGGACACGCGGCCCACCTCGCGAGCGCGCTGCTCCAAGTCGAGCATCTGTTCATGCAGGCCAGCGGCGATGTCGCGGATGGAGGCGAGTCCCTTCTCGGTGCCGGCCAGGGACTCCTCGCCCAGCTTGCCCACGGCGGCGGCGCGTTCGGCCACCTGGAGGATGCTGGTGGCGCGGGAGTGCGTCACGTGGGAGGCCTGCTGGATTTCCTGCGCGGTGGCGCGAGCCTGATGCAGCGCCGCGGCCTGTCGGGACAGCGTCTGGTTCTGCTGCGCGCTGGCCTGGGACAGCCGCTGGCCCGCGTCAGCGAGGTCTCCCGCGGAGGTGCGCAGCGAGCGCGGCAAGTCTTGAAGCTGCTGGTAGAGCTGCCACGTGGACGCGGCCAGGTCACCCACCTCGTCCGAAGACACCCACTGGGGCGGCGTGGCGCGGCCCTCCACCAGCGCCTCCAGGGAATCGCCCACCGCGCGAGCGCCCCGCGCGAGCCGCCGGGCCGCCCAGGCCGCGGTGAGGATGGAGCCCAGCGCCGCGTAGCCACCGAGGATGACCACCGGCTGAATCAGCTCCGCCTCCAGCGGGCGCACCGTGGCCTGGACGCGCTCGGCGGACGCGGTGTCACCCTTCGCCGCGAGGTCCGCCGCCAGCGCGCCCATGCCGCGCTCCAGCCGCAGGTGCAGCGTGACGATGCTGGCCAGACACGTGATGAGCAGCGCGGAGACGACCATCGCGGGCAGCAGCCAGAGCTGGCGCGTCGCGAACCCTTCCCCCGCGGGCTTGGAGCTGGGCGCCTGCTGATAGGCGTCCAGGACCGTGGGCATCATCTCCCGCTCGAACAGCATGTACGCCAGCGGGCTGCTGAAGAGGCCCGCGCTCACCGCCACCGCCACGCCGACGAGCACCACCGACGGGGGCCGGTCCAGCAGCAGCACCGCGCCGCCGTTGAAGAGGATGCCGCCCAGCGTCCACGACGCCATCATCTCCAGGAAGGCAATCGAGGAGGGGATGCGAATCAGCCGCTCTACCCGCTGGGTTCCCTGTGCGGCCATGGCGCGCCTCATCAGCCACGGCATCACCACCAGGGGTTGCACCACCGCGCACAGACCGAGCACCACCGGGGTGATGATGCCCAGGAAGATTTGGAATTCCTTCGCACCCGTGAGGTCGAGCAACTGCATGTCGACGTAGACGGCGGGAGTGAAGGCCACCGTCGTGACAACGGACCGCAGCAGGTACAGCCGGCGAAGCAGGGCGCCTGGAGTCGGAAGCGGAGGGGTGGCCATCGGAACGCGGTGCTCCTGGGTAGCAGTGACCCCAGCGTGCGACCCAGGGAGCCTGCCGTCAATGTTCAGTCACGCTCCGCCTCCTGCAGCCTGTGTGGAAATGCCGACATGTAGTCCCCGACCTGCCCCGTGGGACCTTGGAGTGCCTGAGAGGGTGCTGGCTTGGTCCCGCCGCGTGCTGGGGGTTCCGGCATGTCCGAACAGCCGGAGGGAGGCCTCCGGCTCGACTGGGGGGATTGCGGATGAAGCGGATTTCGAAGGGGCCGTGCGGACTGTGGGTGACGGGCGCCCTGTCGCTGGGGTTCGTGGGCTGCGGTGACACCCTGGACGCGCCGGCCGCCGAGGTGCCAGCGCCCGTCCTGTCGTACGAGGCGTTCCGGGACCAGGCGTGGCGCGAGCCGGACACGGGCCTGTTCATCGTGAATGGCGACACGCCGGTGGAGAACGAGGCCCGGCTCGCGGAGGTGTACCAGGACTACCTGCGAGGACTGGGCGAGGAGACGGGCGCCACGCGCCAGCCGCTCGCCATCCACCGGGTGAACGACGCGGATGACCGCTGGAGCTACATGCGCCAGCGCAACCTGACCTACTGCGTGAGCACGACCTTTGGCGCCCACTACAACACGATGGTGCAGGTCATGGCGGCGGCCGCGGAGGTCTGGCAGCAGACCTCCTCCGCGCGCTTCGAACACCGGCGCGACCAGGACACGGCTTGCAACGCCACCAACCCTCACGTCGTCTTCGACGTTCGGCCCACCAGCGGCCAGGGCTACCTGGCCCGGGCCTTCTTCCCCAGCTTCGACCGCGCCAATCGCAGCGTGCTCATGAATGACACGGCTTTTGGTCCCACCGGGCCGTGGTCGCTGGCGGGCATCGTGCGTCACGAACTGGGGCACGCGCTGGGCTTCCGTCACGAGCACACCCGCCCGGAGGCGCGCACGTGTTTCGAGGACAGCTCCTGGCGCGCGGTGACCGCCTACGACGTCATGTCGGTGATGCACTATCCGCAGTGCAACGGCCTCAACCGGGGCGACCTCAACGTCACCGCGAGCGACCACGCCGGGACGCGCGCCGTGTATGGACCGCGGACGGACCGGGACGTCGACGTGGCCTTCTATCTCCATCAGCACGCGGACCTGCGCAACGCCTTCGGCGCGATGGGTTGGGATGCGGCGCGGGCGCACTGGACGGGTACGGGCCTCCACGAGGGCCGCCGGGGCGCGGCGCACTTCGACGCCGTCTGGTACCTGACCTCGCACGCGGACCTGGTGGCGGCCTTTGGCCGGACCAACTACGCGGCGGCGAGGAACCACTGGTTGAACACGGGCATTGGAGAGGGGCGCCGGGGCTCGCGTGAGTTCGACGCGAAGTTCTACCTGGCCCATCACCCGGACCTGGTCGCCGCTTTTGGGTCTTCCAATTACGGCGCGGCGCTCGACCACTGGCGGAGCCAGGGGCTCTTCGAGGGCCGCCGTGCCTCCGTGGACTTCGACGTGAAGTACTACCTGGAGAGCAACCCGGACCTCATCGCGGACTATGGCCGGACCAACTACGCGGCGGCGATGGACCACTGGATTTTCGCGGGCCGCGCCGAGGGCCGTCGCGGCGTCCCCTGACGTGGCCCGCCCGCCCGTGGAGCAAGCAGGGGACCGAGGCCCCCCTGCTCGCGGTTCCAGGAATGCCCACACTCTGTCTCCAACACGCTGTCTGCTGTGAAAGGAGACCCGTCATGGGCGAGTGGACCGACAAGGCCAAGGGGAAGATCAAGGAAGTGGCCGGCGTCGCGAGCGGCGACCGTGAGCTGGAGGCCGAGGGCAAGCGTGACTCCGCCAAGGGCGCCATCAAGGGGAAGATCGAGGACGCCAAGCGGGTCATCAAGGACGCCGTCGACTCCGACAAGCCGCGCCGGGGCGACCCCTAGCGACAGTGCCTGGCTTTGAGCCGGGCTGCTGATGCGCTTGAGTGAATCGGGCCGCGAGGAGCGTTTCCTCGCGGCTCGTTTCGTTCGCGCGGCAGGACCAGGATTTCACACTCCCTGCGTATCCGCCCTCGACGGCCCTTTCTTGCCGTCCCTGGCCGTGTCCGGCCCAGGCCCATGCGAGGGGGAAGTCCTTCATGTTTGTGTCGCGCAATCCGTTGTCGACGGGAGACGTGTGTCCACCGTCGGCCCACGCACCCATTCCCAACAGACGTTCGCTTCGGCTCCCGGCCCTGCTGGCCGCACTGGCGCTCTGGGGCTGCGGCGAAGCCCCTTCCTCCGGTGCCGAAGCGCCCTTCCTCGCTCGCACCGTGGAGGACGGACTCGCGTGCACGCCCGAGGACCTCGCGACTGGTGATTGGCTGTGCACCGGGAACTTCACCTACAGCCTCGAATGTTTCGCGCGGCAGGCGTCCGCCGCATGTGGTGCGGACACGAGCCCGAAGACGTGTACGTCGTACGACACGTGCGAACACGCGGACTTCGGCGTGGTGCGGGGCGTGCACGAAGCGGTGGTGCCGCTGGGGACGAAGAGCGGCTCCTGCGAGTCGCACGCCCGCAGCTACATGTCCACGCACGCGGCGCCGTCGACGTGGGCCGGCATCACCTGGCTCTGGTACATCGGAAGTCCGCCGCCGGGCGGTGGTGGTGAGGAGTCCGTGCGCGCGGAGAGCGGAACCCAGAAGTCCGCCGGCGCGTCCGAGGAGTTCTGCCACATCACCTTCTATGGCTACCCCGTGGCGCTGGGGACGGGCACCGGACCGCAGTGTGGCACGGTGGAGTCCGCCTGCACGGTGGCCTGCACCAACCCCCAGACGTGCCGGGTGAACGGCGCCTGGGTGACGGACGCGGCCCAATGCGGAACCATGGTAGGCCCTTGCGGCCCCGGCAGCGGCGCGCCGCTCCACGGCACGTGCCGCGACGCCAGCCACGGCGTGGCGCCGGATGCGGAGTGCGGCGCGGGGTTCGTGGAAGGACAGGCGCCCGGCAGCGCCACGCAGGCGGAAGTGCACGCGCAGGCGGCGGCGCAGTGGGCGGCTTCGGGAAGCCGCGGCGAGCCCGTCTACGACGCGCCCATCACCTGCTCGGAGTGCCGTGGCGCCTTCTCGCTGACCGCGCAGGAAGTGAACCGGCGGGTGTTCGCGACGGTGGCCATGTCGCGGGAAGACCCTCGGCTGCACCTGCTGGCGGGCGCGGCGTACTTCCTGGCCCGCGACAACCCGTCACTCACCCAGGCGGAGCTGACGGCGGCGCTCAACACCCTCGCCTCCGCGTTGAACGTCTACCCCTTCAACCCGGAGACGGACGGCTCCGGCCCGCGCGTGCGGACGATGATTCGCATCCTCGCGCGCGCCCAGCCTCAGCTCTCCCTGTCGACGGTGCCGGGCAAGGCGCTGCGCGCCTACGCGCAGGCGCTGCTCGCCAGCATGCACAACGGCCTGGACCTGGAGCGCGGTCTCGCCACGGCCCAGTCGATGGTGGAGCGCTACGGCGAAGTGGACGCCTTCACGGAGGACACCTGGACCCGGCTGCATGACCTGGCGCAGGGCAACGTCGCCCTGGCGGCGGCGGTGAACGGCGGTGGAATCGGCAGCGGCGCGGGCGTCCACACCACGCAGACCGCGGCGCAGATGCTGACCTCGAACCCCATGGGCCCGATGGCGGGCTTCGTCCTGCCGCGCCTCGTGGCCGACGGCAGCCTGGTGACCACCGAGCAGGAGGCGCGGCTCTTCATCCAGACCGCGTCCACCTCCGCGCTCCACGCCGTGCAGCAGTACTCCGACATGCTCGACGCGTTGAACACCGCCGAGCAGGCCTACCGCGCCTCGGTCGCCTTGAAGAAGCCCCAGCAGACGCCGTCGGCCCTCGCGGACGGGGACGCCCCCGAGATGTCCCTCACGAGCGGCACGGAGACGCCGGAGTCGACGGCGCTGAAGACGGCCATCACCGAGGCGAAGGCGCGTGGCACCGCGCTCAAGGACGAACTCAACGGCGTGCGCGAAGGCGTCACGGGCGGGCTCGGGCTGGTGGCCGACCTGCTCAAGAAGAGCGGCGACACGGAGTTCGCCGCCGAAATCTCGAAGTTCAGCAAGGCGCTGAACACCACGCTGGAGGCGGTGGCGAAGTACGCGGAGAGCTCGGTGAAGATCGCAGAGAAGGTCTCCACCTTCCTGGGGCTGGGGGTGACGGGCTTCCAGATTGTCAGCGGCGCCATCTTCACCGGGCAAATCATCGGCGCGGCCATCCAGCTCTTCTCCCTGCTGACCAACGCCGCCGAGCCGCCCATCGAGAAGGTCATCCTGGAGGAGATCGTCAAGCTCAAGCAGCTCATCGTGCAGCTCCAGGGGCGGATGGTCAGCCGCTTCGACCGGGTGGACCGCAAGCTCAACGACATCCACCGCGACATGCAGGACCGCTTCGCGCTGGTGAACTGGGAGCTGGGGCACGCGAACCAGAACGTGGAGGAGGCGCAGGCGTCGCTGCACGCGCTGCACACGGGCCTGAACCGCGTGGACCAGAACATGTACGAGTACTTCACCGACACGAAGAACGACCCGTTCGAGCTGGCCGCCTGGTCCTACCTGGGCTGGGACACGCGTCACCCCACGCCCATGCTCTACGCGGACTTCACGGTGGCGGAGAATCAGTTCTCCAAGTGGGGCGCGGTGGACGCGCGCAACTCCACCATCCTGGCGGGAATTGACGGGCGTGGCTCCAACCCGGACATCCACCCGGCGGATGAGCTGTCCACCCACAAGCTCTCCTACAACATCAACTACCTGCGCGAGTTCCCCGTGCAACTGGGACTGCCCATGCTGCACGGCGAGCGCATCTCCAGCCCGAAGGACTGGATGGCGGGCGCGGAGGCCTACGCGCAGCTCTTCGAGGAGCAGCCGGTGCTCGGTGGACTGATGCTGTCCACGCGTCACGGCAACCTCATCAGCGCTGGCACGCAGCTCGACACGGCGCTGCGCACCCTGGGCAAGCCGCTGTTCGCGGGCCTCCATGCGCGTTACGCGGCGGACTGGACGGGGATGAAGTGGCTCATCGAGCAGGCGGAGCTGGCGTGGCGGCACAACCCCACCCGTGGCCTGCACGGCATCGACCTGTGGGGCGGCCCGGACCAGGAACCCGGAGCGCACTTCCTGAAGCCGGGCGAGAAGGGCATCGTCCCCTGCGCGGGCGGACAGTGGGGCGACTACAACGGTGACGGCGCGGCGGATTACCTGGGCGTGGACCCCGCGCGGCTGCACCAGGACGCGCTGCGGCCGCTGGTCATCGCGGACAACCTGAACGTGGACCAGGCCTCCATCGACCTGTGTGGCGAGGGGAGCTGGACCGTCTACCACCAGGCGCCCACGGGCTTCGGCAACTACTACGAGCGCGGCTACCGGTTGGTGTCCACGGTGTACGCCCGTTACAACTACTGGGACGCCACGGCGAACGCGTGGAAGTCCGAGCGCATCGCGGGCCTGCGCGTCACCGGCGGCATGGACTTCACGTCCGTCATCCACGCCTCGAACCTGCCGACGCACGACCCGAACACCGTGTACAACCCCCACGAATGGATGGCGAAGCGGTGGGGTTCCTCCGCGTCCCTGCCGAGCTACAACTTCCTCTCCACCCCCGGGTTTCGCACCACCGTCCGCAACCAGGTGGTGCGCGCGCTGAAGGACGAACAGCGCCAGTTCTACGGCGCCATCGCGGCGCGCATGAACCAGGCGGGTGACGCGCTCCAGGTCCAGGCGAAGCGGATGACGGGCACGCGGCTGCTGTGGCAGTCCTACGCGGCGCTGGCCTTGCCGTTGTCACTCGACCACGACGAGTACCTGCGCGGCTTGCTCTACGGTGAGGACGGCGTGCTGTCGGGCTACGACACCGCGCAGGACGTGGAGGTCACCCCGGTGATGAACGACCTGCAGGACGTGTACGCGCTGTTCAGCAACGCCGCCGAGCCTCCGGCCCACAACATCCTCCAGGACCTGCAACCGGCGGTGACGTCTCGCGCCGACCGGCTGAAGGCGGCCATCGAGGCCTCCCTGGATGCTCAGGCCGGGGCGGGTGGCCCCGAGGCGAGCGCCTGGGTGGAACCCACGTTGCTGCGGCTGCGGCTCAGCGTGCCGAACTGAGAAAGCGGACGTGACGTGAAACGGTGCGGGCCGTGGGGGACCTCCTCCGCGGCCCGTGTCGTTGCTACCGCTTCTCTACCGGTGGACAGGCCACCTCGAGGAACGTCGTCGTCTTGCCGCTCAGCATGACCCACAGGCAGCGCAGCACGCAGCCCGTCCCGAACTCCCGGTAGATGAGCCCCAGGTTGGCGACCACCTCTCGTCCGGTGATGACTCCGCGCATGGCACTTCCCCCTTCTCCAGCGTTCCGCCCGACCCACCACCCGACCCCAGGCGCTGCCCGCCGGACCTCTCTGCAAAGTATCGGCCGTGCCCTCCCAGAAGTTTCTGTCTCAAGGTGAACGTGCCAAGCAGGCCAAGCCGCGTGGAGGACGCCTGCTCTCCACGGCTCCGAGCGTTTACGGCGACCGCGCTGCTGGAGATTTTTCAGGGCCCGTCGATGACGTGACGAACGTCTCGTTCCATCGCACCCCGCATGCGGGCGACGCCTGCCCGGCCGGGCTCTTGGCGGCACGCCGGGCCCGGTGGCGCGAAGGCCGCCTCGCCTGAACCTTCCAGGTGTGAGGTCCACCCCCATCGCGGGTGTGGCGGCTCACGGAGCGGTGGAGCGACCGGACGCCCCCTGGATGCTGCAAGGCGTCACCTTCACCACTACACACTCACTGACAAGGTGCGTCTGGCGGAAGGGAAGGAGGGATGGAGATGAGGTCGTCACAGTTCTTCTCGTCGAAAGCAGCGTTGCCACTCCTGCCGCCCGGGCTCGCGCGCGGGCAGCGAGGCCTGTCGCGGGTGGTCGTGGGAACGGACTTCTCCCTGCGCTCGGAGTTCGCCCTGGCGCGCGCGCTGCGCCTGCCCCTGGGACATGGGAGCCTCTTCTGCGTGCTGCACGTGGCCCCGGGTCTGGACGGGCAGGCGGGCGCGGGCGGTGCGCTGAGCGGTGGGCGGTGCCTGCGCAAGGCCGTGGTCTCCGTGTGCAGGCGGCTGCGCAACCGCGTGGACGTGGATGTACAGGAGGCGCTTCAACACGGGGACCCGGTGGACGCGGCGTCCACGCTGTCGTTGGCGCTGGGCGCGGAGCTGGTGGTGCTGGGCCGTCCGCACGTGACGTATCCGGTGCGCGAGCTGGCCGAGGACTCCATGGTGCGGCGCATGGTGCGCCGGCTGGGCGCCTCCGTGCTGGTGGTGGTTCCGCATCCGGTACGGGCCTATGGGCGCCCCCTGGTGGCGGTGGACTTCTCGCGCGAGTCGAGGCGGGCGCTGGAGCTGACGTTGCGCTTGTGCCCCGCGCCAGCACCGGTGGACGTGCTGCACGTGGCGGACACGGTGGCGGAGGAGGCGGCGCTGCATCGCGCCCAGGCGCCCGCCGAGCAGTGGCTGCGCTTGCGGCAGGAGCGGGAGCATCAGGCGCGGGTGGCGCTGGGCCGCTTCCTCGCACCCTACCGGGAGACGGGCCGCGAGCTGGAGGTGCGGGTGCGGTGCGGCGAGCCCGCCGAGGGCATCCTGGCGGAGGCGTCGGAGCGGGGCTCGGACCTGCTGGCGCTGGCGATGTCCACCATGGAGGCGCGCACGCCGCTCACCGAGCAGGTGCTGGCGCGCGCGAGCTGCGACGTCCTGGTGTCGCGCCACCTGTCTCCCGCATCCTGAGCACGAGGGCTCGGTCCGCGTTATGAACGCGGACCGTGTCTCCTCGTCCCGCTGATTCCACCGCACCGCTGTCGCTCCGGGCCCGCTTCCAGAACGCGGGCAGTCTCTTCAAGCAGCTCCCCGGCACCTTCCGGCTCTTCTGGCAGGCGAGTCCCCGAGGCGCGCTGGTCCTGGGGGCGTTGACGCTGGTGGCGGCGCTGCTGCCGGCGGCCATCGCCTGGGTCGGCAAGCTCATCGTGGACGCGGTGGTGGCGGCCTCGCAGGGCTCGCTGGAAGCCCGCTCGAGCGTGTACGGCCTGGTGGGGTTGGAGTTCGGGTTGATGTTGGGCTCGGCGGTGGTGGACCGCGCCCTGACGCTGACGCGCGAGCTGTTGCGCGCCAACCTGGGGAACCTGCTCAACGAACGCATCCTCCTGAAGGCGCTGGCGTTGGAGTTGCGCCACTTCGAGGACTCGGCGACCTACGACAAGATGCAGAACGCGCGGCGCGAGGCGAACAGCCGGCCCTTGTCGCTGGTGACGCAGGCGTTCTCCATTGTTCGCAACGCCATCACCCTGGGCACCTTCGCGGCGCTGCTGGTGGCGCTGTCGCCGTGGAGCGTGGTGGTGCTGGTGGCCGCGTCGGTGCCCGCGTTCATCGCCGAGGCGCGGTTGGCGATGGCGGGCTTCCGCCTCTATTCGTGGCGCGCGCCCGAGGGCCGCAAGCTGAACTACCTGGAGTGGATTCTCACGCGGGACAGCCACGTGAAGGAGGTGAAGCTCTTCGGGCTGGGGCCGCTGGTGCTGGGGCGCTACCGCGAGCTCTTCCAGAAGTTCTTCGCGGAGGACCGGGCGCTGGCCTTCCGGCGCATGGCCTGGGGGCTCGGGCTGGGCGTGCTCTCGTTGGGGGCCTTCTACGGGTGCTACCTGCTGGTCGCGGGCCGCGCGGCGGGCGGCGCCATCACCGTGGGCGACATGGTGCTGTACCTGAGCGTGTTCCGTCAGGGGCAGGCGGCGTTCCAGGGCATCCTGACCAGCGTGGGCTCCATGTACGAGGACGCGCTCTTCATGAGCAACCTCTTCGCGTACCTGGACATCCCCACCGGCGGCGAGGCGACGCGAGCCCTCCCGGCGCACTCACCGGCGCGCGGGCATGACAGCGCCATCGAGCTGCGCAACGTGTCGTTCCGCTATCACGGGAAGGAGGCGTGGGCGCTGCGGAACGTGTCGCTGACGCTGAAGCCGGGAGAGAAGCTGGCGCTGGTGGGCGAGAACGGCGCGGGGAAGAGCACGCTGGTGAAGCTGCTGCTGCGCCTGTACGAGCCCGTGGAAGGCGACATCTTCTACGGGGGCGTGAATCTGAAGGACATGGACGTGGAGGACCTGCGCAGCCGCTTCGGGGCGGTGTTCCAGGACTTCGTGCGCTACCAGTTCAACGTCGCGGAGAACATCGGCCTGGGGCATGTGCCCGCGCTGGAGGACCGCAGCCGCATCGTGAAGGCGGCGGAGGAGGGCGGGGCGGGCGGCGTGATTTCGGCGCTGCCGCAGCAGTACGACACGATGCTCGGCGGCTGGTTCGAGAAGGGACAGGAGTTGTCCGCGGGCCAGTGGCAGAAGCTGGCGGTGGCGCGGGCCTTCATGCGCGATGACGCGGAGGTGCTGATTCTGGACGAGCCCACGGCCAGCATCGACGCGGAAGCGGAGCACGCGCTGTTCGAGCGCTTCCAGGCGTTGGCGGCGGAGCGGATCGCCATCGTGATTTCGCACCGCTTCTCCACGGTGCGCATGGCGGACCAGATTGCCGTGCTCCACAACGGGCAGGTGGATGAGCTGGGCAGCCATGACGAGCTCATGGCGAAGGACGGCCGCTACGCGCACCTGTTCCGCTTGCAGGCGCGCGGCTACCAGGACTGAGCGTCAGCCGCGCCCGCCGCGCAGCCGTTCCAGCTCCGTGAGGGCTTCGGCGAGCTTTCGCTCCACATCCTCACGGCGCTGGGTTTCCTGTGTTCTGAGGCGGGACTCCTCGGCTCGCAGACGGGACTCTTCGGCGAGTTGTTGCACCAGCTCCGCGCGGCTGGCTTCGACGCGCTCGACCATGTGCTCGAGTCTGGCAATCATTTCTGGCGCCTCTTGCAGTGGCGCGCCGCCGACATAGAAGCGCAGGCGTTCCTCATCCACCTGGAGGTCCAGCCCCAGCACCTCGGAAGGGTACAGCCCGTGCTGCGGGACGATGGGGCGGTAGACGCGGCGCCCCTCTTCGAGCCGCCAGCCGCTCAGTCGCAGCCGGCCCCGGTCGAAGACGAAGTACTCGCGGATGCCCAGCCGGGCGAACCGCTCGACGTTGCGCTCCAGGTCTTTGCGCCGCTCGCCCGCGACGTGCACCTCCAACGCGAAATCCAGTCCCTTGCCCTCGGCGCTGACCATCCAGCGCATGCGCGCATGCGTCTCCACATCCACCACGGCCATGACGTCTGGAGCGAACATGGACTCTCCCGGGTAGTACACGGGGAGCTCGCTCCCCAGGTACACCTTGCGGCCGATGCGCGAGAAGAAGCTGCCTAGCACTTCACGGGCGCGCGTCTTGGCTTCGAAGTGGAAGTCGCCTTCCGGCGGATGGGCTTCCGAAACCGGAAATTCAGAGGGAAGGCTGTCGACGATGCGCTGGCGCTCCTCGGGCGGGAGTGCATCCCACAGCTCCTGCGGGGGCGCGCGCGGGTCGTCTGGGTCGATGCGGTAGGGCTCGAAAGGCATGAGGTTGTGCATGAGAGTAGGCCGTGCCGCCATGAGGGCCAAGTGGCGGGCAGGGCAACGGTGTCTTCGCATCAGGTGGTGACGTTGCATGTGGCTTCGAGCGCCGCGAATAAGCAGCGCCCGTGCCATTGCTTGGCGCACGAGAATTCTTGGTTTGCGGTGGTCTCCACCGTCGGCGCGATTTCCGCGCGCACGTCGCTGACGCGTGGCAGTTTGCGTGGCCATGCCGCGTGCCCAATCTCCGAAGAAGGTCGATGTCGCTGCGTTGATGAAGAAGGCGGACAGTCTGCTCGACGAGATGCCGCCGCAGTTGGACCAGGCGATTCCGGTGCTGCGCGAAGTGGTGGCCGCGGACCCCAATCATCTGCTGGGACTCCACTCCCTGAGCTGGTCCCTGGACCCGGCACGGCGCATTGAGCCCCACCGCTGGGAGCGCGAGCTGAAGGCCGAGCACTGGCGGCTTCGCGACCGCATCCTCGAGCTGACGCGAGGCACGAAGCCCAGCGACACGCTGACCATCGAGCACCGGGCCCGCTCGCTGGCCTTGAGCCAGTGGGCCGAGGACCTCGTGCGCCGCAAGCCGACCGTGGCCCAGCTCGATGAGGCGGAGGCCGCGCTCGCCGAGGCCGACAGCCTGCGGCCCCTGCGGGACCATCAGCGGGGGCGTCGTGGGCTCGAAGCGTGGCGCGCGCTGACGAAGGGCAAGAAGGAGCAGGGGTACCGCGAGCTGCTCGCCAGGTTGGAGGAGCACCCGGGCATGTGTGCCCAGGGCGTGACGGACGACGACGATCCGCTCAACTTCCAGGGGCTGGAAGGCGCCTTCTCCGATGAAGGGTTCCACGCCTGGCTGCGGAAGCAGAAGCCCGCGAAGAAGAAGGACAAGGCGCTGGATAAAGGGCTGCTGCTCGCGGCCGGGCTCGATGCGAAGCCGTTCTTCGGCCCGGGCTTCGAAGGCAACAGCCGCACGGGCCGGGTGCTGGCCCTGGTCGCGCTCGGCGCGGACCTGGACGCGCGAGACTCCAGCAAGCACAGCGTGCTCCACCTCGCCGCGATGGTGGGTGACGCGGCGCTGGTGACGGAGTTGCTGCGTCTGGGTGTCTCCGCGGACGTTGTCGCGCATGGGAAGTCCACGCCCCTCCATGTGGCCGCCGAACACGGCAGCGTGTCCTGCATCGTTCCGCTCGTGAAGGGGGGCGTTCCCGTGGACGCGCTCGACGACTCCGGACGCACCGCGCTCTTCGATGCTCGGCAGGCCGATGTGGCCCAGGCGCTCATCGACGCGGGGGCCAACCCCAACGCGGGCAAGGGCTGGACGCCGCTGCACCAGTACGCGCGCTTCCAGGAGCGAGGCCCCGTCATCGAGGTGCTGCTCCGCGCCGGAGCGGACGTCTCCCTCAAGGACCGCGGCGGCAACACTCCCGCGCAGGAGGCGTTGGAGCACCAGCACGCCTCCCTCGCCCAACTCATGGGCGCCAAGTCGGCCAAGGGCAAGGCCGGCGCGCTGGACGTGAAGCCCCTGCTGGAGGCGCTGGCACGTCAGCGCAAGACGGTGCTCAAGGCCTGGTACTACGAGAGCAAGGACGTGGACGCCGTCGAGCAGGTCCTGAAGGGGCTCGAACTCCAGGGCGCCACGTCCTGGGACCAGCTCGCGGCCGCGCTCCAGGGCGGGTTCCCCTGGACGGCGATGGCGGTGGTGGAGCTCGCGCGGGAGGTGCTCCCCGCCGAGGAGAAGAAGCCCAAGTTGTCCAATCTGCCGCGCTTCGTGCGAGGCGACCTCGTGGTGAAGGGCGACGTACACCTCGACGGGCCCCTGCTCGTGACAGGGGACCTGACGGTGGAGGGCGTCCTGCGCAACGCGGGGATGGAGGGGATGCTCGTCGTGGGGGGCACGCTCCGCGTCACGGGGCTGGACACGGATGGCGAGGTCGTCGTCGGCAAGGACGTGGAAGCGCAGGTGGTGTGGGGCCATGGCAACGACGCCTCGCTTCGGGTCGGCGGGGTGTTGAAGGCGGAGGTCGCCATCGCGGACGACCACGACGTGCAGGCCAATGTGAAGGCGACGCACCACTACGAGAGTGGTGCGTTCGACGCCACGGACGCTGCCCTCAAGAAGGTCTTCGTCGGGAAGGCCTTCTCCAAGTCGGAGCTGGACCGGGAGAAGCTGTTCGGCCTGTTGGGCAAGGGCGGCGCCGTCCTGGTGTAGGCGGCCCGAGTGGGCGCAAGTGCTCGAACGCGAGGGCTTGCGCCATCTGGGGTTCTTTGATTTTGGTAGTGCGTATCAAAATCGAAATTGGCTCGCTCTGGAGCCATGGAAGGAGACCCCGATGCGCCACCGACTCTTCGTTGCCGCCGAGCGCCGAGGCCACGCCGCCCGAAAGGAGGCGCCATGACTTCGGTGGCGCCGGTCCAGGTGGTCACGCTCTCGGATGGGGGCGTGGTGGCGTACGCGCGGCACGGCGCGCCAGGGGGCAGGCTGGTGGTGATGCACCATGGGCTCGTCGGCAACACGGAGATGGACGCGGGCTGGGCGGCGCTGGCCGCGAAGGCGGGCGTGGAGTTGCTCGTGCTCGCGCGCCCGGGGTACGGCGCGTCTCCTCCGCGTGCGATGTCGAGTGTCGCGGACTGGCCCGCGTGTGTGGAGGCCGTGCTGGAGCGCTTGGAGGTGCCCGAGCGCTTCGACGTCCTGGGGCTCTCCGCGGGGGCGCCCTATGCGTACGCGCTGGCCGCGGGCCTCCGCGCGCGTGTGGAGCGCGTCGCCATCGTCAGTGGTGTCCCGCGAGTCTGCGAGCCCGACGTCCTGGCGCACTACGCGGAGGTGAACCAGGCGGCCTACGCCGGTTTCCTGAGCGCCGACGATGAGACGCTGCGTTCGCAATTCGAAGGCTGGCTCCAGGTGCTGGCGTCGACGGTGGAGGATGAGGACGGGCTGATGGCCGCGGCCCTGCGCGACATCCAGCACCACGGCTACGCCGGGCCCGCGCGTGAGGCGCGGCTCCAGGCTCGGCCCTGGGGCTTCCGCATGGAGGACGTCCACCAGCAGGTGGAGCTTTGGCATGCGCGGGGAGACGACCAGGTGCCCTTCGAGGCCGTCAAGACGAGCATCCGCCAGTTGCCGCGCGCCCGGCTGAACATCCAGGAGCACCCCTCGCACATGCCCAGCGAGGAGACGGCCCGGGCGGTGTTCCGGTTCCTGTCCTCCCCGGTGGCGCGGAGCTGAGTCGCGTCACGCCTTCGGCAGGTGGTCTCTCACGACGCCGAGCCAGTACGCTTTTCCATAGTACTGACTCATCTTCCCGAGGAGCTTGCCCTCGCGGAACAGCAGGAACGTGGGGATGCCGAAGAGGCCGAAGCGCTTCGCGAGGTCTTCGTACTGGTACGCGTTCACCTTCACGACGCGCATCGGGGCGCCATCCAGCTCCGCCAGGAGGGCGGGCTCGGCGGCTGCGTAGATTTCGCAGTTGGGGCAGCCGTCGCCCCAGAAATCCACCACCACCAGCTCGTCCTTGGGCTCCAGGACCAGTTGGTCGAAGTTCTCGCTCGTCCCCTCGTAGCTCACGGGATGTGCCATGGCCTCCTGCCTAACGGGCTCGCGGGTCGCCTTCAACCGGCTCCTGGGCTTCTCGGGTTGAGGGATTGGCTCCCCGCGCCGCCCTGATGCCTGTCCGCCGTGCTGGCAGGCAGCGGCCTGCCGTGGACGGTGTTCTCCGGCTCGTTCCGTGGTGGCTCCGGGTCGCGTTCCGCGTCGGGAGAGGCCCCGCTGTCTCCGCCCATGGCGGGCGCCGCGGGCCTTGAGGTCGTGTCTCCGTGCGTCTTCCTCCCGCGTCTGTCCGGGGCAGGGTGTTCCGCCCGGCCGGGAGTGGATCAGCGGAAGGCGTCGGCTGGCGAGCCGCGAGGGTCCTCGGGGGCGGCAGCGGAGTCGTCACGTCGCCTTGAGGGCGCCGCCTCTCCGGGGGAGGGATGGGGCGGTGGGGGCTCACGGGTTTTCAAGACAGGGCTGGGCTCGGCGCCGGGTGCGTCGTCCTCCGGCGCGGTTTGGATCAGCTCTGGTGCGGTGTCATCAAAAGCCAAAGCCCGCACTGCGCAGGAGGGCACAGCCGCCGTAAGGTTGTGCGACTGGATGTCGTGGAGGGGTCATGCACGAGTGGTTGGAGGCACTTCGCAAGTCGGTCAAGGCATCGTCATCTGGCGTCTCTCCCGAGGAGATTCGCCGGGCCGAAACGGAGTGCGGCGTCCCATTCCCCGAGGAACTCAGCGACCTGTATCAGGCGTTCAACGGGGGCGAGCTCAACGGTGAGGTCCTGCTCTTCCCCCTGCACGGGGCCGAGGGCGACCCGAGCGTCCTGGAGAAGACCCGCCTCAAGCTGGAAGGGCTGCCCGCAGCGGGGCTGTGGCGCATTGGCTTGAAGGGGCAGCACCGGCACCTCTTCGGCGCGCGCAAGTCGGCCATGGTGGAGCAGGGTGACGGCGGCGGACCGCTGCCTGGCTGGGTCGAGGCGCTCGAAGGCGACGACTGGGTCTATGGCACCTGGGAGGGCGAGAAGCGGCAGATGCGGCTGTACCGCTCGCTGAAGGACATGCTCGATGTGCTCGTGCCTCCGGCGGAGGTGGAGAGCTTCGGTGAGCGTACCTTCGCCCGCGCGATGAACGCGGTCCTCCAGGGGGCCCTGTCTGGCGTCCAGGTCGACGGTGAGTCGGAGGAGGAGGCGCTCGAAGGCGAGGCCCAGGCCGAAGAGGACGAGACGCTCGAGGCCGCGGAGCTGGCCGAAGAAGTGGTGGAGGAGGAAGGGGGCGAGATTCGCGAACTGGCGTACGAGTACGACGACGAGAGTTCGGCCTCGCGAGACGAGGACGGGATGAGGGCCCGCTCGGGGCGGGCTGGGAAGGCTCGGTCCGGCAAGGCGGAGCAGATGCCGCTGGCCATTGGCGGCGCGGGTGTGTTGTTCCCGCGAGGGGCCCCGCGCAAGGGGGCGAAGGTCGAGGCGGAGCCCGCTCCCGCGAAGACGCGCTCCGCGAAGAAGTCCGCGCCTGTGGAGGCCGCTGCCGGCAAGGATGCTGCGCCGACCCCGCTGTTTGCGGAGGAGGCTGCTCCTGCCCAACCGTCCGTCGCGAAGAAGTCGTCCAAGAAGGCCACTGCGGCGCAGGTTGCAGCGCCGGATGCCATTTCCGAGGTGCCCGTTGCGGCACCGGCTCCGACGGCTGTTGCAGAGAAGCCCGTGACGAAGAAGAAGCCCTCCGCGAAGAAGGCGTCCGTGACCGCAGTCGAGTCGGAGGCGTCCGCTGCGCCAGAGGCACCGGCCGGGCAATCCACCGCGAAGAAGTCCGCTGCGGCGAAGAAGCCCTCTGCGGCGGTGGTGCTCCACGGGGAGGCTGCTTCAGAGGAGCCAGTCGTGGCGAAGGCGTCCGCGACGGAAAATCCCGCTGCGAAGAAGGCCGCCTCAGAAAAGGCGGTCGCGAAGAAGTCCTCCGCGCCGCAGGCCGCATCGAAGCAGACTGCTGCGGCAAAGGCTCAGGCCACGAAGGCGTCGTCCTCTGCGGCCAAGGTCGCATCGCCAAAGACCGCATCGAAGCAGACTGCTGTGGCGAAGGGCCAGGCCACGAAGGCGGCGTCCTCTGCAACCAAGGTCGCACCGCTAAAAGCCGCGTCGAAGCAGACTGCTGTGGCAAAGGCTCCGGCCAAGAAGGCGCCGTCCTCTGCGGCCAAGGTCGCATCGCCAAAAGCCGCGTCGAAGCAGACTGCTGCGGCAAAGATCCCGTCCAAGAAGGCGTCTGCTGTGAAGAGGGCTCCGGCTTCGAAGCCTGCATCGAAGAAAACCGCTGCAAAGGCGGCGCCCTCGAAGACGCCTGTGGCGAAGAAGGTCCCGGTGTCGAAGGCCGCGTCGAAGAAGCCTGCTGCGAAGAAGGCCCCGGTGTCGAAGGCCGCGTCGAAGAAGCCTGCTTCGAAGAAGGTCCATGCTTCGAAGGCCGCGTCGAAGACGCCTGTCGCCAAGGCTGCTTCCTCGAAGAATCCCGCTGCGAAGAAGGCTCCGTCCAAGGCACTGGCGACGAAGAAGTCGGCTTCCCAGAAGCCAGTCTCAAAGAAGGGCGCCAGGGGGCGTTAGCCCAAGGCAGCAGGCAAGGCGCTTCGTGCGCCTTGCCTCGCTGCGGGCTACCTCGCACGTGGCTCTCATCAGCGCGACGTGCAGAGGTCGAAGCGTCGTCTGTGCGCGCTCGGCCACGCCGTCAGCAAAGCGCACGAGGCGCCATGTCACCGTGCCGCTGTCCGCCGTCTCGAAGTCGAAGAACCATGAGACAGCGCCCGGCCGCGCCGTCAGCAAGGCGCGCGAAGCGCCTTGCCCCGCCGCACACCTATCCCTGCGGCAACTTGTCGAAGTCGATGGGCCGGATGCGGTAACCCGGTTGCGCCGTCAGCTCCAGCGGCTCCTCTTCCTCGTCACCCCTGCGGAACTCATGAATCTCATCCGGGAGGATGTCTCGGAAGTCGGGCTCCTCCTCCAGGGGCGGGGTCGCGGCCAGGTCCTGGTCGGAGATGTTGATTTCATCCTCACCGGTGTCCGGGTTCAGGTGACGCCGCGAGGTGGACTCGCCCACGTCCTCTGAACCGAGCTTCTTGAATCGCATGGCCTCTCCTCGGAAAGCGCGGTGGGTCGGCTGCCTTCATCTCAAGAATGAGAACCCGCGAGGGCGCCGGCAATTCTCGCCGTTTGCCTGCCTGCCATGCCTGCCCGTGCCTCAGCGCTGCGGGGGCACGGCGCGGCCCGAGGGGTAGACGGGCTCCACCTCCAGCAGCACCATGGCCAGCGCCAGCACGCGCGACAGCGTCTCACGCACCTGGTAGCGCCACGGCGTGGGCCGCCCTTCGTCCGCGGCCACGCCCCACGCATCGATGCCCACCGAGTTCGCGATGAACAGCGCCCGCGTCAGGTGGAAGCGCTGCGTGACGAGCACCGCCCGCTTCGTCCCGAACACGGTCGCGGCGCGCAGGCAACTGTCATAGGTGGACAGCCCCGCCTCGTCGCCCTGCACGGCGCTCTCCGGAACCCCGTGCTCCACCAGGTAGCGCCGCATGGCGCGCGTCTCATGATGGAAGGGCTTCGTCTGGTCGCCGCTGACGAGCACCGACGCCACCTTCCCCTGCTGCCAGAGCGCGACGGCCGCATCCAGCCGCTGGGCGAGCACCGGCGAGGGCACCGCGCCCCGGGCCAGCCCCGCGCCGAACACGAGCGCGACGGGCGCCTGCGGCGCCTCCTCCAGCGGAACGATGCGGTGCTCGTAGCGGAGCCGGACGAAATGGGAGAGGGCGAGCAGCGTCACTCCGCCCGCGGCGACCACCGCGAAGCCCCTGCGCACCCACGCTCGTTTCGCTCCGCCTGGCTTCATGGACCCCGTGAACACCGGTAAGGGACCCATTGTGTTCCGGGCCTTCCTCACCGGAAAGCACCGAGCGCCGCCAGTGACTCAGGGTGACGTGCCCGCCTGGGCCCCAGACGGCTTGGACACGAGCCGCTCGATGGCCGCCAGCAACTGGCGGGGCTCCACCGGTTTCTTGAGGAATGCCGCCACGTTGTAACTGGAGGCGTAGACGGCCCGGTCGCGTGGGTTCATGGCCGCCATGCCCGCGGACAGGATGATGACGGGCACCTGGGCCAGGGCTTCACTCGCCTTGCGAGTCGTCAGCACCCGGTGGCCGTCCAGGATGGGCAGTGCCATGTCCAACACCATGAGCGTGGGGCGGGGCGGCTGGGCGAGCTGTTCCAGCGCCTCACGGCCGTTGTGCGCCACGCGGACGCTGTGTCCATGCAGCTCCAGGTACCCCTGGAGGGCCTCGAGGATGTCCGGGTCGTCCTCCACGATGAGGAGCGGACCGGGTGACGCGTAGGCGACCATGCCCTGTAAGGTAAGTCTGTCTCCTACCAAAGGGAGGGGGATGCGGGGGAGCTCGCCTGCCGGGTGCTTCCAGTCGGGACGGGCGATCGTCCGCCTGACGGTGGCAGGCATCCGTTGACCGGCTCCCGCCCCGCCTATATAGGGGGCCCCGTCTGACCCTGCCCCGTCTCCCTTCTGGGCGACGCGGGTTGAACGCCCCACAGGAGCTCCCCGGTCCATGGCGTCCCTTCGCGACATTCGCAAGCGCATCCGCTCGGTGAAGAACACGCGTCAAATCACCAAGGCGATGAAGATGGTTTCCGCCGCGAAGCTTCGCAAGGCGCAGGACGGCATCCTGGCCGCGCGACCCTACGCGACGATGCTGGACCAGATCATCGCCGACCTGTCGGCCCGCGCTGGCGCGGACAGCCTCAGCCACCCGCTGCTGGCGGCCCGTCCGGTGAAGCGCGTGGAGCTGGTGCTGCTGACGTCCGACCGCGGCCTCGCGGGCGGCTTCAACTCCAACGTCATCCGCCGCGCCAACCGGTTCCTGTACGAGAACACGCACCTGGAGTCGATTCGACTCTCCACGGTGGGCCGCAAGGGCAATGACTTCTTCCGCAACCGCGGCCAGCAGATCCGCAAGGACTTCGGCGGCCTGTACCAGCGGCTGAACTACCGCGCCGCCGCGGACGTGGCCGAGGAGCTGGTGGCCAGCTACCTCAACGGCGAGGTGGACGCGGTCCACGTCGTCTACAACGAGTTCGTCTCCGCCATCGCCCAGACGGTGAAGGTGGCCCAGCTCCTGCCGCTGCAGACGCTCGGCGCGGCGGACCAAGCGCCCACGGAAGGCTCCACCACGCTGGTGGACTTCAAGTACGAGCCGGACCGTCAGGCCGTGCTGGACCGCCTGGTGCCCCAGGCCGTCAACATCAAGCTCTACCGCGCGCTGCTGGAGAGCGTGGCCAGCGAGCACGGCGCCCGCATGAGCGCCATGGAGAACGCCACCTCCAACGCGACGGACATGATTGGCAGCCTGACGCTCACCTACAACCGCACGCGCCAGGCCGTCATCACCAAGGAGCTGATGGAGATCGTCTCCGGCGCCGAGGCCCTGAAGTAGAGCTTCTCCGCCGTCGCGACTCCGCTGCCTCACGGGCCTGCCCTCTTATCGGGGCGGGCCCTTCGCGTTTAAGGCCCCCGGTGAGCAGCGCGACCGGCGTTGGAGGGGCACATGCGGCAGCGGATGTGGCTGTTCCTGGCGGTGGTGGTGGGGGTCTCGGGCTGTGGTTTCGAGACGGTCTCCAGCGGTCATGGAGGCATTGGTTTCGACGCGTTCGGCAGCGGCACGCTGCGGGAGCCCTACGGGGAAGGGCTCCACCTCCTGCGGCCGGGCAAGTCGCTCATCGTCTACGACTTGCGCGTCCAGGAGATGAAGGACGCGCTGAGCGTCCTGTCCAACAACGGCCTGGACCTCAAGGTGGACGCCAGCGTGCGCTACCGGGTGGCGGCCTCGAGGCTCTTCGAGCTGCACACCCAGACGGGGCCCCGCTACGCCGACATCTTGATCGCCCCGGTGGTCCGCTCGGAGGCCCGCAAGGTGTTTGGCCGCTACGCGCCCGAGGAAATCTACTCCTCCAAGCGCGAGCAGATCGAACAGGAGATTTTCGAGGAGGTGTCGCGCTCGCTGGAGGGCAAGCACGTGGTGGTGGAGGCCATCCTGGTGCGGGACGTGACGCTGCCCTCGGCCATCCGCGAGGCCATCGCGGACAAGCTGGCGGAGGAGCAGCGCAGCCAGAAGATGCGCTTCACCCTGGCCAAGGAGCGCCAGGAGGCGGACCGAAAGCAGATCGAAGCGGAGGGCATCGCCCGGTACCAGGACATCGTGCGCAAGGGACTCACCGAGGAGTACCTGCGCTTCAAGGGCATCGAGGCCACCGAGCGGCTCGCCCAGAGCCAGAACGCGAAGGTCGTCTTGGTCGGTAGCCCGAACAGCGGGCTGCCCCTGGTGTACCAGCCGGATGGGAAGTAAGGGGGTGGCGCCCGGCGTGTGGTTCCGCTAAGCCGGACTTACCAGTCAGTTGCCCGGGAGGCTTGACCCCCGGGGGGGGCCCCGGTAAAGGGGGCCCGCCCTCCCAGCCGGGCCGAAATTTCAAGGGTGGCGGCGCCCGTCCGCTCCCCGTGCGAGGCAGACGATTCCATGAGCGCTCAAGTTCCGACGGCAGGCAGAATCATCCAGGTCCTCGGCCCGGTGGTCGACGTCGAGTTCCCGCCCGGCGGTCTCCCCGAGGTCTACACGGCCCTCAAGGTCACCAACGCGAACTTGGGCACCGCCGCTGACAACCTCACCCTCGAGGTTGCGCAGCACCTGGGCGAGAACACCGTCCGCACCATCGCCATGGACTCCACGGAGGGTCTGGGCCGCGGCATGGCCGTCACCAACACGGGCGCCCCCATCCAGGTGCCGGTGGGCAAGGCCACCCTGGGCCGCATCCTGAACGTCACCGGCGAGCCGGTGGACGAAATGGGCCCGGTGAAGGCGCAGGAGCACTGGTCCATCCACCGCGCGCCCCCGCCCTTCACGGAGCAGGACGTGCGCGTGCAGATGTTCGAGACGGGCATCAAGGTCATCGACCTGCTCGCCCCGTACACCCGCGGTGGCAAGATTGGCCTCTTCGGCGGCGCCGGCGTGGGCAAGACGGTGCTCCTGCAGGAGCTCATCCGCAACGTGGCCGTGGAGCGCGGCGGCTTCTCGGTGTTCGCCGGCGTCGGTGAGCGCACCCGCGAAGGCAACGACCTCTACCACGAAATGCAGGACACGAAGGTCATCCAGACGGACAACCTGGAGGCCAGCCAGGCCGTTCTGGTGTACGGCCAGATGAACGAGCCGCCCGGCGCCCGCGCCCGCGTGGCCCTGTCCGCGCTGACGATGGCCGAGTACTTCCGCGACGTGGAAGGCCGCGACGTGCTCCTCTTCGTCGACAACATCTTCCGCTTCACCCAGGCCGGTTCCGAAGTGTCCGCCCTCCTGGGCCGCATCCCCAGCGCCGTGGGTTACCAGCCCACGCTGGCCACGGAGATGGGCGGTCTGCAGGAGCGCATCACCTCCACCACGAAGGGTTCCATCACCTCCGTGCAGGCCATCTACGTCCCCGCCGACGACCTCACGGACCCGGCGCCCGCGACGGCCTTCGCCCACCTCGACGCGACGACGGTGCTCAACCGCTCCATCGCCGAGCTCGCCATCTTCCCCGCCGTGGACCCGCTGGACTCCACCAGCCGCATCCTGGACCCGGCCGTCATCGGCGCGGAGCACTACGGCGTGGCCCGCAAGGTCCAGGGCATCCTCCAGCGGTACAAGGAGCTGCAGGACATCATCGCCATCCTCGGCATGGACGAGCTCTCCGAGGACGACAAGCTGGTGGTGGCCCGCGCCCGGAAGATCCAGAAGTTCCTGTCGCAGCCCTTCTTCGTGGCCAAGGTCTTCACCGGCAAGGACGGCCGCTACGTGAAGCTCCAGGACACCATCCAGGGCTTCAAGGAGATCTCCGAGGGCAAGCACGACGAGATCCCCGAGGGTGCCTTCTACATGGCGGGCAGCATCGACGAGGTCGTCGACAACGCCCGCAAGATGGCGGTCTGAGTTAAGCTGGGCGTTCCTTTTCTCGCCGAGTCCACCATGCGCCGTGCCGCGCTCGCCCTGGTCCTGATGTTCCTGAGTTCCCCCGCCGTGGCGGAGGAGCGCAAGGGACGGGCCCGGGTGAGTGCCAACGGGCTGTACAGCGTGCGCATGGTGGAAGTGGCGCAGGGGCAGTGCCGGCTGGAAGTGACGCAGGAGAGCGGCCCGGCGTGGTCGCTGCCGCAGTGTCTGGGCACGGTGGACGACTTCTACTTCGTCTCCAACGACGGTGAGCGCGTCTGGGTGGTGTGGCCGCTGGTGGAGAAGGGCAAGCCCGTGCCGGAGCCTCGCCCGAGCAGGAAGTCGAAGGCGAAGAAGCCCAAGGGGCCTCCGGGCTGGGCGCGCGTGGTGGTGGCGGCGCAGTACGGGCGGGATGGGCAGCGGCTCCAGGAGAAGCAGTTGACCGAGTGGCTCAACACGCGGCAGCTCTCCGAGGTGCGTCAGCTCACCCACCACATCAAGTGGCTGGAGGGCACGCTCGGCGTCCCCGGCAAGGGGCCCCGGCTGACGGACGCCGGGGTGGTGGAGTTGGAGCCGGTAGGTGGGACCACCCGCCAGCTTACGTTCTGATTTGGCAGTGCGAGGAGCCTCATGGCCAAGCTGACTGTGGAGATTGTCACCCCCGAGAAGCGCATCCTGTCGGTGCAGGCCGACGAGGCGATTGTCCCTGGCGGCCGGGGTCTGTTCGGCGTGCGGCCGGGGCACACCCCGTTCCTGTCGCTGATGGAGCCGGGCGCGCTGACGCTGATTGAGGGTGGCCGGCGCGAGTCCTACTTCGTCGCGGGCGGCTTCGTGGAAGTGGGCAACGACAAGGTGCTGGTGCTCGCCGACGCGGCCGAGCCCGTCGCCGGCATCGACGTGGAAGGCGCCCGCCGCCGCATGACCGAAGCGCAGGAGCGCATGAAGGGCATGTCCGCCGAGGACGCGCGCTTCGAGCTGGAGCAGGCCACGGTGCGCCGCGAGGCGGCCCGCATCGGCGCCGCCTCCACCGCGCGCGCGTAGTCCGCGCCGCGCTGTTTGTTTCTCCGGCCAGGGCGTTCGCGCGCCTGGCCGTTTTCACGTGTGACGCTGGGGCTCCCCTCGTGTGGAGCCGGTGTCCACGGTGGTTCCCGTGAGGGTGCGCGAAGGGCTCGCGCCTCCGGGCAGACGCTCCAACGACTTCCGACACCGCCGTGCCTCCCAATGCCTGGCGCCGCAGCCCAGGTCCTGGCTCGCAGTAGCTCCACTGTCCGTGAAGGCGCATTTGACGGTGCGGGTTTTAAAGAGCATTTTAAATGCATCTTTAAGCCCATTCCGGGCGGAAGGAGCGAGCACGATGAGCGTCGCGGTGGAGAAGAGCGTCTACGAGCAGTTGGGCGGAGAGCCGGCGATGGCGGCGGCGGTGGAGGTCTTCTATCGGAAGGTGCTGGCGGACGAGCGCATCAGCCACTTCTTCGAGGACGTGGACATGGAGCGCCAGTCGGCGAAGCAGAAGGCCTTCCTCACCATGGTGACGGGCGGGCCGGTCCACTACAGCGGCCGGGACATGCGCGCGGGGCACGCCCCGCTGGTCCGGCGCGGGTTGAATGACCTGCACTTCGACGCGGTGGCGGGCCACCTGAAGGAGACGCTGGAGGAGCTCGGCGTCCCGGCGCCCCTGGTGGCGAAGGTGCTGGCCATCGCGGAGAGCACGCGCGCGGACGTCCTGAACCGCTGACCTGGGGAGCACGCCATGGCGAAGGTAAAGCACGAGTCCGGCTGGTATCCGTTGGAGTCCGGAGAGAGCGTGTTGGACGCGCTGCTGCGTCAGGGCGTGTCCATCCCCAATGCCTGTCGCGCGGGGGCCTGCCAGTCCTGCCTGATGCGCGCCGTGTCGGGGACGCTCCCCGAGGCCGCGCAGGTGGGGTTGAAGGACACGCTCCGGGCGCAGGGGTACTTCCTCGCCTGTGCCTGCCGGCCACCGGAAGACGCGGTGCTGGAAGTCACGGGCGCGGAGGCCCTGCGTGTCCCCGCGCGCATCACCGCGTTGACGCCGCTGTCCGAGAGCGTCCTGTCCGTGCGGCTGGTGACGGACACCCCGCTGGCGTACCGCGCGGGGCAATACATCTCCCTGGTTCGCGCGGACGGGCTGACGCGCAGCTACTCGCTGGCCAGCCTGCCCCGCGAAGACGCACTGGAGTTGCATGTGCGGCTCCACCCGGGTGGCGCGATGAGCGGCTGGTTGGCACAGGAGGCCCGGCCCGGAGACAGACTCCAGGTGCAGGGGCCCGCGGGGAGCTGCTTCTACGTGCCCGGCCGGCCCGAGCAGCCCTTGCTGCTGGCGGGAACGGGCACGGGCCTGGCGCCGCTCCATGGCATCGTCCGTGACGCGCTGGAGGCGGGCCACTCGGGGCCCATCTGGCTCTTCCACGGGGCCCGGACGCCCGCCGGGCTCTACCTCACCCAGGAGCTGCGCGCGTTGGCGGAGCGGCATCCCCAACTCCACTATCGGCCGGGCGTGCTGGAAGGGGGCAGCCGGGATGTCGCGGAAGGGGCGCTCGAGGTGCTCATTCGCGCCGAATGTCCCAAGCCCGTGGGTTGGCGCGCATGGCTCTGCGGAGACGGGCCTTTGGTGCTATCCCTTCGGAAGAAGCTGTTCTTGGCCGGCCTCTCGCTGAAGGAACTCCACGTGGATGCCTTCCTTCCGAGCGTCCCCCCGGCGCAGCGCCGTACTTCCGACGCCGGAGCCCGCTGACGTGCACCTCACCCTCCACGCCGACTACTCGCTGCGGGTGCTGCTCTATCTGGCCACGCGCACGGGGCGGCCCGTGTCCACCCAGGAGATGGCGGATGCCTATGGCATCTCCAAGCATCACCTGGTGCGGGTGGTGCAGACGTTGGCGGGGCAGGGGGTGGTGGACGCGCGGGCGGGGCGCTCGGGTGGTGTGACGCTGGCGCGCGCCCCGGCGGACATCCGCGTGGGCAGCGTGCTGCGCGCCGCGGAGCCGGACTTCCACCTGGTGGAGTGCTTCGACCGGGAGCGCAACACCTGTCCCATCGCGCCCGCGTGTGGCCTCAAGGGGGTGTTGTCCGAGGCCCGCGAGGCCTTCCTCGCGGTGTTGGACAAGTACACGCTGGCGGACCTGCTCGACCGCTCCCGGCCAAACCTCGCGGACTATTTCCTCTCCACGGCGGCCCCGTGATTTCGGGCACGCTCGAGCTGTATCATCGCATCGCGGATGCAGCTTCGGCCCAGGCGCGGCTTTACATCGTGGACTACGCGCTGGAGGACCGCGTGCGTTTTCGCAACGTGGCCTTCGAGGAAGCGGAGGCGGACTGGCGCCGGCACGGTGGACACACGACGCCCGCGCTCTGGGATGGCACGCACCTGCACCAGGGCGCGCAGGCGGTGATTGCGCGACTTCAAGCCGTCGTCAACCTGGGACGCGATGACGCATGAGGCGACGGCGCGCGTGTGCTGACACCCGCGCGCTGGTGCCACCTGCGCGTCCCTCGTGCGCCATGCGCACCGTGCGCGAAGGTTCGAGAGTTGGACACGTGTGCAGGTGCGCGAATGCGTGCACCCACCGAGGCTTGCCGCGCGCATGTTGGTTGCGGTAGTCACCCCACCCCGCGCTGCGATCCACGAGGCGCGAGGGATGGAGCGTGGACGGTGAAGAATGCGTGTGGATGTTCGAGGCCGGTTGTCTCACGCTCGTCAAGTCCCGGCACGATTCTTCCCGCTCAAGCCCGCGCATGTTTCACGCGTTTCTCTCCTTTCTCACTGGCCGTTCAGGCCTGAGCCTCGGTTAATCTCCACGACCCCATGTCGCTGACTCCCGCCGAGCGCCAGGACAGGTTCCATGCGGCGTTCGTGGGGCTCGCCATCGGCGATGCGCTCGGCTTTCCGCTGCGCGGCATCCCGCCCGCGAGCCTCGCGCGGCTCCCCGGCCTTGCCGAAGACTTCGCGCCTCGTCCGCGCGGCAAGTTCGCCAAGGGCCAGTTCAGCGACGACACGCAGCTCTTGCTCGCGGCGGCGGAGAGCGTCATCCGCGAAGGCAAGGTGGAAGGCCGCAGCGCGGCGGCGCACCTGGCGTGGCTGTGGCAGGAGGGCATCATCCTCCAGCCGCCCAAGAGCCTGGCGGACGCGCTGCAGCGGCTGGCCAGCGGTGTGCCGTGGATGAGCGCGGGTGCGTCATTGGGCACGCGGTGCCATTCGGTGCTCAGCCGCGCGCTGGTGGTGGGGCTGCTGGAGAGCGGCCACCGCGCGCGGCTGCCGCATGACGCGGGTGTGCTCACCGTCATCACCCACAAGGATCCGGTGTGCGCGGCGGCCGCCGCGGCGTTCGCGCAGGCCGCGGCGCTGGGCATGGAAGAGGAGCCGCTGACGCCCGCGGCCTTCTGCGAGGAGCTGGCCCTGGCCGCGGCCGTGCACGACAAGGGCCTGGCCGAGGAGGTTCGCCACCTGCCGCGCCTGTTGACGTGGGACACGGGGCGGGCCCTGTCGCAGCTCCGCAAGGTGGGGGTGCCCCCCAGCGAGCTGAAGGGCGTGGACGGGCTGCCGCCGCACGTGGTGCCCGTGCTGCTGACGTCGCTGTTCGCCACGCTGAAGGTGCCGCACGACTTCCGTGAGGCGGTGGCCCTCACGCTGCGCTGCGGCGGCGAGGCGGATGTGGCCGCCGCGCTGACGGGCGCTCTGCTGGGCGCTCACCTGGGCACGCGGGCCATCCCCGCCCGGTTGCGCAAGCAGGTGTTGTACTCGGAGAACCTGATGGATACGGCGGACCGCCTGTTCCGCGCCCATCAGGTCCGCGAGACGCTGGCCACGGCCCTGTCGCACCGCCGCCGTCGCTGAGAGCGACGGCCGGGCAGGCGGGCAGACGTCGACGCGCACTCCTCCGGGGCTTCTCTGGAGGGAGCGTCCTGCCCACCTTGTGCGAAGGAGCGGGACGCAAGGATGCCAGGCAGGCATGGAAGCGCACGTGCGGTCCGCCAAGCCATCGCAGGAGGCACGTGTCGTGGACCTCGAATCGGAACGCCTGGAGCGAAGTCAACTGGAGACGCTCTCCACGGCGGAGCTCATCCGCCACGCCTTGGCGGAGACGCGCCTGTTGGTGCGCGCCGAGGTGATGCACGCGAAGAAGGAGCTGCGCGAGGAGATAAAGGCCGCGCGGACCGCCGGCATCCTCCTGGGGGCGGGCGCGGTGCTGGCGCTCACCTCCCTGGCCGTCCTCTTCGTCGCGCTGGGATTGGCCCTGCCCATCGCCCACGCGCTGGGCGTCCTGGGCGTGGGTGTGGTGCTGCTGGCCATCGCGGCCGGGTTGCTCTTCGTGGGCAGCAAACGCCTGCCCAAGAAGCCGCTGCCGCACACCCAGGAGCGGCTGAAGACGGACTACCACCTCACGCGGGAGACGCTGCAATGAACGGCAATGGCCGCGACGCCGACGCGCCCGTGGAAATCCAACGGCGCGAGGACCACCGCATCACCCGCGGCATGGGTGACCGCAAGCAGGTGGAGGAGACGGCGGACCGCATCCGCGATGAGCTGCTGCTGACGCTGGCGGAGCTGGACCGCCGGCGGGAGCGCGCGCTCGATGTGCGCTACCACGCCATGCAGCACCGCACCGAGTTGATGGCCGCGGGGGGCGTGGTGCTGACGGTGCTGGGGCTCGGCGTGGGTTATGCCGTCTATCGGATGCGCAACCGCGACGAGATTCTGCGCCGCAAGCGCCGCAAGGCCCTGACGCGAGCCTGGGAGCATCCGGACCGCGTCGCCTCCAGCGCGGAGCAGCGCCCGCTGGGCGCGGAGCTGGGACGCAAGCTGGTCCTCATCTTCGCCAGCGCTCTGGCCACCGCCGTGGCACGAAACGCCGTGGTGACGCTGGTTCCTTCGCGCCGCGTCCCTGCTTCCGCTATGGGTGTTTATAAGAATACATAATTGCGACAAATTCAGACATAAACCAGTCTGATGCCCATGACGGACCTGCTCTATGCGCGGGCTCAGATGGGCTTGTCGCTCGCGTTCCACATCGTCTTCGCGGCGGCGGGGGTGGCGCTCCCCGTCCTCATGGTGCTCAGTGATTGGAAGGCGCGCCGCACGGGCGACGCCGACTACGTGAAGCTGAGCCAGAAGCTGGCGAAGGGGACGGCCATCCTCTTCGCGGTGGGCGCGGTGAGTGGGACGGTGCTGTCCTTCGAGCTGGGCCTGCTGTGGCCGGAGTTCATGGGGCAGTACGGCGAGGTGATTGGGCTGCCCTTCAGTCTGGAGGGCGTGGCCTTCTTCACCGAGGCCATCTTCCTGGGCATCTACCTGTACGGACGGGAGCGGGTGTCGCCGGGGCTGCACCTCTTCTCCGGCGTCATGGTGGCGGTGAGCGGCGCGGCCAGCGCGTTCTTCGTCACGCTGGTGAACACGTTCATGAACCACCCGTCGGGCTTCACGCCGACGGCGACGGGGCCCGTGGACGTGCAGCCGTTGGTGGCCATGTTCAGTCCGGGGTGGCAGTACCAGACGGCGCACGTGCTGCTCTCCTGTTACCAGGCGAGCGCGTTCGCCATGGCGGGCATCCACGCCTTCGTGTTGCTGCGTCACCCGGGCGCGGCGTTCCACAAGAAAGCGCTGTCGGTGGCGCTGCCGCTGGCGTGTGTCACCGCGCTGCTCCAGCCGGTGGTGGGGGACTTGTCCGCCAAGCACGTGGCGAAGGCGCAGCCGGTGAAGCTGGCCGCGATGGAAGGCCAGTTCGAGACGGAGCGTGGCGCGCCGCTGCGTCTGGGCGGACTGCCGAATGTGGAGACGGGCGAGGTGCCCTACGCGTTGGACATCCCCAAGGGGTTGTCCATCCTGGCCTTCGCGGACCCGGACGCGGAGGTGAAGGGGCTGAATGCGTTCCCTCGCGACGAGTGGCCTCCGGTGGGGAAGGTCCATGTGGCCTTCCAGGTGATGGTGGGCACGGGCAGTGCGATGGCGTTGCTCGCGCTGGCTTCGTTGGGGTGGCGGTGGCGCAAGAAGGCGTGGCCGCACGGGCGGAAGTGGCTGTGGGCGTGGTTGCTGTCGGGGCCGCTCGGCGTGGTGGCGATGGAAGCGGGGTGGCTCGTCACGGAGTGGGGGCGGCAGCCGTGGATTCTGCGCGGGGTGATGCGCACGGCGGACGCGGTGACACCGGTGCCACACTTGGCCGCGCCCTTCTGGACCTTCACCGCCGTGTACCTGTTCCTGGGCGTGACGGTGGTGCTCCTGCTGGTGCGGCAGGTGGCGGGGACACTGCCTGGCCGAGCGGGTGACGCGCCAGAGGGAGCGGCCCATGCCCACTGACGTGATTCTGGGCGTCGTGGTGGTGGGGCCGGGGCTTCGCTGGCAAGGCGGCACACGCGAGGAGGCGTTTCATGCGTGCTGACGCGACGCTGGGTTTTGCGGCGGTGGGGCTGGTGCCTCACCGGCAGGGCGGCGCACGCGCGGGAGTGACGTATGTCCACTGACGTGATTCTGGGCTTCGCGGTCGCGGGGACCTTTGTCCTTTACGCGCTCTTCGGCGGCGCGGACTTTGGCGGAGGTGTGTGGGACTTGTTGGCCTTCGGGCCTCGCAAGGCGGAGCAACGCGCGCTCATCGCCCGAGCCATTGGTCCGGTGTGGGAGGTGAATCACATCTGGCTCATCGTCGGTATGGTGCTGCTGTTCGCCGGCTTCCCACGGGCCTTCGCGGTGCTGAGCGTGGCGCTCCACGTGCCCCTGACGTTGCTGTTGCTGGGCATCGTGTTCCGGGGCGCGGCCTTCACCTTCCGGGCGTATGACACGCGCGGGGACGCGGTGCAGCGGCGCTGGGGGCTCGTCTTCAGCGGTGCGAGCGTCTTCGCGCCGCTGCTGCTGGGCATGTGCGTGGGCGCGGTGGTGAGCGGGACGGTTCGCGTCGAGGGCAGGGTGGTGACGAGCGGCTTCTTCTCTTCGTGGCTCACGCCCTTCGCCTGGGCGGTGGGCGCGTTGGCGCTGTGCCTCTTCGCCTTCCTCGCTGCGGTGTACCTCACGCATGAGGCCCCCTCGACGGCGCTGCGCGAGGACTTCCGGCGCCGCGCATTGGGCTCGGGTGTGGTCGTATTCCTGTCGGCGCTGGCCGTGTTGCTGCTGGCGCGCGACGGGGCGCCCCGTGTCTGGGAGGGACTGCTGCGTTCGCCCTTCGCGCTGGCGCTGCACGTGGGCACGGCGGTGGCGGCGGTGGCGTCCTTCGGCCTTCTCTGGACACGGCGCTTCCGGTGGGCACGCGTCGCCGCGGCACTCCAAGCGGGGCTCATCGTGCTCGGCTGGGCGGCGTCGCAGCACCCCTACCTCGTGGTGCCGGACGTCACGCTTCAAGGCGCGGCCGCGAGCCCTGGCGCGCAGCGGTTGTTGCTGGTAGCGCTGGGCGTGGGCACAGCCATCGTGGTGCCCTCGTTGGTGCTTCTCTTCCGCGTCTTCCGGCCGTCGTCATTGCCGGAGCGCGATGTCACTGGCCCGCTTTCCGCTGAGTCCCTCACTCCAGGCAGAGCGGTGAAGCCTTCTTGATACTGCAGGGGACGCTCGAACCGCGCGCCTCGCGAGCGGTCGTGGCGGCAAACATGGCATCCTGAGATGGCGAGGTGCTGCCTATGAAGCTCTTGGAACTCGACGACGTGTCGAAGGAAGCGGTCCTGCGCCTGTCTCAGGACGAGCTGATGCTGATTTCAAACGCCCTGAATGAGATTTTGAATGGGGTGAGGATCCGAGGATTTGAAGCCAGGGTGGGTGTATCGAGAGAGTTTGCAGATGGTTTTCATGCGGCGTTCAGGGCGGCCGTCTTCCCTGACAGAGTGGATCTAACGGAGTAGCCAGATACGCCGAAGGCCCACGCCACGCGGGATTTTTACTCCAGTGGCGCGGGCCCGGCGCAGAAGGTTCACCGCGGTGCGCGGCGCCCCCGTGTCCCGGCCACTGCGACTGGCCGGGACAGCGCGACGCCTTAGAACCGCGCGTTCACACCCGCATAGAAGGTCCGGCCGCGCTCCTGGAACACGTAGCCTTCCTCATCCTCGGTGCGTGAGTTGGCGATGTTGAGGACACCCGCGTTGACGCCGAAGCTCTTGTTGATGTCGTAGCTGGCGCCGGCATCGAACAGGGCGTAGGGGTCCACTTCCTCGGTGCCGCTGAGCTGCGGGCCAATGTACTGGCCACGAACGAAGGCCTTGAGGCCGACCATCGGCATCACGTCCAACTGGCCGTTGAGGGTGTGCTTGGGCCGGTAGGCGAGCTGCACGTCATTCTCCAGGTCGCGGCTCTCCAGGAACGTGTAGTTCGCGCTGAGGCGCACCACGTTGCCGAAGGACTTGCTCGCCGTCGCCTCGACGCCCCGCAGGCGCGCGCGGTTGACGTTGCGCGGAACGTACAGGGGCAGGCCCGTCTCCGGGTCGGTCCCAATCGGGTCCACGCCCGTGCCACGCGGCGTGTCGATGAGGTTGCGGATGTTGTTCTGGAAGACGGTCGCCGACAGGCCCCACGACGCCATGTTCCAGTTGGCGGACAGCTCGAAGTTGGTGCTCTTCTCCGGTTCCAGGTCCGGGTTGCCGATGATGCCGCAGCGGCCACGGCAGCTCGTCACCAGGGACTCGGTGCTCATCTGACGCAGCGTGGGCGCCTTGAAGCCCGTGCCGACACCCGCCTTGAAGGTGAGGTGGGTGATGGGCGAGTAGACGGCGTAGGCGCGCGGCGTGAAGTGCAGGCCGAAGTTCTCGTGGTTGTCCAGGCGCGCGCCCAGCAGCAGGCTGAGGTTGTCCAGGAGGGACATCTCGTCCTGCGCGTAGAGCGCCTGCTGGTGCACGCTGGCGGCGCCGCTGGTGAACTCGTCGGACTCGAGGTCAATCCAACGCGCCTCGCCGCCCACCGTCAGCGTGTTGAAGCCCAGGTACGCGGTGGCGTTGGCCTCCGCGACGATGTTGTTCTGGACCAGCCCGTCGACGCCAGAGTCCAGCCCTTCCCAATAGCCGCGGACCTCCGAGTTGCCCCAGTCCCACTTGCCCTTGTGGCCGAGCACCGCGTCGTTGCGGTGCACCACCGTGTCCGCGTCGCCGAAGGTGCCGCCAATGAAGTACTCACCGATGCGGTTCTGGTACGCGCGGCCGTACTCGGCGGTGATGGTCTGCTGCGAGGTGGGCGTCCAGTTCAGCGACAGCCGGCCGTTGTGGTCATTGCGGCCCTCGAGCGTGGCCAGGTCGCCGAAGTTGACGACGCTGCCATCGCCACGCGTCACCGGCTCACCGTCCGCGTTGAGCACCGGCGAGCCCGGGTTGCGCGCGCCGTTCCATGCCTGGCGGTGGTTGAAGCCGCCGGTAATCTTCATGGAGAGCGTGTCCTTGATGAGCGGACCGCTGAGGAAGATGCTGGAGCGGAGCTCCTCGCCGTTGGCGCCCACGGTGGGCGTCTGCGCCTTCAGGTCGATGCCGCCCGTCCACTTGGGCGCCACCGGCTTGGTGATGATGTTGATGACGCCGCCCAGCGCCTCAGAGCCATAGAGCGAGGACATGGCGCCGCGGACGACCTCGATGCGCTCGATGCCCTCGGTCGGGACGAGGCCGATGTCGAAGTCGTTGTGGCGGAACACCGCCTCCATCGAGTTCACGCGCTTTCCGTCGACCAGGATGAGCGTGTAGCTCGAATCCATGCCGCGGATGCTGATGCCGCGGCGGCCCTGGCTGCCGGCCGTCAGGCTGATGCCGGGGGCCAGACGGATGGCGTCCGTCAAATCGCCCACCGGCGCACGCCGGAGGTCCTCCTGCGTCACCACCGTCACCGAAGCCGGCGCGGTCGCCGCGTCCTGGGCGGTGCGGGTCGCCGTCACCACGACGGGCGCCATCTGGAAGATGTTGTCCTCCAGCGCCGCGCCTTCTCCGTCCATGGCGTCGGTTTCGGCCGGGACGCTCTGTCGCGCGGAGGGCGGCGGCGGGGTGGCCGCGTCCTGCGCCCACGCGGGCGTCATGGTCAGCAGCAGGGCCGAACCCATCCACTTCCAGTGGACGGAGAACCGCGGTGAACGAGAGGGCAGGGGGGAAACATCGTCACGATGAACGGCGCGCAAGGTCCTTCTCCTCATGTGGCTGTCTGAGCTGCGGGACTCCCCCCTCCCGCTGCCGCACGAGGCATTCACGGGTTTGTCGTTGAGTGAGACATCGGTGATTCCTGGCACGCCGAGGCGGCCGGAAATTCACTCGAAGTTAGGTTTGATTTTGCTAATCAATCTCAACTTCGAGACACTTAACGTTGCAACGGCGCCTCTGTCAACGCGCGGAAGACGGAAAACTTCTACTCGTGTCGTAGAAGCCCGACTTCACGGCGGAGACGCCGGAACAGGAAGTATCAGTCCTACGTGGGCCAGACGGCCCGCGGTTCCTCGTCGTCCTTCGCGAGCAGGATGCTGGCGCCCTCGAGCAGGTCCTCGGCGTCCAGGGCCTCCACGGCGGTGCGCACGCCCGCGTGGGCATCCATCACCCGGCAGTAGACGCGCAGCGAGGTCTCCTGGAGTTCGCCTCCTTCGACCTCGCCGTTGCCCGTCCAGCCGAGCGCGTCCGTGAGCAGCTCCTCCACGGCGACGCGCTTCTCCACGTCGTGGCCGGTGCCCTTGCCCTCGACGGTGTACTGGACGATGAGCGTCGTCATCTCGGCGGGGTCGGGCTCGTCGTAGCCCTGGTCCACCCAGGGCCCGGCGGCTTCGGCGATGACCATGTCCGGATCTTCCTCCGGAGGCAGCGGGAGCTGCTGGTCCTCGCCCGTTTCGCCCACGATGCCCTGGTGCACGGTGAGTGCGCCGTCATGCACCCACGCCTCCCAGTACCGGAGCCGTTCGCCATCCTTCTTATAGAGCTTCAGCACGCTTCGATTCTCATGCGGTGGACCTCTGCATAGCATGGAGCCCCGGGGGCTCATGGGTCAGAAGGCACGGCCCTGACCCCCATCCACGGGCAGGGTGGCGCCTGTCACCCAGCGTGCGCGTTCCGAGCAGAGGAAGGCGACCACGTCCGCCACCTCCTCGGGGGCGCCGAAGCGGCCCCAGGGCAGCTCGTCCCGCACCAGCCTGGCGACCTTCTCTGGGTCCGCCTTCTGGCGTTTGTCCCAGCTCCCCCCGGGGAAGAGGATGGAGCCAGGGGCCACGCCGTTGACGCGGATGCGGTACTGGGCCAGGTCCACCGCCATCTCCTTGGTGAGCGCGGTGATGCCCGCCTTGGCGGTGGTGTAGGGCGCGCTGGTGGCGTACTCGCGGCCGTAGATGGAGTTGAGGTGGACGATGCAGCCGCCGCCCTTCTCACGCATGACCTCCACGGCGCGCTGGCTGCACCACACGGCGGACAGGAGGTTCCGGTCCAGGACGGAGGTCCACTGCTCCGCGGTGGCCGAGTGGAACGCGCCCGCGCCGCCGCTGCCGCCCACGTTGTTGACCAGGATGTCCAGTGTCCCGAAGGCGCGCACGGCGGCGTCGACGGCGGCCACCGCGCCGGCCTGGGTGGCCACGTCCGCCACCACGGTGGCGACCTCGGCGCCGTCCGCGCGGAGCTGCGCGGCGGTGGCTTGCAGGGCCTCCTCGCCGCGCGCGCTGATGCACACCCGCACGCCCTCGCGGGCCAACGTCGCCGCGATGGCTCGGCCAATGCCCCGGCTGCTGCCGGTGATGAGGGCTGTCTTTCCTCGGAGCTCCAAGTCCATGAGCGAGCGTTCTACTGCGCCCGCTCGTCCATGGGGGGCCGCGTGGTGCCCAGGCGTTGAGTCCTGTGCGGAGCGCCGCGAGCACGTGCGCCCGCCACGCGAGGGGCGCGGTGTGCTCCGGGGCTGTCCCGCCAGGAGACAAGGCGCCGCGGTCTGGTGCTCGAGGCCGCGGGCGGGGACCAGGCGCCGCGACCCGATGCTCGAGGCCGCGGGCCGGGGCCGACAGGGCGGCTACTTCGCCCGGAAGCGCGCCTGCGCCGGGGACGCGCCGTCGGTGCGCTCCACGCCGCGGTCCGGATTTGCGGCCAGGTGCTGGAGCACCTTGAACACCGTCTCCACCTCGTCCGGCATGCCGATGTCCGCGGCCAACTGCTCGGCGGTGCGGGCGTCCGCGCGGGCCTCGCGCAGGCGCGCGGTCAGCTTGCGCTGGAGGTCCAGCACCACGCCCGCGGCCTTCTTGCCCGCTTCCACGCCCGGCTGGTGGTACGCGTTGATGTGCACCAGCGTGGCGTAGAAGCCCACCGCGCGCTCATACAGGGCAATCAGCGCGCCCACCGTGCGCGCGCTCACGTCCGGCACGGTGAGGGTGAGCGACTCGCGGTCCTTCTCGTAGAGCGCGCGCCGCGTCCCCAGCAGGAAGCCCAGCAGGTAGTCGCCGCTGGTGACGCCGGGCTCGACTTCGAACGCGCCGCCATCGCGGTCCTTCAACACCTCGATGAAGGTGGCGAAGAAGTTGAGCACGCCCTCGCGGAGCTGCTGCACGTAGGCGTGCTGGTCCGTGGAGCCCTTGTTCCCGTAGACGGCGATGCCCTGGTTCACCACCTTGCCGTCCAGGTCCGTCTCCTTGCCCAGCGACTCCATGACGAGCTGCTGGAGGTAGCGCGACATCAGGAGCAGCCGGTCCTTGTACGGCAGGATGACCATGTCCTTGTGGCCCCGGCCGTCGCCAGCGTAGTGCCACATCAGGGCCAGCAGCGCGGCGGGGTTCTTCAGCGCGTCCCGCTCCCGCGTCGCCGCGTCCATGTCCTTGGCGCCGCGCAGCAGCGCGTCGATGTCCAGCCCCTGGAGCCGCGCGGGCAGCAGGCCCACCGCGGACGTCACGGACGTGCGTCCGCCAACCCAGTCCCACATGGGGAAGGTGCGCAGCCAGCCCTGTTTCTTGGCGTGGTTGTCCAGCTCGCTGCCTTCGCCGGTGACGGCCACCGCGTGCTTCGCGAAGTCCAGGCCCCGGGCCGTGTAGCCGCGTTCGGCCTCCAGCATGCCGTTGCGCGTCTCCTTGGTGCCGCCCGACTTGCTGATGACCACGGTGAGCGTCTCCGACAGCCGCTCTCCGAGCTGCGCCAGCACCCGGTCGAAGCCGTCCGGGTCCGTGTTGTCGAAGAAGGACACCTGCATCGGGTCCTTCGCCGAGCCCAGCGCGTCCGCGATCAACTGCGGCCCCAGCGCCGAACCGCCGATGCCCACCAGCAGCACGTGCGTGAAGCGCGGCGCCTTCTGCGGCTTCACCTTGCCGTCATGCACGTCCTTGGAGAAGGCGTGGATGGCGGCCACCGTGTCGGTGATTTCCTTCTGGAGCGCGGGCTCGGGGGCCAGCTCCGGGGCGCGCAGCCAGTAGTGGCCCACCTTGCGCTTCTCGTCCGGGTTGGCGATGGCGCCCTTCTCCAGCGCCTCCATGGCATCGAAGGCCTCGTCCACGCGGGGGCGCATCCGCTCCAGGTAGTCCGCGGGGAACCGCATGCGCGAGACGTCGAGCGTGAAGTCCAGGCCCGGGACGACGCACAGATAACGCTGGTACCGCTCCCACAGTTCTCGCTCGGTCATGGCGCGTGGCTTAGCGCCTCCGTGCGCGGGTGGGAAGCCGGACGCGAGTGGGGATGTGCATCCCCAGCACCTCGGCCGGCCGGGTGCTCAACACCTCACACGGAGGGCCGCGCCGCTTCGGGGGCCGGCGAGGCTGGGGGCGGGGGCTGCGCCGCGGGCGTCAACGGGGCCTCCGGCTTCCAGGCCGGGTTGCGGAAGACGTAACTCAAGCGTTGCTTCAGGGGCCCGGGCTTCGAGGCGTCGCGCGCGATGGCGGCGAACTCGTGGAAGGCGATGCGCACGGGATTGAACGTCGTGAGGTTCTTCGTCAACCCGTACACGGGCTTCTCGCCCTCGGGCTCGAAGGTGCCGAAGAGCCGGTCCCAGACGATGAGGATGCCCGCGTAGTTCTTGTCGAGGTAGCGCGGGTTGGACGCGTGGTGCACCCGGTGGTGCGACGGCGTGTTGAGCACCCACTCCAGCGGACGCGGCAGCCGGCCAATGGCCTCGGTGTGAATCCAGTACTGGTAGAGCAGGCTGATGGACTGCTGCGCGACAATCAGCACCGGGTGGAAGCCCAGCAGCGCCAGCGGCGCCCAGAAGACGAAGCTGGTGGGCGGCGTCCAGGTCTGCCGCAGCGCCGTGGACAGGTTGTAGTGCTGGCTGGAGTGGTGCACCACGTGGGACGCCCAGAAGAAGCGGCTCTCATGGTGGACGCGGTGGAAGGCGTAGTAGCAGAGGTCGTCCGCGAGGAAGAGCAGCACCCAGGCCAGCACGCCGGTGCCCATGCGCAGCGGCGTGAGGTGGTAGAGCGCCAGGTAGCCCGCGAAGGCCACGCCCTTCCACAGGACGTTGATGGCCACGTTGCCCAGGCCCATGGAGAGGCTGGCCGCCGTGTCCTTCAACGTGTGGCCCACCATAGGGCTGCCTTCGTCCCGCTGCTTCTTCACCCAGAGCGCCTCGGCCACCACCGTGAGGGCGAACACGGGAATCGCGAGGGCGATGAGGTCGGGGATGTGGGGTGCGTCCATGGTGGGGCCTCCTTGGCTTCGCTGCGAATTCAGGCCCGCGCGCGGCGGCGAGGCCGCCCCAGCGCGGGGAGGAAGGCGTTGCGCATGAACTGCGTGAGCGCGTCCAGCATGCGGCGGTGCGCCGGGTCGTTCGGCCGGGCGCTGCCTCCCACCGCCGCGCCCTGCACCGCGTCCAACGCCAGCTCCACGATGGAGTCGAAGTCCGGGTGCTCGGAGGCCTCGGGGAACAGCTCGCGGGCCACGCGGTGCAGGTTCTCCCGGTGCGGCCCGTCCACCGCGGCCAACGCCACGCGCAGCTCCGCGTCCGTGCGCGCGGCGACGTACAGCTCGATGGCGGCTTGCAGCTCCGGGCGCTGGAAGGCGGCCCACAACATGTCCACCGCCGCCGCGATGCGGTCCCTGCCCGACGGCCGAGCGCCCACGCCGGCCAGGTAGTCCTGGATGAGTCGTGGGAAGAGGTGCTCCACCGCCGCGGCGAGCAGCTCCTCCTTCGTATCGAAATGGGTGAAGAGCGCGCCCTGCGACAGGCCCGCACGTTTCGATACCTCCACCGTCGTCAGGCGGGCGTAGCCCTGCTCCACCAGCGTCTCGATGGTGGCGTCCAGCAGCTTGCGCCGTGTCGTCTCCCGGCGCTCCTGCTGCGTGCGGCGGACGGGGCGGGGGGCCTTGTCCGATGGAGTGTTCTTCGCGGCCATTCGTCCTGGAGGATAATCTCGAACTTAGTGAGTGACCAGTCACTTTGTTGAAGCCAGGGGCGGATGATCCTCACAGGGGCGGTGTCCATCACCTGTCCCCGTACACGGTGGGGCCTCGGCGGAAGTGGGCGCGTGAGAATCGATTCCGAGCCTGCTTGCCCACCAAGAGGGAGGGCAGGGGCCTGCCGGCTTCCCGCGCGGTTTTCCCCTGGGACTCGGGTATGAATCCCTCCAGGACGGTGGGCGTGCCGAAGCCCACCGCGTCGTCCAGCAGACAGGCGCCGGGAAAATTCGCAGGGAAATACCCGCGCCACTTGCCGTCGTTTCCGCCCCGCCCCGATATGAACCTTTCTGCCCTTCTTCTTGGTTCTCTCCTGGCTTCGGCCCCCGCAGTTCCTTCCTCTCCCGCCACGGTCGCGGACGACGTACCCGAGGTGGGTGTCCCCTTCGCATGTGGGCGCATCCACACGGTGAGCCAGGGACACGACACGGGAAGTCATCAACACAACGACACCCATGCGTGGGATTTCCGCATGCCGGATGGCACGCCCATCGTCGCCGCGCGCGACGGCAAGGTGCGCCTGGCGCGCGGTGACAGCACGCAGGGTGGCTGCGGCGAGCAGTTCGCCAAGCACGCCAACTACGTCGTCATCTCGCATGGTGACGGGCTGGAGACGCAGTACCTCCACTTCAGCGCCGTGGTGGTGAAGCCCGGCGACGTCGTGAAGGAAGGGCAGCTCATCGGCTTCTCCGGCTCCACCGGCTGGGCCTGCGGCGCGCACCTGCACTTCAAGGTGGCACGTGAGAGCGGCAAGGGTTGGAACAACCCGTCCGTGCCCGCGCGCATCGCGGGTTATGGAGATCCGGTGCGTGACACCCGCGTGGCCGCGCCCCTCTGCAAGGACAACGGCACGCAGGCGCTCATGGCGAGCAATGGCGGCGCGCATTCCCCGGGTCAGCCGGTGGTGTCCATGTCACCGGAGCGACAGCAGGCGCTGCGCGGCCTCCCGCCCGGGGCGCAGAGCATCCTCGACGGCCTCTCCCAGCCGCCCGCCCAGGGTGGCCAGGGCCTCGACGAAGCGCGTACGTCCGGCGGTACCCGCACGGCGAGCGGCCCCAGCGAGACTCGCTGAGGCCAGCAGCGCGCCCGCTCCGGCGAGCAGCATGAAGAGGGCCCCCGCGTTGACGAAGTAGTCCAACGGCAACAGGGGGCCTTCCACGTAGGCCCGCACCACGCGGTAGCCCACGTGTCCCAGCAGCGCCAGCAGTGGCAGGTTGATGAGCGGCAGCACCAGCCAGCGCGCGGTGCGCCACCACCCGGCCACTGCCTCCGCCACGCCCGTGGTGGCCGTGTAGCGCCAGGCCCCCGCGCGAGCGACCCGCACTTCCTCCAGCAACGTGTCCACGTCGGGCACACCCAGCAGCGCGGGGTCCAGCCCTCCCGCGCGCGCCACGCTGCGCGCCTCCGCCAGCGCGGTGCGCGCCGCGGACTCCGCGCTGAAGTCGTCCTCGAAGGGCTCCACCACCGCGGACTCGGCGGCGCGTGCGCGGGTGTGTCCACGCACCACGTCCACCACGGTGGAGGCCGCCGCCACCGCCAGCCCCGCGGGCAGGCTGCTGCGTCCCACCAGCGCCGCCGCGCCCAGCCCGCTGGCGCCCCACAGCGACAGCCGCAGGCCCCACGCCGCCGGGCCCCAGAAGCGGCCTCCGGCTTGCCTGCGTACCTCCGCCGCGAGGTGCCCGTGCGCCAGCCCCAGCCGCGAGTCGAAGTCCGCGCGCAGGCCCTCGGCCGCCTTCTCCAATCCCGAGTCCAGCGCGGCGCGCGTGCGAGACAGCAGCGCCAGCGTCTCCTTCAGCGCCGCCTCCACGCGCGTGTGGACTTCTTCCAGCGCGCCCAGCGCGTTCGTCCTGCGCACGCGCGCCGCCACGGCCTGGGTGGCCAGCCCGCGCAGGTGGAAGAGGAGCGCGCCGAATTCGCCGGACACGTCGCGGCCGTCCTTCGCCGCCAGCGCGCTGATGGCGAAGACGGGCACGTCCTCCTGGGCCAGTCCGTACTGTTCGGAGGCCAGCTTGCGCACCTGGGCCTTGAGGGTGTCGCGCGAGGTCTCCGACAGCTCGTCCGCGAAGTTGAGGATGAAGACGAGCGCGCGCCGTTGGGCGAACTCCGTGAGGAACTCGACCTGGGTGGCTTCGGCGACGCTGCCTCGGTGCATGACGACGAGCGCGACATCCGCGCGCTCCAGCGCCGCGCGGGCGACCTCTCGGTGGGTGGTGGCCACGCTGTTGAGGTCCGGCGTGTCGATGAACACCTGTCCGCCCCACAGTCCCTGCGGACCGGGGGCGTATGTCACCACCCGCGCGCCGGAGCCAGCCAAGGCCTCGGTGGCCGTGCCCTCGGGGGCGAAGACGGTGGCGACGGTGCTGGTGGGCCGGTTGACGCCTTCGCGTGACAGGGCCTGTCCCGCCAGGGCGTTGAGCAGCGTGGACTTGCCCGCGCCGGTGGCGCCCACCAGCGCCACGGTCAGCGGCGCGTCCTTGCGCGCCACACCCCGTGCGTAGTCGTCCACCAGCCGTTCCAGGCGCGTGGCATGCGGGCGCAGCGCAGGCAGCTCCAGGGCTGTCTTCAGCAGGGAACGCAGGGCTTCGGGTTCGGGAAGGCTCGTCTCGTCCACGTGGGGACAGCCTGTCCCGGCTGGGCCCGGGTGACTACGAAGAAGATGTGGGGAGGGTGCGCCAGCGTGCACTTCGCGGTGGGGTGGGCAACTTTCGCGGCCTGGGCTGAGGCACCGGGCGGATTGGCGGCGTGGGTGCCGGGAGGAGTAGAAACAGCGGCACCATGGACCTCTTCCTCATGTCGCCTCCGGGCCGCACGTGGGCCCTTCGCGGCCGGAGCAACTTCCGCAGTCGCGAGGCCCCGCCGGTGGATGCGCTCCAGGCCCGGCGCGAATGGCTGGCGCTGGCGCGGGAAATCGAAGCGCGCGGCGGCACGGTGGTCGCGCTGCCGTCACCGTCCGAGCTGTTGACCGGAATGCCCTACGCCGCCGAGTGCGGTCAGGTGGTGCCTCGCGAAGGCGCCGCGCCGCTGTTCCTCCTGCCTCGGATGATGAGCGCGCACCGGCAGGCGGAGCGTGAGCACTGGGCTCCGTTGGCCCGGGCGCTGGGCATGGAGGTGGTGGACCCGGGGGTTGGCGTCTGGGAGGCCCACGGTGACGTGGCCACCTTCGATGGCGTCACGCTGTTGTTCTGGGGCGGACGCACGACGCTCGATGGACTGGAGGCCGCCGAGCGCTACTTCCCGGGCGAGGTGCTGCGCGTGCAGGTCCGCGAGCCCGCCTTCCATGGCAACATGGCCGTGCTCCCGCTGCCCGCGGCGGACCGGCTGATGGTGTGCCCGGAGGTGATGACGGCGGAGTCCCATGCGCTCTTGTGCGAGCGCTTCGGGGAGCACCGCTTGCTGGTGGTGACTGAAGAGGAGATTCGCCGCTACGCGACCAACGGTCTTCCGGTGGGGCGCGACGTGCTGGCACCCTCGGTGGTGCCTCCGCAGGTGCGCGCGCGGCTGGAGGCACTGGGGCTGCGCGTGGTGCCGCTCACGATGCGCGAGCTGTGCGAGAAGGGCGGAGGCTCTTCACGTTGCCTGGTGTCGCGCGCGGAGGTGGATGCGGCGACCGTGAAGATTCCGGAGGCCTTCCGGCTGTCGGCGGTCGCGAGGGACATCGATGCCGATGGGTGATGGGGACTCGCTGCCTGGGCAGGCCGAGGCCTTCCTCTCGGCGCATCCCGGCGCGTCCCTGGTCGCGCTGGGCTCGGGTGAGCACGCGGGCGCGTTGAACCTGTCGCCCCTGGGCGTCCCGGTGACGTTCCTGCCCGCGGAGCGGAACGTGGACCTGGCGATGCGGTACCTGTCGCTGAACCAGTTCGCCTTTGGTGGCATCGGCGTGCCGCGTTGGGTGCTGTCGGACTTGTACTTGTTGCCCGGAGCCATCGGGCTGTTGCGCTGTCCGGCGAGGATGCTGTCCGCCTCGGTTCAAGAGCGGTTGGGGGTGGCGGGCGATGAACCGGCGATTGGCGCGGCGTATTACGCGGCGCCCTCGTTGACGCCGGGGCTGTTCATCGGTGTGTCGCTGTTGAGCGTGCTCCCCGGGACGGGCGCCTCGCCATGGGTGAAGGCGCTCACGTTGCAGATGCTGCGCGCGCGGCGGCTGCGGGGCGTGGCCCAGTGGGACAATCCCAGCGTCCGGGTCCACTCACGGCTGGGCCCGTTGCGTCTGGTGGGGCGAGTCCCCGGCGGTCACGAGTACGGCGAGCGCTCCTTCGTCTATGAATCGGAGCTGACGGACCTGACGCGTCTGGCGGATGCGATGGCGCGTCGGCTCTCGCTGACGCCCACCCTGCGCGTGTCCGCCACGGACCTGCCCGCGTTGAGCGCGTTGCTCGACCGCGCCGAGGCCGGCGAGGTGTTGCACCTGGTGTATCCCGGCCTGGAGGCGGGCCAGGTGCTGGTGCGAGAGGGTCCGCTCGACTGACGAGGCGTCAGGGGGCGGGAGCCGCGGGGGATTCCATGTCCTCTTCGAGCGCCCGTCGCAGCGCGCTGGCGCCGTTCCGGACGATGGGCGCTCCGTGTGAGAGGCAGAGGGTCTCCACGGGGAGGTGGTCCAGGATGCGCTGCACGCTGTGTCGGGTGCGCATCGGTTCATCCTGGTACTCGCTGGGGACGAACCCGGGCGTGCCGTCATCCTCGCGCGTGAGCAGGTCGGAGATGAACGCGACGCCGCGCGGGTGCTGCTGCATCCACAGCGTGTACATCGCTTCGGTGGGGCCCGGCGTGTGGAACGAGATGAGCCCCGCGGGCAGCGTGTCGCCCGCGACGTAGGAGAAGTCCGGTTCCTCTTCCAGCGTCAGGGCGCCTTCGGGCGCCCACACGGGAACCTTGAAGACCTTGCGCAGGCGCCACGCGGAGCGCTGGTGGTTGCCCGCCGTCAGGACGATGGCGGAGACGTTCCCCAGCTTGCGCAGCGCGGTTTCCTCGATGGGCAGCGGGTCGATGAGGACGACGGCGCCGTCCGTATCCACCACGGCGTACGCGTCACTTCGCGCGCCGCCAATGCGGTCGTCGGACAGGGTCCAGTGATGGATGCCCGGGACCACCTCGCTCGTCCGCTTCGCCTTCCCCTTGGGCTCGCTCATGCGGAGAAAGCTAGGCACCCCCAGCAGGTGTCACCGGGGCGGGGATGGAGGCCACAGCCTGTTTGCCCCTTTGCTTCCACGGCGGGCACCCGAGGGTGAGCGGGCGGCATCCGCGAGAGGTCGCAACGTTTCCGCATGATGTCCCGTGTCCCTCATGGCGTGATGGCCCGGCCCCTGGTGCTCTATGACGGTGGCTGCGCATTCTGCCGACGCTGGGTCGCGCGCTGGCGCTTGCGGACCGAGGGGCGCGTCCGCTACCGGGCAGGCACCTGGTGGCGCCGCTGGCTGCTGGGCATCCCGAAGGCGGACATGCGCAGGGCCCTGCAGTTGGTGGAGCCCTCCGGCCGTGTGTCGCATGGCTCGGAGGCGTTGTTCCGCGCGCTGGCGGCGTCGCCTCGCCGGGGAACCCGGGTGGCCGCGCGGCTGGGATTGCTGCCGGGTGTGCTGCACGCGTCCCAGGCGGTCTACGCGGTGGTGGCCCGGCACCGTGGCCGGGCGGCGCGGGTGGACCGGTGGCTCTTTGGTCGCGCGGTGGTACCGCATGAGTACCGCTGGGTGCGGTGGGCCTTCTCTCGGTTGTTGGGCGGCACCTTCCTGGTCGCCTTCACGTCGCTGGGGCGGCAGGTGTTGGGCCTGTATGGCACCCGTGGCCTCCGCCCCGTGGCGGAGCGCCTGGACGCGGCGCGCCGCGAGGAGCCCTCCGCGCTGACACGGTGGCGCCGCATCCCTTCGCTGTTCTGGTGGGATGCCTCGGACGCCTCGCTGGTGCGGGGATGCCGGGCCGGGCAACTGTTGTCCCTGGCGCTGCTCTTCAACGTGGCGCCTCGGCTCAGCGTGTCGCTGCTGTGGTCGCTGTACCTGTCCTACGCGGCCGTGGGCCGTGAGTTCCTCTCCTTCCAGTGGGACGTGCTGCTGCTGGAGATGGGCCTGTTGGGAGCGCTCACCGCACCCGGCGGTCTGCGCCCCGGCGTGGGGCGTGATGCGCCGTCCGCCTTGGACGTGTTCCTGTTCCGGCTGTTGGTGTTCCGGCTCTATTTCGGCTCGGGGCTCAGCAAGCTCCAGTCCGGGGACCGCACCTGGCGCGAGCTGACCGCGTGCGAGCACTATTACGAGACGGCCCCGCTGCCCACGCGTGGCGGCTGGTACGCCCATCATCTGCCTCCGCGCCTCCAGCGCGCCTCCACGTTGGCGGTGCTGGGGTTGGAGACGGCGGTTCCGTTCCTGGCCTTCGGGCCCCGGCGCTTGCGGCAGTTCGCCTTCTGGAGCCTGGGCGGTTTGCAGGCCGCCATCATCGCCACGGGGAACTACGGGTTCTTCAACGTCCAGGCGTTGGCGCTGGGGGTGTGGTTGCTGGACGACGCGGCCCTGCGGCGGGTGCTGCCGTTGCCAGAAGGTCCTCCCGCCGAGGCTCGCCCGTGGTGGCGCACGGGCCTGTCCGCGCTGGTCACCGCACCGCTGCTGGTGCTGGGCGCCTCCGAGGTGCTTCGCCGCTTCGAAGGGTGGCAGCGATACCGGCCCGCTCGCGTGGAGACGTGGATGACGTGGCTGGAGTCCCAGGCGCGCCCGCTGCGCTCGGTGAATCCCTATGGCCTCTTCAGCATGATGACGGTGCAGCGGCCGGAAATCCTCGTGGAGGGCTCCGACGACGGCGAGCACTGGAAGGAATATCCGTTCCACTACAAGGTGGGGGACCTGACCCGGCCGCCCCGGCAGGTGGCGCCCCATCAACCCCGGCTGGACTGGCAGATGTGGTTCGCCGCGCTGGGCTCACCGCCGGGGTGGTTCGTCGCCTTCCTGGCCCGGCTACTGGAAGGCTCGCCCGAGGTGCTGGGCCTGCTGGCGGGCAACCCCTTCCCGGACGGGCCGCCCCGACTGGTCCGCGCGACGCTCTACGACTACCGGATGACGGACCTGGCCGAGCGGCGGCGCACGGGCGTCTGGTGGAAGCGTGAGCCGTTGGGGCTCTATGTGCCGCCCCTCTCGCTGTCTCCCGGGCCCCGACCCCGGGGACGCGTTCCATCGCTGCAGTGGCATGCGGGGGCGTAGGCGAGCGGAAGGGGAAGCGGGCGTGCGGCCTTGAACGCCCGCGGCCCCTTTTCCCACCGCGGCCTTGGGGTGGGGTTAGTATGTCGGCTCCCCACCCATTCCGTCGTCGTGAAGCCGTGAAGACGCTGCGCACTCCTTTTCGCCCCCTCCTTGTCGCCGCCATCGGGCTGCTGAGCGCCTGTGGGCCCACGCCCACCACCATGAAGCTGGAGCCGCTGGAGACGAAGTTCCTCCGCACTCCGGGGCAGACGGTGAAGCTGCAGTACGAGGTGTACGACGCCGAAGGCCAGCGCATGTCCGAGCCGAAGCTGCGGTGGACGAGCTCCGCGCCAGACGTGGCTGTGATTCAGGAAGGCCAGTTGACGGTCCGCAAGTCGGGGAAGACGACCATCGGCGCGACGGGCGGGAAGGTGCGCGCGGCGTTGCCGCTGGAGTTGACCATCCTCAACTCGCTCGACGTGCGCGCGCCGGGCGCGGACTTCCTCGAGGTGGGCCGCGTCATCAAGCTGCGCGTGGTGGCGAGGAACGAGCAAGGCGCCTCGCTCACGGACGCGGCACCTGAGTTCCGCACGACGGACGAGATGGTGGCGCGCGTGGAGGACGGGCAGCTCATCGCCGTCCGTCCGGGCAAGACGACGCTGAGCGCTTCGCTGGGGCACCTCAGCCGGCACATCGCGGTGCAGGTGGTGCCCGCGGACTTCGCGCGGCTGGGCCTCAACCTCACCCACCATGCCTTCCAGCGGCGCGGCCAGTCCGTGCAGCTCCAGGCCCGCGCGTTCAACCGCAGCGGCGTGGTGCTGGACACGGTGCCGCTGGAGTTCTTCACGTCGGATGCCGCCGTCGTGTCCGTTTCGCCCGAAGGGCGCGTGACGGCGGTGGGGTCCGGACGCGCCGTGGTGTCCGTCGTCGCCGGGCGGCGGCGGACCGCCGCGGAGTTCGTCGTTCCGTAACGCCGCCGTCGCTGGGCGGAAGGCGGCGGAGTTCGTCTCTGCGTGGCACCGCCGTCGCTGGGCGGAAGGCGGCGGAGTTCGTCTCTGCGTGGCACCGCCGTCGCTGGGCGGCGGAGTTCGCCGGTTCGTCACCTACGGCTTGGGGGCCGCAGGCGCCTTCGGCTTCGCCTTGGTGGGGGCGGGAGCCTTCTTCGTGGGGCGCTTGCGCTTCTTGTCGTCCGCGTCCTCGGGGCAGGGCGGGCGCGGGCCGTCGCTCGGCGGCTGGATGGTGAAGTCGACGCGGCGATTGAGCGCCATGCCTTCTTCCGTCGCGTTGTCGGCCAGGGGCCGCGAGCGGCCAAAGCCCTGCGAGCACAGGCGCTCGGCGGCCACGCCACTCTCCACCAGGAAGCGCATCACGCTGGCCGCGCGCCGGCGCGACAGGTCCAAATTGTACGCGTCGCTCGCACGCGAGTCGGTGTGACCTTCCACGAGCATCCGGTCGGCTTCGGGGTTCTCATTCATCACCCGGGCCACTTCCTCCAGGATGGGGAAGGACTCCGAGAGGATGATGTCCTGGTCGGTGGCGAAGTTGAGCTGCTCCAGGATGACAATCCGGTTGCCGTCACGCCGCGCCAGCGGACACCCGTCCTTGCCGCGGCTGCCCGCGGGCTGGTCCGGGCACTTGTCGAGCCGATCCACGACGCCGTCCCCATCCTTGTCGGTGTCCGGGCAGCCCATGTTGGCCACGGGGCCGGCCACGTCGGGGCACGCGTCGGCCTCGCCGATGACGCCGTCGCCATCCGGGTCCACGGGCGGCGGCAGCGGCTGCGGAGGCTCCTTGAAGCGCTCCAGGGCCTCCCACTCGCGCGTCTTCGCCGGAATCCACAGGATGGAGGTGAAGAAGCTCAGCGTGGGGGACGAGATGGAGCAGCCGCAGCCCATGCCGCCACCAAACGTAAACGTCAGGCCGGTGGAGCTGTACCAGCGCAAGCCGAAGAGCGCCTCCGCCGGAACCTGACGGGGCTCGTTGGGCTGCTTCGTCAGTCCCACCGCGCCGTGCACCATGCCCACCGCAGTGACGCCGCTGCCTCGGAGGATGGGGACCTCGGCGCCCACGCCGAAGGGCATCATGTCGCCCACGGAGACGCCGCTGAAGACGCGGTCCGGGCGCTTCCAGAAGCCGCCGTTCAGCGCCAGGAGGATGCCGTTCTCGAAGCGGTAGTCCACCACCAGGCCAGGGGACCACGTCATCTCGCCGTCACCGGCGAAGGCATCCTGGGCTCCGGTGGGGAAGCTCACGTTCATCGTCACCGCGCCGCCCCAGCCATGGCCCTCGGCGGGACGGCGGAGGCCGGGGATGGCCACCTTGCCCATGAGGCGCAGGTCACCGAGGACGAAGCTCTCGACGCTGCCCTCGGTGCCGATGACCTCCAGGTTGGCGCCGCCCTGGGCCAGGATGAGCGGCATGTCCACGCCGATTTCGGCCCAGTCGAACAGGCCGATGGTGGCCATGACGTCCAACTGGAAGCGGTTGCCGACCAGGTTGATCTTGCTCAGGTCGCCGCCCTCGGGAATCAGCGACAGGGGGTTGAGCGAATAGCTGAGATACGGGCCGGCCGAGACGGACAGGTGTGACAGCGGGCGCGACTGCTGCACCACCACCAGGTCCTGAGGCGCGCCAGAGGGCCGGAAGAGCTGCACGTTGAAGCGCGCATCCGGCTGCGCGATGGCGCCGGTGGACAGCCCCAGCGCCAGGACCAAGAGCAGGTGCGAGGGCTTCATCGAGCAGGGCGGCGGTTGCGAAGGAACATGAGGCTCGCGGTGAGCAGCAGCAGGATGGTGGTGCTTCCGGCGGGCGTGGCGTCGGCGGTGGTGCCGCAGCAGAAGGCGCCACCTTGCGGCTCGGTGCCGGGCTTGCGGCGGCCCCGCTCGCATTCCAGCGTCTTCGCGGAGCAGTGCTCCACGCCGAGGCAGTCCCCACTGTCCGCGCACGAGGTGGAGCAGGTGTTGGAGGCCACGTCGCAGGTGCCACCGCAGGGGCAGTGCGCATCGGCGAAGCATTCGACGCAGGCGGTGCCGTTGCAGACGGTGCCCTCGTCGCACGTCACGGCGCAGGCGCCTGTGTTTTCACAGGTGCGGGTGGCGGGGTTGCAGACGCCGCTGCCGCAATCCGCGTCGTCGCGGCAGCCCACGCAGGTGCTGCCCTGCACGGAGCCGTTGGAGAGGCAGAAGGGCGTGTCACCCTCGCAGGTGCCGCAGCGCGGACCGCAGTGCCGGTTCGTGGTGCATGAGGTGCACTCGCCGCTGAGGCAGAACGAGCCATCGCCACACTCGAGGTCGTTGCGGCACTGCACGCAGACCTCGCCGTCCAGGCAGAAGGGGCGCTCGCCCGGGCACCGCACGCAGCCGGGGCCGCAGCTATCCGACGTGCTGCACGACGGCATGCTGTCCACGCAGCGGCCGTTGAGCATGTCGCACTGCTTGCCTGCGCCACACTGGCTGCTGGTGGTGCACTCGACACAGGTGGGCGTCGCGCCGGGCGTCAGCGCCGCGCACTGCGTACCGTTGGGGCAGCAGTTGCAGGAGTTGCCCGCGCACGAATCATTGGTGGCGCAAGGCGAGCACTCGTAATTGGAGCAGGACTCGCCCTGTGGGCAGTGCGAGTTCTGGGTGCATTCACGGCACTCGTGGATGTCGGTGGCGCAGACCTCGCCGTTGCTGCATTGGCTGTCGTTGTTGCACTCGACACAGGTGAACGTCTCGAGGTCGCAGGCGCCCGTGGGACAGTCACGGTCTTCGTTGCAGCCCGTGCACTGATTCGTTTCGAGGTCGCAGCGGCCGTTCTCGCACTGTCCATCGTCGATGCACTGGACGCACTGTGTACGACCGTTGATGTTGGCGCAGTTGGGCGTGGACTCGCCGCAGGGAGAACAAGCCTCGCCGCAGAAGAGTGACGAGTCACAGGGCGAGCAGAGCGCCGCGGCGTTGCAGCGGTTGAAGGAGCTGCAACCGCCATTGCCGGGCGCGTTCGCGCTGCCGCGATTGCACTGCTGGCAGACGTCGGGCTGACCAGGGAACGAGAGCGTCCCGTTCTCCGTCTGGAAGAAGCGCGCGGATTCGATCAGTTCGAAGCCCGACGTGAACAGGTTGATGATGGGCGGCTGGTTCGCGGCGCGCTGGAAGTTCGTGAAGGTGCCTGTCCGCATAGACAGCTCCAATGCGGCGTGCTCTCCGAGTTGCGAATAGAGCATCTCCACTGCGTAGAGGCCAGCCTCGGGGAAGGTGACGCTGTTGGTCGTCCGCCACGTCGCAAAGCCGATCCTCGGGGGCTGGTTGATGACCTGGTAGCCCTGGCTCCGGTCGTAGATAACGAGGCTGATGCCGTCGTCCACATAGAAGCCGAAGTGGACGGGCTGGCCCGCCAATTCAGCGGTGATGTTGAGGTATCCGCGGAACCGGGAGACGAACGGCGTGAAGGCGTCGTTGTTCTGGATGACGTTGAAGGTGCATCCACCCACGGAGCAGCCTGGTGCCACCACCTGGCTGATAAAGTCGCCGTAGCTCAGCGTGCGTCCGTCGTTGAGGTTGTTCGACAAGTCGAACGCGGTGCGCTGCACCGTCGTGACACGGGTCTGCCGGTTGGCGGGCTCTTCGATGAATCCGTTGAGGCCGTCGAGGTACGTGTCGCGAGACTGAGGGAATGCGATTAGGGACCGCGTCCATACGTTGGACGCCACGCACAGGCCCTGTCCCGCGCTGGGGATTGGCGGGGCAATGGCGGGGCCTTGGATGACGACGTCGGGGAGCTTCTGGTCCGGGTCCTGGGCCCATGCGGTCGATACCGCGAGGCACACGGACAGCACGACCAGCGCAGTGCGCGCGATGCGGGACGATGGCGAATTCAAGACTCCGCCAGCATCCCCAATATCTCCGACAACAGCAAATCCTTCATCCGCTCGTGGTTTTCCTCTACGTCTGAACGTCCCAGGTTCTCCCTGTGACGTCCTACGTAGGCCCTCCAATCGCGCGCATTTAGTCTGAACAACAGGAAAGTCATGTCTCGATGCGCTTCAGCGCCATCGCCCGGCCTGTTGCACGGAGAGGCGCAGCCTGCCTCGTGACGAGCCTCGACACGAGGCGCCTGGTGGGGCGCCGAACCGTGCGCCGGCTCAGGCGCGCATGCAGCTCACGTCGCCATCCTGGGAGCGGATGAATGCCGTGGTGAGTTCAGAGCCCAGCGCGGCGCACAGCACATCGAAGGTGCGCCGACGGGCGCCTCCGACGACGGAGGAGGGCTGGCTGGTCAGCGTCTCGGGGTGCCGCACGAAGATGTTGTAGCCCACGATGCAGCCATCCGCGCGCAGCACGGTGATGCCATCGGTGGCCATCATGCCTCGCAGCAACTGCGCGGTGGCGCGCACGGCAGTACCGGCATTGACGGTCGGATCCGCGTGATACCGCTCCAGCAGCGCGACGATGTCCAGCGGCCGGGGCAGGATGATGCCGTCCACGAACAGCGATGAGCCCGCGCGCTCCCGAGGCAGCACCGCCACGAGCGCGCCGTGAGAGCCCTGCATCACCTCGAAGAGCACGCGGCGGAAGAAGCCTCGCGCGCGTTCACGGCTGGGCATGGAGACGGCGTCGGTGACGGCATCTGCCAGCTCGGCCATGACCTCTGGCGGCGAGGCCGACTCCACCTTCGCGCCGGAAAGGTACACGTGCCGGCACAGCCCGCCACCCGAGCGCAGCTCCAGGATGTTGTCCGCGAGTTGGAGCACGCCGATGACACCCGCGCCGGTGTCTCCCACGCGGCGCAGGCGCTCCAGCGGCGTCTCCGCCAGGGGGAAGGGGTCCGTCCGGAAGACGCCGTACGCGAAGCCTTCGGGGACTCGCAGCAGGTAGAGCGCCCACCAGCGGCCCTGTCCCAGTGGGGCGCATTGCTTGAGCGCGCGTTGGATGGTGGCGCGCGAGCGGGGGCCGATGCCGATGGCAATCGGGTCATGCCCGCCCAACTGTTCGAGCATCTGTCCCAGGTCGTCTCCCACGAAGGCCATGGGGAAGAGCGGGGCGCCCTCCTCGCGGTATCGCGACAGGGTGACGAGCAGCTCGCCGATGGCATCCGCCGTCAGCTCGCAGGACATCCGTGCTTCATCCAGGAACGTGCCGACAGCCTCGGTCAGCAGGTGGCGGAAGGAGAGGACGGGCGGTGACGCGCCCGCGTCGGCTGGGTCCGAGCCGTTCATGAGGCGCACAGCATGGCGCATTGGCGCCGGTCACGCACGGACGGAGTTGCCACGGCGTCGCGTCTCCACCCCTCAGGTCAGGCCCGCCCGTGCCTCGTCCAACTGGGCCGCCGTGTGCGCCCAGTCGCCCGCCAGCCCGTCGAGCTGCTTCAGCACATCGGAAAAGTACCGCTCCTCGAGCGCCTTCGACAGGGTGGTGCCATGGGCATCCGCCCACTTCTTGGTGACGCGGGCGCGGACCTGCGCGCCCAGCAGGTCCACGAAGCGCTCCATGAGCGGCGTGGACAGCAGGGTGCCAGCCCAGACGACCGCGTCATGGCCCAAGCCGCCCGTGGCCACCGTCACCACCGCGGCGGCACCGGACGGAACCGAGTACACCAGCGTCGTCAGTGCCTGGAGAATCTCCTCCCGCATGCCGCCCTGGAGCTCCGCGGCCACCAACTCGCGGCAGTACGCGTACAGCGTGGCCCGGTCGGCCGCGTGGGCGTGCAGGGGCTCGAAGCCCAGGGGCTCCTCCAGCTTCGCCAGCGTCACCGGACCGAAGGCCTCTTCCAGCTTCGCCCGCGTCTGCGCATCGGCGCGCCACGCAGCCACCTCGGGGGCGAAGGCATCCACCAGCCGCCGTACCCCGTCCTTCAATGTCTCATCCACGGCGTGGGTCGGCGTGTCCGTGCCCGGGGCCTCGGGCGCGGTGAAGGACTCGCGCACCTTGCGCGTGACGAAGGTGAGCGCGGTGGCCAGCCCTCGGAAAGGCAACCGCACCCACTTGTGGAACTGACTGCGCGCGTCCAGTTCGTCGCGGAAGGCGTCGATGAGCACGTCGGCGGGCACGGCCTTCAGTGCCGCGTGGGCGCCCACGACGCTCAGCTCGTGCCGCAGCCGCTGACGGAGCCGGTCGGGTTCCTGGGCCGCGAGAGAGGCCGCGCGTGACACGGCCTCCATCTCCGCCCGAGCATCCGCGATGGAGGCCTCCAGTGCGCGGGCCTTCAACTCGCGCGCGTGCTCGGCCTGTCCCAGCAGGGCCCCGAGCGCGGGCTTTCCATCGAGCGGCTCGGTGGCCAGCGGCTTGAGCCCCGCTTCGACGTCGGGCTGATGCGGCGCCAGATAGCATGCGAGCGCGGGGTGGCCCACGTCGCCGGCCAGCTTCTCCAGGTGCCCCCGTGCCACTTCCTCACGCGTGGCCTCGTTGTAGACGAGCAGGTACGGCCGCCCGTGCCCCACGGCCGCGCGCAGGAAGTCCACCAGCGCGGCGTTCTGGTACGTCTGCCGGCTGGTCACGAAGACGAGCACGTCCACGGTGACGAGCAGGGCCTCCGCGCGCTCCCGGTTGTCGCGGTACACGCTGTCGAAGTCCGGCGTGTCCATGACGAGCAGCCCGCGGGGCACCGCCTCCGACAGCACCAGGTACAGCCGGCCCGGAGGTCCCGACTGGTCCACCGGCGCCGCTTCGCCCGAGGCCACCGGCACGGTGTCGTAGCGCCGCGTGAGGTAGTCCTTGAGCGGTCCGGTCCACGAGTCCGGATGGGCGGCGGCCAGGCACTGCTTGGTGAGTCCGCCCTCGGGCCGCGCGGGTGACAGCGACGCGCCCACCAGCGAGTTGAAGAGCGTGGACTTGCCCACGTTGTTGGGGCCGGCGATGGCCACCAGCAACAGCGGGGCGTCGGCGGAGCCCAGGCGGGGCAGCAGGTCGCGGCGCAGGCGCTCGGCCAGACGGCGCGCGAGCTCGGCGTCCGCGGCGTCCGGAAAACGCTCGGGAGCGGGCAGGGCGTCCAGGGCGGACGCGAGGCAGGTGCGCAGGGTGTACGGGTCTCTCATCACCAGAAGTCCGCGCACCTCAGCACGCGAAGCGCTTCGTGCCCAGGCACTTGTCCCTTCAGGTGTCGGCCAGGGACAGAGCGGGTGGAGCGCGGTAGGGTGTCTCCATGCGCCTATTCGCCGCCTGCCTGCTCCTGTCGGGGCTCGTTGCCTGCACCGCCGCGAACTCGAATGTTCCTTCGGCGGACGCCTCGCACGCCGGGGCACCCCTGCCGTTCATCCAGGATGACTACGCCCGCGCGCTCGCCGAGGCGAAGGCCAAGGGCATCCCGCTCTTCGTCGACGTCTGGGCGCCCTGGTGCCACACGTGTCGTTCGATGAAGGCCTACGTCCTGTCGGACGCCTCGCTGGCCCGGCACGCGGACCGCTTCGTGTGGCTGGAGGTGAACACCGACCTGACGTCGAACGCGGCGTTCCAGGAGCAGTACCCGGTGGAGTTCTGGCCCACGCTGTACGTCATCGACCCTCGCCAGGAGAAGGCCCTGCTGCGCTTCGCCGGCAGCGCCACCGTGGCGCAGTTGGAGAAGCTCTTCGAGGACGGCGAGCGCGCGTACAAGGGTGGCATCACGGGCGCGGAGGCCTTGCTGGCGCGCGGTGACGCGCTCTACGCGGAGGGGCGCTCGGCGGAAGCGGCGGAGACGCTCGCGGAGGCCTTGACCGAGGCACCCGCGGACTGGTCCCGCCGGGGCCGCGCGGTGGAGTCGCTGCTGACGGCGATGTACGGCGCCAAGCAGCACGAGGACTGTGCGCGCAAGGCGCTGGAGGAGTTGCCGAAGACGCCGCGCTCGCTGTCCTGGGCCAACGGTGCCCTGCTGGGCATGTATTGCGTGCTGTCGCTGCCCGAGGACGCGGCGTCAGGAACGGAGCTGCGCGAGGGGCTGGAGGCGAAGGTGGCGGAGGCCCTGGCGCCGCCGGCCATCGACATGTCCGCGGATGACCGCTCGGGCTTGTACGAAGTGCGCGTGCAGGCGCGCGAGGCGGCGAAGGATGCCGCGACCGTGAAGGCCCTGTCCGCGGAGTGGCTGACGTTCCTGGAGGCCGAGGCGGCGAAGGCGCCCAATCCCCAGGCGCGCACGGTGTTCGACTCGCACCGCATGCTCGCGGCGATGAAGCTGGAGACGCCGGGCCGCGCGATTCCCGCCATCGAGCAGAGCGAGAAGGACCTGCCCCAGGACTACAACCCGCCCGCGCGGCTGGCGACGTTGTATCGGTTGGAGGGTCGGCTCGATGACGCGCTCGCCGCCAGTGAGCGTGCCCTGGCGCGTGTCCAAGGCGCGCGGCGGTTGTCGGTGCTCTCCGGCCGCGCGGACATCTTCGTCGCGCGCAAGGACACGGCCTCCGCCGTGAAGACGCTGGAGGAGGCCATCACCTTCGCGAAGACGCTGCCCGCCTCTCAGGTGTCGCCGCGCATGGTGGCGGGCCTGGAGAAGAAGCTCACCGGCCTTCAGTCGTCGGCGCGGTAGCGGCGGCGCGGGTGCCCAGGTCGAACAGCTCGTAGGCTTCGGCCGGGCACTCGCGCATGCCCCCATCGGTGAACACCATCACCGCCTCGCCGGGCGTGGGCGGCGGGGGTGGTCCGTGGGCGTAGTCCACGCGCGTCCCGTCCGTGACAAGGCGCCGGAGCACACCGTTGAGCGCCCCAGCGGGGGACAGCCCCAGCATCGCGCGGTTGCGCTTGTCGCGCGTGTGGCCCACCACCTGCGTCAGACCCAGGGGAAGCCGCCTCGGGTCGAACCGGCGGCGAGGCGTGCCGCGCACCCGTTCCGCGTCCTCCGGGAGCAGGCTGGGGCGCTGATAGAAGATGCCGGTTCCTTCTCCGCGGGCCGCGTCTCCGGGCTGGTGCAGTCCCGGGATGACGAGCGGGCCGTGCGTCCACGCCGCCACCGCCGTATCGAGCGCGGCGTTCAACGCCTCCGCGACGGCACCCGCCTCCGCACGTTGGTCATGGGGCAATCGCGTCAGGTCGAGGTCTTCGGACGTGACGCCCGCGTGCAGCACCATCAGGTCCGGGCCCGCGGCGTGGGCCACGCGGAAGCGCTTCGCGCGCAGCAGGTGCTCCACCCAGGTGCGTTGCGCCTCGCGGAAGTTGCCGAAGTCGCGCGCCACCAGCTCCGCGGACGGTACCTGCGGCCAGCGAGCGAGGAAGGCCTGCTCGGCATCGGCATCCGTGACGCCACCTTGGTAGGCCCGGTCTGCTTCGGCCTGGGCGGCGGCGAAGCTCGCGTCGGTGAAGCCGGCCAGCTCGCCCACCCGCCCCAGGTCGTGGTTGCCCAGCAGCATGACCGCCTGGTCGGAAGGGTGCGCGGCCAGCCACGCCACCAGGGCCAGGCCACTGGCGGACGCGTGGTCACGCTCCTGGGGCTTGCCCCAGTCGAAGTGATCTCCCACGGAGACGAGCTGCACGTCGGGATGGAGCCAGCCGTCCGCGCCCAGGAGCCCCTGGTGCGCGAGGATGGCCAGGACCTGCTCCAGGTCGGCCTGCGGGTCTCCCATCACGAGCCGCCGCCGCGCGCCACCGCGCGCCGGGGCGGAGCGGGGCCCCGCCACGACGGCTTCCTGGGCGCGAGCGAGCGCGGTGCGAATGAGGACGGCGGTCACGAACTCTGGAAGAAGCGGGCAATGAGCGCCGAGCGGCTCTCCACCTGGGCCTTGCTTAGCAGATGCGTCACGTGGACTTCCACGGTGCGCTCGGCGCAGCCCAGTCGTCCCGCGATGGACTTGTTCGTCTCGCCCTGGATGATGTGGGTGAGGACCTCGGACTCGCGCGCGGTGAGCGACCAGCGCGCCGACAGTGCCTGCACGCGCGCGGCGGCGCTGGACGCGGTGCCGGTGTCGATGGCCAGGTAGTGCGGCGGCAGGCCCGTGGTGACCAGCGGCGTCATCGTGAGCGGGCCGGAGCAGGGGATGCCCTGGGCGCCGCGCCGCAGCGAGTCCATCAGCTCCGGGTCGTGACGCTCCAAGCGGGCGCGCCCGGCGTTGTTGGCGTGCACCACCCGGCCGCTGGAGCTGACCACCCAGGCGGCGCGCCCGAGCGCCTCCATGGCCACTTGCAGCGCCGTGGACATCAAGCCCGACTCGCGCAGCCGCGTCTCCATGGTGAGCCGCCGCTGCAAGGCGGGCGTCAACGCCTGGAGCAGCCGTTGCTCGCGTTCAGTGAAGGGCTCGGCGCGGGCCAGGCCCACCCAGCCCAGGAGGACAGGCCCATCACAGACGAGTGTGCGAAGCCATTGCATGTGCTCCACGCCGAGCTGCCGGAACGTCGCGCCCGCGCGGACGCTGATGCGCTCGCGGGTGCTTTCCAACGACTCCTCGCTCATGCCCAGCCGACGGCCCACCTCGGTGGCGGACAAGTCATGCAGCGGCATCTGCCGCGCTGTCTCTGTTTCCGCCAGCGAGCGGAAGTGCAAAGCGCGGTTGCGTTGGGCTGGCTCGGGCCGCGCGGGATTGAACCAACCCCAAGGCTCGTTCCAGGCAGACACCTGGGTTTCGATGGCCGCTTGCACTGCCGCGGCAGGGAATGGGAAGCCCGCACTGTAGGAGTAGCTCGCGTGGTAGCGCTCCGGGCCTACGTCTACCCCGTAGGCAACCGCGCGCTCGGCCCGCAAAGCCTCTCGTAGAGCACTCAGCACCAGGGGCAAGGACTCCGCCCCGGGCTCGGCCTCCACGAGCAACGCCTCCAAGTCTGTCAGCAGGCCCTGCTCCTCGGAATTCAAACGAATCACGGTCAGTGAAGTATACGCCCGTTAGGGATTGGGCCCAGTACCTGACCACTTTCCGCACAAGTCTTGAACGTTCAAAATTATCCGCGCCGGGCTCAATGCCTCTGACAAAGCATGGGTTTGAATTGACCCAGGGTTTTCCCCGATAGCAAGAAACAGGGCTCTGGCGGAACACTCTCGTGCTGGCCCCCGGGGGGGAGGGCCGCCGCGGTGAACTGTGAGCGCGCGCCGGGCGCTCGGTTTCGGGTGCCCGGTGCGCAGCTCCTTTCCGACACGCCAACCTCCGACGCCAACCCACGAGGATGGTTGCCTTTGTCAGGCCGCCTGACTCCGTGAGGTGTGCAGGAAGCGAGGCAGACGCTCGGAGGGCACCACCCTCTGAATGAAGTGGAGCATTCCCAGCGCGAGGTAGGCTAGGCCGAAGGCGAGCGCCGTCCAGGCAAGCCAGGCGCTGATGCCTCCCGTGCCCAGGGCCACGAGCGCCCAGATGGTCAGCCCGGTGCCCACGCCCCAGGGCATGGCGGAGCGCAGGTGCGGACCGCTGAAGGCTCCGCCCAGGGCGCAGAGCGCCGCCGCCAGGACGCCGAAGCCGAACCACTTCGGCTCATGGACGGGGAAGATGGCCGCCATGGATAGCAGCGTCGTGAAAAGCCCAAGTATCGCGAGCCCCAGGGTCATGGCCTCACTCCAGGTGGAGGTTCCCTGGAAAGGTGCTCACCGGGCGCGTAACGCGTAACGCACCTTCGGTTCGTGGGCTACGCGCCATGGCGCATGGTGTCGTGCTCAAAGGGGCGAAATCGCGTCATCCTGTGCGTCGGCACGCCGCTGGCTAGGCTGCCGACTGGATGTACCACCGTGCGACGGCCGGCCCACGTGGAAGACGGATGGACACCCTGGAATGCGTTCGATGAACACGAAGAGCTCCGCGAAGCGCGCGCTGTGCATGGCTGTGGTGATGACCGTTTCAGGATGCAGGACGCCCGGCGTCCTGGGCCCCGGAACCCTGAGCGCCTCGGAGGGCTCTGACTCCGCGGCGTCGTCCGAGGGCTCCGACTCCGCGGCTTCATCCGAAGGCTCGGACTCCGCGGCCTCGTCCGAAGGCTCCGAGTCGGGGGCTTCCTCGGACGAGTCGAGTCAGTCGGAGGGCTCCTCGGAAAGCTCGGGGGAGTCGAGCCAGTCGGAATCGAGCGGCTCCAGCGAGGGCTCGAGTGATTCGAGTTCGAGTGAGGGAGGGACGAGCCACTCGGAAACCAGCGAGGAGGGCACCTCCCGGCCGACCGAGGATGCGCTCAGCGAGGAGTCCTCTCGCAGCAGCGATCAAGGCGGCTCCAGCGAGGGCTCCAGTGGCACGCAGCGGGCGGAAGGCGAGGCCTCGCGGTCGCGCAGCAGCAATTCGGCGAACAATGACGTGGCGTCTGCGGTGACGGTGGCCACGGTGGTGGTTGGGCTCGGGGTGGTCATCTGGCAGGCGTATGCGGCGGCGGAGCGTCGGCGGGGTGTGTCGCCTCGCGAGGCGGGCCGCGCGGCGCAGGTGTATCTCCGGTCGCGGACGCACCAGCTTCGTGAGGACCTCGCGCTGGGCGCCGGTCCGACGGTGGAGGACCTGGCCGCGGCGGCGCGCATCCGGCGCGAGCACCTGGGCGTGTTTGGCCGCGTGCTACGGGCTCACCGGACGGAGCTGCTCGCGCTGGCGGAGTCGAACGCGCTCACGCCGGACCGCGCGCTCGCGTGGATGGAGCGCGTGGGTGAGTTGGCCCGAGCGGATCCGCGCCTGGACGAGGACCGGCGCGCGTTCCTGGCGACATCGGCCCAGGAGGGCACCGCGGTGGTGACACCCTGATGCGCTGGGGGAGGCTCCTGGGCCTCGTCCTCGCGCTGGCGATGGAGGTCGAGGCATCGACGCCTGTCGAGGGGGCGCGCGATGCCGCCTCGCATGGACCCGTGCCGAGCACGGGCGCGTCACGCGTGGAGGTGACGCCGAAGCGCGTGAAGGCACCGGCGAGCCGCGTCGCGCCGGATGCGGACGGCGCCGTTAGCGTGACGCATCAGTCCTTGAGAGAGCCCGCACCGGCGAGCCGCGTCGCGCCGGATGCGGACGGCGCCGTTAGCGTGACGCATCAGTCCTTGAGAGAGCCCGCACCGGCGAGCCGCGTCGCGCCGGATGCGGACGGCGCCGTTAGCGTGACGCATCAGTCCTTGAGAGAGCCCGCACCGGCGAGCCGCGTCACGCCGGATGCGGACGGCGCCGTTAGCGTGACGCATCGGTCCTTGCGAGAGCCCGCACGGGCGAGCCGCGTCACGCCGGATGCTGATGCCGCTGTTGGAGCGACGCATCAGTTCTCGCGAGAGCCCGCACGGGCGAGCCGCGTCACGCCGGATGCGGATGCCGCCGTTAGCGTGACGCATCAGTCCGCGCGAGAGCCCGCACCGGCGAGCCCGACCACGCCGGACGCAGATAACGCCGTTGGCGTGACGTATCAGTCCCCGCGAGAGCACGCGGCGCCGGCAGGCTTCGTGTCACCGCGTCTGGGCGAAGCCATTGCGGCGCATCAGTTGCCCAATCGGGTGAAGGCGCTCGCGGCGGCGGGGGTGGTGTTGATCGGCGCGGCCGCGACCGACGCGGAGCTGGTCACGGAAGTGGAGGCGGGGCTGAACGCACTGCCTCCCGCGATGCGCCGTCCTCCTGGAGGCACGCTGGAGTTCATGCTCCACGCCGAAGCAGCGCCGCTGGGCCTGGGCGACGGCTCCGCCGAGCGCCCCGACTGGTCGCAGGGCCGCACGCGTTTCCACCTCTACCAGTACGCGCCTTCCGATGACCACCGGGCCACGCTCCGCCTGTCGCGGCTGACGGACCCCGAGTCAGAGCGCCTGTGGCGCCGCCGCGCCGTCGTCCACGCAGTGATGCAGCGTTGGGATGATGCCCACCACTGGAGTCGCACCGACGCGTGGCGCCGACTGTCGGGTTGGCTGAAGCCCTTCGAGCGTCCCCTCGTATGGAAGGAGGAGGTCCGCCTCCGCTACGCGGGCGCCTTCAGCCGGGCCCTGGGGCAACGCAGCGCCTCGCTGGACCTCGTCACCTTCGCGGAGGAGTGGTTCGTCCCCGTGGAGTCCCTGCGCGCGGACGCGCTGCCCGTGGACGACCACGTCCGCTGTCAGGAGTTCTCCAAGGCCCGTGCCCTCGCGGAGCATGTGGCCGCAGCGGGCCTGGGGGACCTGCCTCCGCGCGGTAACTGCCCCGCCTTCGACGCATGGGCGGACCGGGAGGTCCTGTCGCACTTCGAGGTCCTCCTGGTGGCCTCCACGGGTCGTCAGCCGGAGTCCCTTTTCGGCCACTTGCTGCTGCGCCCGGTCTGGCGAGAAGGCGAGGTGCCTCGCGGCCCCACCTTCGAGCACGTGGTGCAACTGGTGGCGCTGACGGGCATGGAGGGCAAGGGCCTGGGCTACGTGGTGAAGGGCATGACGGGCGCCTACGACACCGTGTTCCTCACGGGGACGATGGGCGACTTGTCCCACGAGGCACTCGAGCTGGAGCAGCGCTCGATCCGCCGCTTCAGGCTGCGGCTCAACCCGGGAGAGGACACCCGCATGTTGGAGCGAGTGTGGGAGCTCGAGCGCCGCGGGTACATGGGCTACTACTTCTTCACGGACAACTGCGCGACCGCGCTCCTCTTCCTGCTCAACGGCGCGCTGGAAGGAAGCCGGCAGGTGCGGCCCCCCGGGCTGCTCTGGGTGCTCCCCACCGCCACGTTGGACACCCTGGCCGGGATTCAGGTGGAGGGCCCTGAAGGCCGCCAGGTGCCGCTGCTGGAGCACATCCCGGACACCATCGAGTCCACCGGAGACCGCGCGGTCCGCGCGCAAGCCTCGCGGCGGGAGGCGCTGGAGTCACTGACGGGCCATGTCGGCGCGAACGAACTCGCCCGCCTGCGAGAGGTCCACGCCCGCCTGCAATCGCCCGAGCCGCAGACGCGCATGCGAGCGTACGACGGCCTGCCCGCTGTCATCGCGGACGTGCTGCACTCGGCGCGCACGGCGTCGCTCGACACGGTCCGCGAGCACCTGCACGCCTACGTGGCGCACTCGGTGCGGGTGGAGCGCGCCGCGGTGGACCGTGCGGAGGGCGAGCGCCTGCGCATCGAGCGCGAGCGACTGCTCGCCGTGAAGGCCCCGTTAGCGGGCTCGGCGCGGGCGGGAACGCGTGAGCGCCAGCGCATCTTCGAAAGCGAGGATTCGCTTCAGCGGCGGCTCGCGGTGCTGGACCGGGTCACGGTGTTGAAGGACGCCATGGCCTCGGCGCCCCGTCGGCGGCCCACGCCGGAGGAGCTGAAGACCCTCGTGTGGGCGGAGCGCACCGAGACCACCTTCGCGCGGGCCACCGAGGTGCAGGGCGCGCTCAACGACGGCCCGCTGTCCCAGGTGGAGCCGCTGGCCTTCCTGGGTGAGGACCGCCACCGAAAGGTCGCGGCGGAGACCACCTGGGCGCAGAGCGCGCTGCGGGAGTCCGGCGCGGCGCGGCTCGCCCTGACGGTGGGCATGGACTTCCCCGTGGCGGGCGGTGTCAGGCCGCTGCTGGGCCTGCGCACCTCGGCCATGTCCGAGGCGCTGGGCGATGCGCGGCTTCACGGCTTCCAGCCGAGCAGCGAGCTGCGGGTTCTCGACGGAGAGCTGCTTTTCGCGCCGCGCTGGGGCGTGCCCAAGGTGGCGGTCTCCGACATGACGCTGCTGGGCTACCGCACGCTGCTGCGGGAGCTCCCCCAGTTTCGGGATTCCTTCTGGGACGCCCTGGGCTGGGGCGCGGAGGCGCGCGTGTCGTCGAGCGATGCGCGGATGTTACCCTACCGCGCGACTGTCCAGGCCGAGGCGCTGGTGGTGCTGGACGAGAACGCGCGCTTCTCGCGCTACACCGCCGTGGGCCTCGGCGGCCTCGCGCTCCTGCACTGGCGGCGAGACCTGCTGACGCCCGCCGCCGGGCCGCGCCTCTCGGTGGCGCACCGCACGGGGCTGCCGGGCTCCGGGGCCAACGCGGTGCGCCTGGAGGCGGCCTATGCGCCCACCTGGCGCGTGGGGGATGACCACTTCACCCACGAGGCGGGCGCCACGCTCCAGATAGAGCTGTGGCTGGGGCGCGCGGGGCCCTTCGGCTTCCTGCTCACTCCGCGCGCCCAGGTCCGCTGGGAAGGGTGGGTGGCGCCCCCGGCCGCTACGTCGTGGCTGGACGGCTCGGCGGAGCGGCGTCTGGCTCTCGGCCTCGAGGTACGCTGAGGAAGGCGGGCGCGCGGGAGTCGCCGCCTGCCCAGAACGGGCTGCTGACCGCGCCCGTGGCCGCGCCGATGAAGGTGCCGATGACGTAGAGGGCCGTGTAGCCCCAGAAGCCCAGGCCCCAGAAGAGGTGGCTCTGCGTGGCCGTGCCAATGAAGAGGAAGAAGGCGATGGCGGCGGGCACCGCCACCGAGGCGAAGGCGGCGGCGGCGAGCGCCCGTGACATCCGCCGGGCGTGGAAGCCGCCGAACGCGCCGGCCAGCAGCCCGTTGAACATGGGCAGGAAGAAGAGGGCCAGGCTGGTGAGCACCATCACCACCGCGCTGACGATGAAGCGGCTGTGGACTGGGTTGATGGTGTCGGGCTTGAACGTCAGGTCCGCAGGGATTTCCCGGCGGACGTACTCGTAGCGCGTCTGCGGTCCGGAGAGGGCCTTCTCCGGGTCCTGCGTCATGATGTGTTCAGGCATGTCTGGATTCCTCCCACGAGGGCGGGTCAACGAGTGCCCGTGGTCATGAGTTTGTGACGCCAGAGGGTGTACGGAAGGGCCGCCGGGCGCACCGCAGGGCGGGCCACCTGCCGGGCCCTGGATTTCCCCGTCCGGAATACTCGCGGAGTCCCTGGATACCGGCCGCCTCCCCCCAGAAGATGCGCGCCGGACTTGGCGGACGGTGGCCTCCGGCTATGCTGCCGCGCCCGGCAGCACCCCTATCCCTGCCCGTACGGAAATCTCCATGAGCTTTCGCCGCAATCTGCTGACCTTTGCCCTCGTCACCTCTTCCCTGCTGTCCGGCTGCGTGACGCAGCGGCCGTTCTACCGCGACATCATGCAGCCCGAGGGCGCGTCGATTGCGGCGGGCACGCCCGTGGAGCTGGTCGTGCTGGACGCGGACACGAACCAGCCCGTGAAGGGCGCCAAGGTGCTCTGGGGTGAGGACTACCGGTGGCGCGAGTCCTACGTCACGAACGAGGACGGCCGGGTGGCCTTCGACGTCTCGCAGTCGCTGCTGAAGGAGAACCCGCTGGTGGAGATCGTGCTGCCCGCCGGCGTGCGCGCCTACCGCCTGCAGCTCGTGCCGCCCGGTGAGGCCATCGACGGCGAGACCCCCGAGGCGCCTGAGGCCCCGGAGGCGACGGAGGCCCCCGCCGCCCCCGAGACGCCGGCGACGGAGGCCCCTGCCGCCGCCCCGGAAACCGCGCCCGGCAACTGAGCCAGTGCCTTCCGCGCGAGGCTCAGCCGAGCTTCGCGTGGAGGAAGTCGACGGTGCGCTGCCACGCCTTCGCGGCGTTGTCCGGTGAGTAGACCTCCGGACGCGTGTCATTGAAGAAGGCGTGCTGCGCGTCGTAGCGGTGAATCTCCGTCGGGACGCCGCCGGCCTTCAGCTTCTGCTCCAGCGCGTCCACCCGGTCCGGCGAGCACCAGTCGTCGTTCTTCGCGAAGTGGCCGAGCACCGGCGCGCGGATGCGGGACAGGTCCGCGGCCTGCTCCGGCGGGATGCCGTAGAAGGGCACGGCGGCGTCGAGCCCCGGGTCGTTCGCGGCGGCCAACAGCGTCAGCGCGCCGCCCATGCAGAAGCCCAGGATGGCCACCTTCGTGCCGTCCTTGCGCGCGCGCAGCGCCTCCACGGCGGCACGCAGGTCCGCGGTGGCCTTGCCCCAGTCCAGCGCCTTCAACATCGCGTTGGCCTCGTCGGCGTTCTTCGTCACGCGGCCGTCGTAGAGGTCCACCGCGAAGACGGTGAAGCCCTCGCGCGCCAGCCGGTCCGCGACGTCGCGCGTGTGCCCATTGAGGCCCCAGTACTCGTGGATGATCACCACCGCTCCGGGCGCGTCGCCCTTGGGGGCTTCGCTCAGATAACCCGCCAGCGCCTGACCCTGCTTGCCGATGAGCTGCGTCTGTCCTGTCATGGCTTCACCCTTGCGAGGAAATGAGAGGGGGCGCAGCTTAACGGTCGGCTTCGCGAACGCGCACGTGAACACGCCGCCGTGCCCGCTTGGAGACAGAGGACCGGTATGTCGAAGGCCTTCACGAAGGAAGACGCGGGCGACGAGGGCGTGCTGCCCGTCCGCCCGCGCGCGTTCTCGGGAGAGAAGCGCTACATCACGCCGGAGGGCTACCGGGCCCTTCAAGAAGAGCTGGCGGCGGCGCAGGGGCCGGACCCTCGGGCGGGCGAGCTCACCGAGATGGAGGCGGGCGGGCGCCGCAAGGAGCGCGAGCGATGGGCGCAGGAACTCGCAGCGGTCCTGGAGGAAGTGCGGGTGGTGGAGCCCGACGCGGCTCAGGCCGGGCGTGTCTTCTTCGGCGCGTGGGTGTCCCTGGAGGACGAGGACGGCGGCGAGGTGCGCTACCGCATCGTCGGCCCCGATGAGTCGGACGTGAAGGCAGGCCGGCTCAGCGTGGAGTCCCCCCTGGCCCGCGCGCTGCTGGGCAAGGAAGTGGGGGAGTCCGTGGTGGTGGAACGCCCGCGCGGCAACGTGGAGTACACGGTGACGGCCGTGGACTACGCGGCGCCGTGTCGCGCGCTCAGCGCCGGGTGGCGATGACGATGCTCAGCGGGGTGAAGGGCTCGGGCAGAAGGCCATCGCGCACCTCGACGGTGAAGCCCTCCGCTTCGAGCAGCGCGCGGGCGCGGGGCACCAGGAACGTCAGGTAGTACATGACGAAGGGGGGCTTCCAGAGCGCGTTGCGCACGCGCACGGCGGCGTTGAAGCCCTGCGCCACCCAATAGCCGGGGTTGAGCTTGGACGGCGGGTGCGCGGTGACGAAGACGAAGCGGCCTCCGGGGCGCAGTGCCCGGGCGATGCCGCGCACCATCCGCGGTTCGTCCGCCTCGAGGATGTGGCCGAAGGCGCCGAAGCTGGTGATGACGTCGAAGGCGCCTTCGAATGGGAGCGCGAGGGCGTCGCCCTGGAGGAAGTCCAGGGCCGCGGTGCCGGGCGCGTCCGCGAGCTGCCTGCGGGCCTCGTCGAGCATGCCCTGGCTGAGGTCGAAGCCCACCACGCGCTCACGTGCGAGCGGCCGCAGGAAACGCATGGCCGCGCCGGTGCCGCAGCACACGTCGAGCGCGCTGCCCACCGAGCCGGGCTCGCCCACCTGGGCGATGGTGGCCTCGAGCACCGCGTTCGGCGTGCGGAAGGGCGTGTATTCGAACTTGGGCGCGAGCAAGTCGTAGCCGTGCTCGACGGAGGAGAGCGCCTGCGTGGCCAGCTCCCGGAGGGTGGGGCCCTTGCGGTGGAACATGGTGTCTCCGGGTGTACCGCACCCACACCGGCGCCTCCCCCGGAAATGCAGCGGGTATTGGCCATTGAATGTTCCGGGGGGACCCCCGTCAGAAGGTTCAAGCAGGACGACGGAGGAGGACAACGACATGGCGCTCAAGACGGGTTTCGCGGTGCTGGCTTTCGGAATGATGTTCCTCGGCTCCACGGCCGCGCATGCCAAGGATGACCACGAGAAGTCGCGGTTCTCCCAGCAGCATCGGTATGACGACCGCGGCGGCAACTTCGGAGTCCACGTCGATGTTCGCCGGCACCCGGGGCCGGCCCCGCGTCCTCCGGCTCACGCCCGGGGCCGCTACGAGCTGCAGACGGTGAACCGCTACGTGGAAGGCCGCTACGACCGCGTGTGGGTCCCCGAGGTGTGCAGCGAGCGGAACAACCGCCGCTCGCGGGTGACCCGGTGCACGGGTGGCTTCTACGAGCAGCGCTGGGTGCCGGCCCGCTACGAGCCGGTCCAGGAGTGGGTCTGGGTGTCCTACGGCCCTGGCCGGGTCCACATGGCGAGCGCTGGCCGCCGGTAACGATTCGAGGTTGACGGGGACCGCGCCGTGGGGCGCGCCGGGTTACGGGGGTACCCAGGCGCGCTCCGCGGCAGCAGGTCCGCAGTGCCTTTCCTCGCCGGTCCTGTTAGTGAATGCGCCACATGGCGACCGCATTCATCACCGGGGCTGGCATCCGCATCGGCGGCGCGGTGGCCCGGGCGCTCGGTCGCGCCGGGTATGACCTGGCGCTCCATGCGAACCGCTCCATCGAGCCGCTGACGTCCCTGGCTGAAGAGCTTCGAGCGCTCGGCCGTCGCGTCACCCTGCATGCCGCGGACCTGAGCCGCCCGGATGCGGTGGAGGCCCTGGCCACGGAGGTGCGCGAGGCCTGGCCCGCACTGGACGTGGTGGTCCACAACGCGGGCCTCTTCGAGCGCGCCGACTTCGCCACCATCTCCCGCGACCAGTACCGCACCATGCTCGCGGTGAACCTGGACACGCCCTTCTTCCTCACCCAGGCGCTGCTCCCCGCGCTGCGCGCTGGCAAGGACCCGCTGGTGGTGCACATCACCGACGTGGGCGGTGAGCGGCCGGTGAGTCACTACGCGCATTACTCGGTGAGCAAGGCGGGGCTCATCATGCTCACCCGCGCGCTGGCGGTGGAGCTCGCGCCGCACATCCGTGTCAACGCGGTGTCGCCCGGGACGGTGGCCTTTCCCGAGAACTTCGGCGCCGAGGACCGCGACGCCGTGCTGCGCCGGATTCCCATGGCCCGCGAGGGCAGTGTCGAGGACATCGCCCGCACCGTCGTCTTCCTCGCTTGCGAGGCGCCGTACATCACCGGGCAGGTCATCGCCGTCGATGGCGGCAGGAGCGCACAGCTATGAGCTCGGAGCAGGCCTTTCATCCTCCCGTCGTCACGACGCCGGAGGGCCGGCCGCTGGACGTCATCGAGATGCGGGGGCTCACGGTGGATTGCATCGTGGGCATCTTCAACCGGGAGCGCACGGTGGCGCAGCCGCTGCGCTTGGACGTGGCGCTGTTCCTGGACACCCGCGCCGCGGCGGCGGAAGGCAAGCTGGCGCACACGGTGAACTACGGTCGGCTCGCGGGAGAGCTGCGCTTCCTGCTGGAGGCGTGCCGCTTCGAGCTGTTGGAGTCCGCGGTGGAGACGGTGTGCCGTTACGTGCTGGCGCCGCCCACGGAGGACGTGCAGCGCACACAGGTGCGCGCGGCCACGGTGCGCGTCACCAAGCCGCTCGCGCTGGGCGGGCTCGCGGTTCCGTCGCTCCAGATTCACCGCACCGCGGAGGAGATGGTGTACGGCCGTGAGGACAAGTCCTTTGGCCGCGTGGACATCATCCACGAGGGGACGGGGTACGGCGTCTACCGGCTGCGGGTGAAGCCCGGGGGCTCCATCCCTTCGCACGTGCACCAGCAGATGGAGGAGAGCGAGCTGGTCCTGGGGCCAGGGCTGCTGCTCCAGTTCAAGCCGGTGGCCCGGGGCATGGCCTTCCATTGGCCGCGCGGCTTCGTGCACCGCTATGACAACCCGTCGGCGACGGAGCAGACGGTGTTGTGTGTGGACAGGCCCGGCTTCATCCCCTCGGACGAGGTTGAGACGGAGCCGCCGTCCACGGGCCTGGCGCCTGTGACAGGGCACTCCTATTACCCGCTGGATGAGCCCGCGGTGGCCGGCTCGCCCGCGGAGCACCATCCGTGAGTGGGGCGGGGCGCGGGATTCGGGCGCCCTGCTTCGGGCCCGAGCGCGTCCCGGAGCACCTGCCGCGGGAGGCGTTTGGCGCGGCGGGCACACCCATGACGTGGACTCCCGTGAGCGCAGCGCATGGGGCGCAGTGGGTCACCGGTGGTGGGATGGGCGTACCCATGACGTGGCCCCCAAGGAGCGCATCACATGAGCCCTGACGTGGGGACTCGGAAGGTCCTTATCACCGGTGGCGGGACGGGCATTGGCCGGGCGGTGGCGGAGGCGCTGCTTCGTGCTGGTGGCCGGGTGGTGGTGACGGGCCGTCGCGCGGAGGTGCTGGAGTCGTTGGCGGCCCAGTGGCCGGGACAGGCCTTCGCGCTGCCGTGTGACCTGGCCTCGCCGGAAGCCCGAGACGGGCTGCTGCGCCGTGCCTCCACGCTGCTGGACGGCCTCGACGGTTTCGTTCACAGCGCGGGGCAGGTGGTGCATCAGCCGCCCGGCCACATTGGCGAAGACGCGCTGCGAGCCCAGCTCGAGGTCAACCTCGTCGCGCCGTTGCGGCTGGGCGAGCAGGCCCTGGAGGTCCTGGAGCCGGGCGGCGCACAGGTGTTCATCGCCTCCACGCTGGCCACGCGGCCCGTCCTCACCAGCGCGGTGTACAGCGCGGCGAAGGCGGGCCTGCTCCAGGTGATGAAGGTGCTGGCGCTGGCCGGTGCCGCGAGGGGCGTGCGCGCCAGCGCGGTGCTCCCGGGCGTCGTCGAGACGGACATGGTGCGCGAGGTGCGCCTGGCCCCCGGCGAAGGGCCGCTGTCCGAATCCGAGGCCCTGCGGCGCCAGGAAGCCCAGCTAGCGGGACTGCGGGCCCTGCATCCGCTCGGCCGGCTGGGGCGTCCCGAGGACGTGGCCGAGGCGGTGCGCTACCTGCTGGGCGCGTCCTGGATTTCCGGTTCCGAGCTGGTGTTGGACGGGGGGCTACTGCTGCGGGAGTGAGGCGCGGTATGACGCGGCCTCGGCTCACAAGGACGGCAGGATGCTCCTCGACAGACGGCTACAGCTCTTCGTGGTGTTGGCGGGAGTGTTCGTCACCTCCCTGGTGGTGGGCGACATCATCGGGGTGAAGCTGTTCGAGGCGCAGGTGGGGCCGGTGGTGGCGGTGATGTCCATCGGCATGCTGCCCTTCCCGGTGACGTTCCTCCTCACGGACATCCTCAACGAGTTCTACGGGAAGAAAGCCGCCCGCTTCGTGACGTGGGTGGGCTTCTTCATGGCCATCTTCGCCTTCATCGTGATTGCCATCGCGGTGCAGGTGCCGTGGGCGCCGCTGACGCGCGCGGAGGGCTACACGGGCGCGGTGGAGAACTCGTTCAACAACGTGTTCGGCGGCTCGCAGCGCATCCTCATCGCGTCGATGATTGCGTACCTGGTCGGCCAGTTCTGCGACATCGCCATCTTCAACGGGCTCAAGCGGCTGACGCGCAACCGCCTGCTGTGGGTGCGCGCGACGGGCTCCACGCTGGTGTCGCAGCTCATCGACACGGTGGTGGTGCAGTACGTGGCGTGGACGGGCGTGCTGCCCAACGACACCATCATCAGCATCATCTACACGTCGTACGTGGTGAAGGTGCTGGTCGCGGTGGGCCTGACGCCCTTCATCTACCTGGGCCACGCCTTCGTGGAGCGCAAGCTGGGCATCGCCCCCGTGGTGCTGGGAGAGAATGGCGAACCCATTGCCCCGCCCGCGCCGCCGGTCAGCCAGGAGGAGCAGTCCCGCGCGGCCTGAGCGCGGGACGCCGGTCTCAGTCCGCTGAACGCAGCAGGGCGGAGAGGATGTCCGTCCAGTGCGAGTAGAGGGAGAAGTGCCCGCCGCCGGGGTGGAAGCGGGGCACCGCGCGCGGAATCCGGGCGGCGAGGTACTGCCCCATCTGTGGCGGGACGATGCTGTCGCCCTCCCAGTACCAGAGGTCCACCTCGGTCCGAATCTCCTCCAAGGGGACGTTCCACGGCTGCGCGAGGATGTGCGCCTCGCGCCGCATGCCCGCGACGCCCTTGCGCGTGGCCTCGTAGCGCCAGCCCTGCACCTGCGCGGCGATGCGAGGGTCCGCGAGCACCGTGCGGTCATCCGCCGACGCCTGGGAGCGCAGGCCCGCGAGCGCCCGCGCGGGATTCGCGCGCACCTGCCGGTCGTGCATGGCCATCATCGGATGCAGCAGCCACTCCGGCCACGCGGCCATGGCGTACGCGGTGCGGTAGTCCCGGTTCACCCCCGCCATGGCCCCTGGCCGCGCGAGCGGCGCCGCGCCCGAGACGAGCGCCGCGCGGGTGATGCGCTCACCCAGCTTCCACGCGGACGCGGCCACGTAGGGCCCTCCCGCGGACACGCCGAAGAGGGCGAAGCGGTCAATCTTCAGCGCGTTGGCGAGCTGCTCCAAGTCATTGGGGAAGTCGAGCAGCGTGCGGCCGGATTGGTAGTCCGACAGGCCATACCCTGGCCGGTCCGGAGCGATGAGGCGCACGCCCAGCGCATGGGTGAGCCGGTCATCCGGGTGGCGCATGTGGCGCGAGCCTGGGTTGCCGTGGATGAAGAACACGGGCGTTCCGCTCAAGTCCCCGGACTCGACGTAGGCCAGCCGCCGGCCATCCCTCAAGTGGAGGACGCCTTCACGGACCTGCACGCCCCGGGCTTCGGTGTCGGTGTCGGACGCGACGTTCATGGTTCCATCGGCTTCGAGCGCGCGGCGATCCACGCGGAAATGGAGGGCCACACCTGCGTCGAGCCCTTGCTCGAGGCGGACAGGCCGATGTGTCCCACGGGGTAGCGCCGCGTCTCGACGTCCTTCGAGCCCACCAGCGACGGCAGGGGCTCGCTCATGGCGGGCAGCGCGATGGTGTCGTGCTCGGCGATGACGTTGAGGATGGAGCACTGGATGCGGCTCAGGTCCACGCGCTCGCCGCCCACTTCCATGAGGCCCTGGGGGAACAGGTTCTGCTGGTAGCAGTCCTTGATGTATTGCCGGTAGACCTCGCCCGGGAATGGGACGGGGTCGGCGCCCCAGCGCTCCATGGCGAGGAACGTGGTGACGAAGTCCGGGTCATCGATGCGGCGGCACACCTCCAGCCAGCGGGTGAGGCGCTGCACCGGCGCGGCCATCAGGAAGCCGCTCTCCAGCACGGGCGTGGGCACGTTGCCGTAGGCGTCCACCAGTGAGTCCACGTCGAAGTGGTTGGCGGACGTCCACAGCGTGTAGAGGCCGCCCTTGCTGAAGTCCACGGGCGTGGCCTGGGCCACCAGGTTGCGGACGCCCTCGGGGTACAGCGAGGTGTACGCCAGCGCCATGGTGCCGCCCATGCAGTAGCCGTAGAGCGTCAGCTCCCGGCTCTTGCTCACGCGCAGCGTCCACCGCACCGCCGTCTGGATGAGGCCGCCGAGCAGGTCATCCCAGGTGAGCCGCTCCTCGTCCTGGCCGGGCACGCCCCAGTCGATGGCGTAGACGTCGTAGCCCTCACGGGTGAGGTGCTCGATGAGGCTGCGCCCCGGCAGGAAGTCGAGGATGTACCAGCGATTGATGAGCGAATAGACGAACAGGATGGGCGTGCGGTGCCGCCGCCGCGGGGCCGCGTAGCGCAAGAGCCGCATGCTGCCGCGCGTGTACACGACGGTGTGCGGGGTGGCGCTGACGGGGGGCTCGCGGACGCCGGAGGCCCGTTCGATGAAGGGCTTGAGGTACGGGTACGGATTGAAGGGCCGCGACTTGAGCGCGTGCGCGACGGCGCGGGTCAGCTCGACCTGGCCGGTGACGAATGAGCGAAGACGCTGGGGCGTGGACGCGGGCATGTCAGCGGCGGCGCTTGGAGGGCGCGCGCTCCTTGGGGGTGGGCTCGGGGGACTCGGGCTTGGCTTCGGGCTCCGCGACTTCCTGGCGGTGGAGCAGGTCCACCACCAGCTCCAACTGGGTGCCGAGCGCCTCGACCTGGTCGTTCATCCGGCGGAGCTGATCGCGCAGGTTCTCCACCTCGGACGTGGTGGGCAGGCGCAGCGTGCGCAGGGCGCCCTCCACCAGGCCGTTGCGGCGGATGCGCGCGTTGAAGCCCTGGCGCATGAGGGAGCCGCTGACGCGCAGGTAGGCGGGGCTCTCGGTGACTTTCGCGGCGGCGCGGGTGAGTCCCTGCTCGGCGCGGGTGAACACCTTGCCGGTGCGCGTGTCCGGGTGGGTGAGGTGGCCCAACAGCTTCAGGCCGCGGGCGAGGAGCCCCTGGGACGGCGGCGGTCGTTCCGGCTGACTCATGGGCGGCAGGTTATCCCAACGCGCGCCGCCACCAGGGCCTCATCGCTCCCAAAGTGAACCAAGCTTCAACTTGCCTGCTTCAAAAGGTTCGGCATGAACGGTGGCGCTGCCCGTATGTGCACCCAGCCGGTGCCAGCGCTCTCGTTCCCGCCGGTAGATTTCGAGGAGCTGGATGCGCGGGTCCACGAGCCACAGATGGTTCACGCCCTCGCGGGCGTAGAGCGTCATCTTCCGAGACCGGTCCACGGCTTCGGTCGACGGAGACAGGACCTCGCAGAGCCAGTCGGGGGCAAGCTCCACGCCCACCACGTCTGGAATCTCCGGCATGCGCTCGCGTCTCCACCCGGCAAGGTCGGGCACGAGCACGTTGCCACCGAGGTGCAGTTCTGGCTCAGGGAGGATGACCCATCCGCCCGGGCCTTCCCCTCCGAGCTCCAGGTCGAACGGCGCCAGTTGTTGGCCGAGCCGGATGGCCGCCCTACCGTGCATCATCCTCGGACGGGGGCTGACATGCAGCTCACCCTCGATGATTTCTCCGACGACATGCGGGGGGAGGCGCTCCAACGCCTCGTACACCTGCTCTGGCGGTGGCTTGTCACCCATGCCCCCAGGATGCGGCCATGCCTGGGGCCTCGCAAGTCGCACCGCTTCTTGTCCGTGGATGGCTTCGCTCATGTGTCGAGCATGCGCCATACCTCTGACATCCTTCGGGGAGTAGAAAACCCCAGAGGTCCTCTCGGCTCAGCCCTGCCGCTTCACCGGCAGCGGTCCGAAGGACTGTGACACCGGCATCAACGACATGACGTTGATGTTCACGTGCGCGGGCCGGGTGGCCACCCAGTGCACCGCGTCCGCGATGTCCTCGGGCGTCAGCGCCTGGGTGTTGGCGTAGACGGAGGCGGCGCGCGTGTCGTCGCCCTTGAAGCGGACGCTGGAGAACTCCGTGCCGCCCACGAGCCCCGGCTCGATGTCCGTTACCCGCACCGCGGTGCCATGGAGGTCCGCGCGCAGGTTGAGGCTGAACTGGTGCACGAAGGCCTTGGTGGCGCCGTACACGTTGCCACCCGGATAGGGCCACTCCGCTGCCACCGAGCCCATGTTGATGACGTGGCCCCGGTTGCGCGCCACCATGCCGGGCAGCACCGCGTGCGTGCAGTACAGGAGCCCCTTCACGTTGGTGTCCACCATCGTGTCCCAGTCCTCCAAGCGCGCCGACTGCGCGGGGTCCAACCCCAGCGCCAGGCCCGCGTTGTTGACCAGCACGTCCACGTCCGCGAAGTCAGCGGGCAACGAGCGGACGGTCCGCTCCACGGCCTCACGGTCCGTGATGTCGAGCGTCAGGGGGAGCACCCGCTCGCCCAGCTCGGCGCGCAGGGCCTCCAGCCGCTCGGTGCGGCGCCCGGTGGCGATGACGCGCGCCCCGTCCTGGATGAAGCGCCGGGCCATGGCCAACCCGAATCCCGCGGTGGCGCCGGTAATCAGTACATTCATGACACACCCCTCTGGGAGCCAGCGCCGGGAGGGGCCGGCTCAGTCGTCTTCACCCTGATAGATGCAGCCGCTGGTGCACGTCTCACGGACGACCACCCGGCTGAGCAGGGGAAGGCCTGGACGCAGGCGCTTCCAGATCCACCGCGACAGGTTCTCGCTGGTGGGGTTCTCCAGGCCCTCAATCTCGTTGAGGTAGTAGTGGTCCAGCTTGAGCCGCACGGGCTCGAAGGACTCCTTGATGTCCGAGAAGTCCATCACCCACCCGGACTGCTCGCCCACGGGGCCTCGCACGTGGACTTCCACCCGGTAGCTGTGGCCGTGGAGCCGGCTGCACTTGTGCCCCGGCGGCACGTTGGGAAGCCGGTGCGCGGCCTCGAAGGTGAATTCCTTGAAGATGTCCAAGGCGTCTCCTGACTGCGGGTGGAAGGCGGCTCATATCCCGCGCGCTCCTCCTGACGTCAAGGTACGCCCTGCCGCCCTGAAGGAAGCCCTTCGTGAACTCGCGCTCGGCACTCTCGCCTGGAATGGCGACGGCCAACACGAGGAGCCTCAGTCACCGCAGTTATTCCGGGATATGCCGGACTGGAGATGGCGCCCATCATCCTTCCTTCAATGGGGGGAGTCGGTGGGTGGACAGCGCACAGGCTTGGTTAGGGGGCGCACCTTCGTGCCTCCCCATCGACGAAGGTTTCACCGACACCCTCGCGTCTGAGCATTCCCTTGCTCCCTGGCCGACGGCTCCGCCGCTGGGTAGGGGGCTTGCTCAAGGACTGCGCCGATGGCTTCGTGCGGAACGCCCTACCTGCGGTCGCTGGTGGCGCGGGCCAGTTCGCTCTGCCTCCGGCGCGAGCTGCGAGTACAACTCGTGGAGCTTCGCCCGCAGCAGCTCCTTGGACGGCAGGAACGTCTGGTACTCGGCGACGAGCGTTGGCGACGTTGTCCGGGCAAGAGCGTACTCGACGACCTCGTCGTCCTTCGTCGCGCAGAGGAGCACGCCGATCGACGGCCGCTCGTGGAGCTTCTTCACGTCACGGTCAAGTGCCTCGACGTAGAACGAGAGCTGTCCGAGATCGGCGGGCTTGAATTTGTCGACCTTCAACTCGAAGGCGACGAGACACTGAATGCCACGGTGAAAGAAGACGAGGTCGATCACGAAGTCTTGGCTGCCGACCTGCACCGGATATTGCGAGCCGACGAAACAGAAGTCGCGTCCCAACTCAGTGAGGAAGCGGCCAAGGTTCCGAAGGAGGGCGTCGTGGAGGTCGGCTTCGGAGTGATCGGCGGCGAGGCCGAGAAACTCGATGTTGTAGACGTTCTTGAACTCGTCGATTGCCGTCGGGTGAGTTTGTCTCACCGCTGGCGAGACTTTCTTCGTGGCGCGTGCCTCGCGAAGAACGGCGCCCGAGCGGATCTGCCGTTCGAGCTCCCGCTTGGGCCAGCGCTCCTTGATGGCAGCGAGAATGTAGAACTCGCGTGTATCGAGGGGCTTGGCTTGGCTGAGGATGATGAGGTGGTGTGTCCACGGCAGTTGTCTCACCAGTGGTGAGATTCTTCGGTTCGACCGGTACGCCTCGTAGAACTGGCGCATCCGAAAGAGGTTCGGGCGCGTGTAGCCCCGGACACCCGGGTAGCGCCTCGCGAGATCCGCGGCGAGCTCCTCGACGATGCCGTCGCCCCACTCCGCGCTGGCGATCTTCCGGCTGATGTACTCGCCCAGCTCCCAGTAGTGGGTCACCAGCTCCGTGTTCACCGCTTGGTGCGCGCGTCGTCGGGCCACTTCGATGAGCGCGATGACCTCGGCGAACCGCGTGTCTCCGTCGTCGACGAACGCCCGCTTGGCGCGAGGCACGGCGAGCTTCGTCGCCAGGGTGGCGGGCGTCGCGCGCGTCAAAGGCTTCTTCGAGGAGGAACTCTTCTTCATGCGAAAGGCGGGAACATAGGTTTCGGCGGCCGAGCCCTGCAATTTGGCAAGCGACGCTGGCCGGTCGATTCCGCGCCCCGCTTCGAAGGGGAAGACCAGGGGTCCTTCCCAGAGGCGCCCCCCCGGCTCGCCTCTTCGCTCCGCGTGAAAAATCCCCGGGAATATCCCCGGCGCCCTTCCACACATCCCACGCCAGCTCCCCGCGAGGGCCCACCTGTCGGTGAAGCGGCGCAGCCGTCACAACCCCGCGAAACCACGTTTCCTGTCTCCTTGCTACACGTCCCGGCAGGCAGGGGTTGCCGCGGTCGGAGGGAATGAACAGCGAGCGGCTCCGGATTGGCGGCCGTCCTCGCGAGCGCCCCCCGCGCCGCGACCCACACCAGGAGTCCGCCAGGATGCGCCATCGTTCGCCGTGGTTCACGGCCCTATGCTCCGCTGCCTTGCTGTCCTTCGTGGCCTGCAACGGCAAGGTCGAGTTCAACCAGGAGAATGGCTCACCTCCCGGCTCCAGCGAGACGCCCTCCGTCCCGGGTACCCCGCCCGGGGAGCCGAACTCGCCCGGAACGCCCGAGCCTCCGCCCGTCATCGTCGAAATCCCCGGGGATCCGCCTCCTCATCCGGACCCCGAGCCAGAGCCGTCCCCCGAGCCGCAGCCCCCGCCCGACCCGACGCCCGAGCCCCAACCGGAACCCGAGCCGCCGCCCCGCTATTCGCGCATCCTCTGGGTGGCGCCCAACGGCAGTGACGGCGCGTCCGCCACGGAGACGGCGCCGCTGCGCACGGTGTCGCGCGCGCTGGAGCTGGTGCGTCCGGGCGAGGCCGTCTACCTGAAGACCGGCACCTATTCGGAGCGCCTCAAGCTCGAGGAGAAGGGCGGCTCGTCCTCCGCCCTGCTCACGCTCCGGGCCGCGCCGGACGCCAAGCCGGTGCTCAAGCCGTCCGGCAGCGGCTCCGCCATGGTGGATGTGCGCGGCGCGTATTGGAGCATCGAGGGGCTCACCATCGACGCGGCGGGCAGCGCCTCCTTCGCGGTGCTCTTCCGCGGCGTGGGCTCGCACCACGGCGTGCTGCGCGGCTCCACGTTGAAGAACGGCACCGCCGGCGCGGGCGTCAACGTGTGCGAGCGGGCCAGCGACATCCTCATCGAGCAGAACGCCATCTCGAACTTCAACCGCAACGGGGATGACAGCCACGGCGTCATCGTCCAGACGACGGCGCGCAACGTGGTGGTGCGGGGCAACGACATCCACCACAACTCCGGCGACGGCGTGCAGTGCATCGGTCCGGAAGGCGGCGCCACCATCTCCGGCACGCCCTTCGACAACCTCCTGGTGGAGGACAACGAGCTGCACGAGAACCGCGAGAATGGCGTCGACGTGAAGACGTGCACCCGCGTCACGCTGCGCGGCAACATCATCTGGGGACACAAGACGTCGTCCACCTCGCGCGGCGAGGGCGTGGTGGTGCATCTGTCCGCCAAGGACGTCACGCTGGAGGACAACGTCTTCTACAACAACGGCCGCGCCATCAGCATTGGCGGGGTGCGGCAGGGCGCGCCGCCCACCAACATCGTCATCCGCCGCAACCTCGTGCGGGACGGGCTGGGCGGCGGCGAGGAGGGCAGCGGCATCCGCGTGGACACGACGTCCAACGTGAAGGTCCACCACAACACCGTCTGGAACATGCCCGGGCCCTGCCTGACGTTCGGCCATGGCGACACCGGCGCCAGCGCCAGCCTGGATGTGCGCAACAACGTCTTCTCCGGCTGCGGCGTGGCGGTGCGTGGCGGCGCCGGGCGCTCGGGGGCGGTGGTGGACGCGAACCTCTACTTCCGGAGCGCGGGCGCGGCGGTGTTCCGCCTCAATGGCGTGGACATGGGCTTCTCGCAGTGGCGCTCACAGAGCGGGTTCGACGGCCGCTCCCAGGAGAAGGCCCCCGGCTTCCTCAACATCGACACCGGGGATTTCCGCCTGGGGTCGGGCTCACCCGCACTCAACGCGGGGCTGTCGCTGGGGCTGAGCTGGTGCGGGCCCGGGCCGGACCAGGGCGCTTTCGAGTCAGACTGCACCTGAGCCGCCGAGGCGTGTAGAGTGGGGTCTCCTTCTGCCCTGGACCCCACTCTCCACGTGCCGTCCTCGTTGGAATTCGTATCGGGCATCACCTTGGTGCCACCGGACTCTCCCGCGCGCGAGCTGCTGAGCGCGGCCGCCGCGCGTGCGGGCCTTCGGGTCGTGTCCGGCGTCGAAGAGGCCTCGCTGGCGCTGGTGGACCTCACCGCGCCAGGCGGGCTCGCCGCGGGTCAGGCCCTGCTCGCCGCCCGGTCCTCCGCGCCGCCCTCGCTGGTGGTGCTGGCGGGGCAGGGCGAGGACTCCTTCGCCACCGCGCAGTCCCTCAAGCCCGCGGACGTGCTCACGGCCCCGGTGCCGCTGCACGAGCTGGCCTGGCGGCTCCAGTGCGCCGCCGAGCGCCACGTGGAGCGCGAGGAGCAGGCGCGCAGCCAGGAGGACCTGGCGCTCCTGCTGGAGCTGACGGCGGACTACGCCGAGTCGTCGGACGTGGCGGCGCTGCTGCACGGCGTCACCCGGCGGCTGGCGGAGAAGCTGGACATCGCGCGCGCCACGCTGGTGATGCTCGGGCGCAGCGCGGACGAAGGCCTCATCGTCGCCACCAGCGATGACCCGACGTTGAAGAACCTGCGCATCGACCTGTCCCGCTACCCGGAGATTCGCGAGGTGATGCGAACGGGCAATCCGGTGGTGATGCAGGAGGCCGCCACGCACCCGCTCCTGGGCGACGTGGAGCGCCGCGCGGTGGCGGCCCGGGGCATCCACGCCATCGCCGCGTTGCCGCTGCCCATCCGCGGGCAGGTGCGCGGCGTGCTGCTGCTGCGCGCCACCGGGCGGCGGCGCACCTTCTCGCCCCGGGAAATCGACTTCCTCACCACCGTGGCGCACGCCACCGCCGTGGCGCTGCGCAGCGCCTCCGTGCTGGAGTTTGTGCGCGGCCAGACGGAGGCGGAGAAGACGGCCCGGCTGGCGGCGGAGGAGCAGGCGGCGTCCTTCAAGCCGTACCAGCTCTTCTTCGCGCACGTCAGCGAGGGCGTGGCCATCCTCGACGACAAGGCCTGCGTGCTGTCGCTCAACCCGTCCGGCGCGGCGATGTTGGACGTGCAGGCGCTGGAGGCGCGGGGCCGCCACCTGCACCAGGTCACCCAGCCGGTGGATGAGAACGTGCTGATGGAGCTGGTGACCACCGCGTCGCGGGGCGAGGCCCGCTCGGGCACGGACGTGGAGGTGTGCACGGGCTCGGGCCGGCGGCTGACGCTGTCCATGTCCGCGGCGCCGCTGCGCGACGAGGAGGCGGCCACCATCCTCTCCTTCCGCGACGTCACGGACGCGCGGAGGCTGGAGGACGAGCTGCTCCAGACGAAGGACTTCCTGGAGCGGCTCATCGACTCGTCGGTGGACGCCATCATCGCGGCCGACCTGAAGGGGCGCATCATCCTCTTCAACAAGGGCGCGGAGGCGCTGTGTGGCTACACCGCGCAGGAGGCCCTGGGCGGGCTCGCCGTCCACCAGCTCTACCCGCCGGGCGTGGCGAAGCGGGTGATGGCCATGATTCGTGCCCCCGAGCACGGCGGCAAGGGCCGCTTGTCGCTCATCCGCGAGGAGCTGGTGCACCGCTCCGGAGAGCGGGTGCCGGTGAACATGACGGCCTCCATCGTCTACGAGGGCGGCCGCGAGGTGTTCAGCGTGGGCATCTTCACGGACATGCGCGCGCGCATGCAGTTGGAGCGCAAGCTGTCCGACGTGGAGACGCGGCTGGAGGAGAGCGAGAAGAGCGCCGTCATCGTCGCGCTCGCCGGCACCGCGGCGCACGAGCTGAACCAGCCGCTCACCTCGGTGATGGGCTACGCCGAGCTGCTGAAGCGGAAGCTGAAGGAAGACGACTTCGCCTGGAAGCCGGTGGACATCATCTACCGCGAGGCGGAGCGCATGGCGGAGATCGTCCGGAAGATTGGGAAGATCACCCGCTACGAGACGAAGTCGTACATGGGGGAACAACAGATTCTCGACCTGGACAAGGCCACCTCCCATGAAGACTGAGACGCGCGCCGTGCGAATCGCCGGCGGTCCGGACGCCGACAGCTTCCAGGTCCTCTTCGAGGCGCTCGACGCCCCCGCGGCCCTGTGCGACCCGTCCCTGCGGCTGGTGGCCGTCAACGACGCCTTCCGCCGCTTCTGCGTGGAGCAGCGCGCCTCCGTGGAGGAGGTGTCGCGCACGCTCGCGGGCGCCAGCGTGCCGGCGGACGGTGCGAGCTGTGACGTGGAGCTGCTGCCGGACCTGCCGGGCGTGGTGCTGACGCTGTCGCGCCGGGGCGAGGTGGTGGCCGTGCGCGCGCGCAACGAGCCGGAGCTGTCCCGTAACCGCCTGGTGGTGGCGGAGCGGGCGCTGCTGGAGCAGGCCCGCACGGAGGGCGTGCTGCTGGATTTGGGCCGCAGCGTGGCCGAGGCCGGCGGCGAGGAGGAGCTGGTCGCCGCGGTGGCGCGAGGCGTGAAGGAGCTGTTCCCCGGGCGCTCGTTCTGCATCCGCATCACGGACGCGCGGACGGGAGGCCTCACGTCGCTCTACGCGGAGGGCCGCCTCAAGGAGGGCGCGCACGAGCCCCTGGTGCTGCTGGCGCGCGCGGTGGACAAGACGAGCCTGGACCGCGCGTCGCTGCCCCTGGACCGCGTGGTGGTACGGGACGAGGTGCCCCTGCTGTTCCAGGACGGCACCCACGGCGTGAGCGCGCCGCTGGTGGCCAGCGGGCAGCTCTTCGGCGCCATCAACATGGAGTATCCGGAGGGCTTCAGCTCGGACGTGCCGCACGACGAGCGCGTGCTGCTCCAACTCGCCAACCAGGTCGCGGTGGCGGTGAAGAACGCGAAGCTCATCGACGAGCTGACCTTCGTCCGCAAGTACCTGGAGGACCTGCTGGAGAAGGCCAACGCCCTCATCCTGGTGGCGAACCGGGACAAGCAGGTCGTCGTCTTCAACCAGGCGCTGAGCGCGCTCACCGGCTTCAGCAAGGAAGAGGCGCTGGGCCGGGACTTCTTCTGGCTCATCCCGGAGAACGAGCACCTGCGGCTCAACCAGCTCATCGCCGCGGCGATTCGCGGCGAGGCGGTGAACAGCTTCGAGACGCGGCTCTTGACCCGCGACGGCGCGGAGGTCCGCGTGTCCTTCGCCACGTCCTCCAAGCTCTCCCAGCACGGCGAGGTGGAGGGCGTCATCGCCATCGGGCAGGACATCACGGTGGTGAAGGAGCTGGAGAAGCGCATCATCCACGCGGAGAAGCTGGCCTCCATTGGGCAGCTCGCCGCCAGCGTGGTGCACGAAATCAACAACCCGATGACGGCGGTGGCCACCTACGCGGACGCGCTGCTCCAGCGCTCGCGGATGACGCCCGGGGCCAACCCCGCGGACCAGGAGAAGCTGCGCAAAATCCTGGAGAGCAGCCACCGCATCCTGCGCTTCACGCGCGACCTGGTCAGCTACGCGCGCCCGGCGCAGGACCGGCCGGAGCGGGTGCAGCTCAACGCCGTCGTGGACATGGCCGTGGGCTTCTGCGAGCACGTGGTGGCGCAGGCGCGTGTCACCGTGCAGCGGGAGTACGCCGACCTGCCGCCGCTGTCCGCCGTGCGCGCCAACCTGGTGCAGGTCTTCGTCAACCTCATCACCAACGCGTGTCACGCGATGCCGCCGGGCGGCGCCGTCCATCTCGTCACCGGCCGGGATGGGCAGGACGCGGTGGTGAAGGTGCGCGACACGGGCACGGGCATCGACCCCAAGCACCTTCAGCGCATCTTCGAGCCCTTCTTCACCACCAAGCCGGAAGGGAAGGGCACCGGCCTGGGCCTCTCCATCTGCCAGGGCATCGTGGAGAACCACGGCGGCCGGCTCTCGGTGGAGAGCACCGTGGGCGAGGGCACCACCTTCATCGTCCGGCTGCCGCTCCAGGAGGCGTGAGCCGGCGGCTCAGTCCCGCATGTAGTGGCAGGTGTAGCCGCCGGGGTTCTTCACCAGGTAGTCCTGGTGGTAGTCCTCGGCGGGCGTGAAGGGGCCCGCGGGCGTGATTTGCGTGACGACGGGCCGGGGCCACTTGCCGGAGGCGTCCACCCGGGCCTTCACCGTCTCCGCCACGCGCTTCTGCGCATCCGACAGGTAGAAGAGGGCGGAGCGGTACTGCGTGCCCACGTCGTTGCCCTGGCGGTTGAGCGTCGTCGGGTCGTGCATGCGGAAGAACCACCGCTCCAGCAGCGTCTCGTACGTCAGCCGGGTGGGGTCGAACACGACGCGCACGGTCTCCGCGTGGCCCGTCTTGCCCGAGCTCACGTCGCGGTAGGTGGGCTTCGCGAGCGCGCTGGAGCCGCCGGTGTAGCCGACCTCCGTTTCGATGACGCCGGGAATCGCGCGCAGCAAGTCCTCCATGCCCCAGAAGCAGCCGCCCGCGAGCAGCGCCGTCTCCGTGAAGGGCGACGAGGTGTCCCGCTTCGACGCGGCGGCGGGGGCGGGGCGGCCGAAGAGCGGCAGCCAGGCCCCGTAGCCTTCCTTCGCCAAATCGTTGACGGAGACGAAGCGCAGGGCCGCGGAGTTGATGCAGTAGCGCAGGTGGGTGGGCGCGGGTCCATCACCGAAGATGTGGCCGAGGTGGGAGTTGGCCGCCTTCGAGCGGACCTCGACGCGCTCCATGCCCAAGCTCGCGTCGCGCTTCTCCACGACGCGGGCGCTGTCCACCGGGCGCGTGAAGCTGGGCCAGCCCGTGTGTGAGTCGAACTTGTCGAGCGAGGAGAAGAGGGGCTCTCCGCTGACCACGTCGACGTAGAGGCCCTCGGCGTGGTGGTTCCACAAGGGGTTCTTGAACGCGGGCTCCGTCGCCCCCTCCTGCGTCACCTTCCAGGCCAGCGGGGAGAGCGTGCGGCGGAGCTCCGCGTCCGAGGGCTTCGTGTAGTGGCGGGTGTCCTGGATGGAGGGCGAGGCCCGTGGTGCGTTCGCGGCGGCGCCTCGGGCCTCGGAGCACGCGGACAGCACCGCGAGGGCCAACAGGGCCAGCGGCATGAGCCTGCGGGCCAGCGAAGCGGTTGTGGGGGCGGTGTGCATGGACGCGGTCTCCGGAAGTCCCCGTGTGAGCGGGTGCTTCTTCATGTACGCGCGATGCCCGAAGGTGGTTTCCGTTGCCCTCGCGCTCGCTGCCTGGGCTCGCCGGGGATGCGGGCGGGCGGGCCCGTGGGGCGTCAGTACCGGACGCGCAGCACCACGTCCGTGGCGTCGCCGTCCAGCGCCTCCAGCCGGACGTGGTACTTGCCGTGGTGCAGCTCGGAGCGGCCTCGCAGGGTGACGGGCGCGCCGGGCCGGGCCACCTCGCCTTGCACGGTGCCTTCCTCGGGCTTGAGCGCCACGCGCACCGCGCCGCCGCCCACGGCGAGCTCCACCAGCATGGGCATGCCGCCCTTCACCGGACGGTGGGCGTTCTCGTAGGACTCCAGCACCGAGCCGGTCAGCGCTCCCACCTTCAGCTCCACGTCCACATCGCCGGTGAGGAAGCTGTCGCGCACGGCCTTCAGGCCCGTCGCGCCGCGCGTGAAGCCGCTCAGGCCCCCGCTGGCGGTGTAGAAGTGGCGCGTGTCGTAGACGGCCTGTTCCAGCCGCTCCACCACGTGGACGCCGTTGACCGTCTCCTCCGGGGCGCCGTCCTTCGGCTTGCCGACGGCGGACAGGGTGAAGGCATTGCTGCCCAGCGTCAGCGGCAGGGTGTGCTCGAAGTGCCCGTCCGCCGTGAGCACCACCGGCGCTCCATTCAGCGACAACGCGGGGGCGACGCCCAGGACCTGGCCGCGCAGGCGCACCTGCGGCTCGGCGGTGACGGAAGGCGGCGGGGGCGTCAGGACGACGCGGACGCCCGCGCGGGACAGGAACAACCAGGCCGCGGTGCCGCCCAGCACGGCCACGGCGCCCAACGCTCCCAGGATGGCCATCATGCGCACGGGCGCCTCCTCACGACTCGCTGGCTTTGTCCTCGTCGTCCAGCTCGCGGGTGAACTCCTCGTTCGACAGCAGGCCCTTGCGCGCCATGATCCGCATCAGCGCCCAGAACTTGCGCTCCAGCTCCTCGACGCGGTCCGGGTCCTCGCGCGCCTGCCCGAAGAGATAGTCCAGGTCATCCAGCACGCCCGTGCCGCCCGCGCTCGGGGCGGGGGCCTTGGGCTTCGCGGTGACGCCCGCCTGTCCACGCTTCTGCTTGCTCTGCTCCTCGCGCTCGCGAATGAGCTCCGCCAGCGACGTCCGCTGCGTCATCTCCGCAGGCGGGAGCTCCTCGCCGATGATGACCTCCTCGTCATCGTCGTCCTGCGTGGGCGCTGGCGCGGGGCGCGCCGTGAGGGGCGGCGAGGCCTTCACCGGTTTCGCCGCGGGCCTGCCGGGCGGAGTGGCCCGGGCCGTCGACGGCGCCGCCACCGGGACCTTGTGGTAGTAGCGGAGGATGGCGCCGCGCACGATGGACAGCGGCGCCACGCGCGGGCTCACCTTGAGGCCGGTGGTGAACTCAATCTCCTCCACCGCCGTCACGTTGAGCGGATCACTCATCGCCACCACGAGCTGCTTGCGCCCACCCGCGCTCTCCAGCGCGATGGGGAACAAGTCATGCTGTTCGCAGAAGCGCGCGCGCAGCATGTGCACCGCGGCCCATTCAGGCGGTGTGTTCGTGAGGTCCACCAGCGGCAGGCCCAGGGCCTGGCTCAGCGCGCCCGCGAGCGTCGCTTCGGTGATCGCCCCCTGCGCGATGAGGGTGGCCCCCAAGCGCTGTCCTGATTTCCGGTGAGCCGCGAGCCCCGCCTCGAGCTGGGCGACGCTGATCGCCCGCTGCTCCAACAGGAGCTCGCCAATGCGCTTCCTCGCCATGGGGCGGCCTTAGCACGCGGGATGAAACCCAGGAAGCGAGCGCGGTGTCACATCTGGAGCCTGTTGGGAATCCCCCCGAAAATGCCCGCAATGCTGCTTGGAGTCCGGGCTGGCAAGAGGGGGTTGAGCGCAAAATTCCTGTGAGATTTCAGCACTTAACGCCGCTGCCCCTGCCTTGACACCCCAGACGCCCATTCCTAAAGTCGGCACACCGTTTTCAACATCCATTCCTGCCGCCCAACCGGGTGGACCGTCCGCTCGGGGGGACGTCAGGTTTGGAAGGTCCGCTAAAGCGGGCCAAGCTGCCTGTGGAGGCAACACTCGATGAACCTGGCGTCTGTGACGAACCTGACCGTGCTGGCGAATGTCGGCGGCCCTCAGCGGGGCTTCTTCGAAGAAGTCGCCATGCGCTGGGAGGCCGGCCAGTGGGGTATGTACCCCATCGCGGCGTGCCTCATCGTGGCACTCGCCATCATGGTCGAGCGCAGCATCATCCTTTTCGGCAAGGCCTCCATCAACAAGGAAGCCTTCCTGCGCGGCCTGAAGAAGCACATCTACGCGGGAGACCTGGACAAGGCCATCAACTACGTGGCCGGCCAGAAGTCCACGCCGCTGACCAACGTCATCAAGGCCGGTCTGATGAACGTTCCCAAGGGCAACGACGAGGTCCAGGCGGCGCTCGACGAGGCCAGCCTCCGGGAGACGCCGAAGATCGAGGCGCGCACCGGTTACCTCGCCATGCTCGGCAACGCGGCGATGCTCGCCGGTCTGCTCGGAACGGTGTCCGGTCTGATCGCCTGCTTCGAGGCCGTGGCGAACGTGAACCCGGCCGACAAGGCGACCATTCTCGCCAACGGTATTTCTGAAGCCATGAACTGCACCGGCTTCGGTCTGCTGACGGCCATCCCGGCGCTGATCTCCTTCTCCGTGCTGACGGGCCGCACGCAGAGCCTCATCAACGACATCAACGAGACCAGCGTCTCCGTGCTCAACCTCATCGTGGCCAACAAGGACAAGTTCAAGAACCTGAACGTGCCCGCGTCGGCGGCTCGCGACGACGAGTAGTCAGTCCTTCGGGAACCCGGAGTCCGGGCGCGCTGTCATGCCCCCTGTGAGGGGGCACGCGGCGCGCTCTCATCAGTCTGACTGGCGCTCACTGAGCGCGGCCGAAGGAGAAGAACGCCATGGCCGGCGGAATGGACACAGGTGGAGGAAAAGGCGGCAAGAAGTCGCTCGACACCTCTATCAACCTCACGGCTTTCATCGACCTGATGGCGGTGACCATCAGCTTCCTCATCATGACGGCGGTCTGGACCCAGATTGGCCGGCTCCAGGTTTCGCAGGCGGGTGGCCCCTCCATGGAGGAGGAGCAGCAGCAGGAAGAGCAGACCAAGACGGTCCAGCTCAGCCTGCTCATCACGCCCACGGAGCTGCGGCTGACCGCGGATCAGAGCGCCTTCGAGCCGATTCCCCTCACCAAGGATGCGAAGGGCAAGACGGACCTGTCCAAGCTGACGGCGCGCTTCAAGGAGCTGAAGGCGCAGTTGCCGGACCAGTCCGCCATCACCCTGCAACCTGAAGACAAGGTCCGCTACGAGGACCTGGTCCGTATCATCGACGAGTGCATCGGCTCTGGGCTGCCCCAGGTGTCGGTGTCCGCGGCGATGGGCTAGCCACACGGAGCTCACGACACGTCATGGCCATTCAGGTTCCAGGCAAGCGATACGGCAAGCGGCTCCAGCACTCCAAGGTGTTCGGGCACGGCGCGACCGCGAAGAAGAGCGGTTACTCCGACCTGCTCATCACCCCGCTGGTCGACATGTTCATCATCATCGTGCTCTTCCTCATCGCGAACTTCTCCGCGACGGGCGAGGTGCTGAACATGACCAAGGACATCGAGCTTCCCGAGGCGGTCAACGTCCAGGAAGTGGAGATGCATCCGGTGGTGATGGTCTCCGGCGCGCAGATTCTCGTCTCCGGCACCGTCATTGGCCGCGTCGAGGACTTCACCAAGGACGAGTACCTCAACATCCCGGCGCTGGAGGAGAAGCTCCGGGACATGAAGAAGCAGTACGAGGACCTCCACTCCATGGCGCAGGACTCGGCCAACTCCTTCAAGGGCGACATCAACATCCAGGCCCACAAGGACGTGGAGTACTCCATCATCAAGCGGGTGATGTTCAGTTGCGCCACGGCGGGCTACAACAACATCAACTTCGCGGTGATGACGGCGGGTGGTGGCGACGCGGTGAAGGAAGCCAGCGCCAAGGCCACGCCGTAGTTTCCAGGTGATTGGGCCTCGTGCCCCGCGACGCCCTGGTCCTCGTGGCCAGGGCGTTTTCGTTTTTCCGAAGGACTCGTGTTCATGCTGCTCCGTGCCGTCATCTTCGACCTGGATGGAACGCTGGTGGATTCGCTGGGCGACATCGCCGACGCGACGAACCATGCGCTGACCCTCCACGGGCTGCCCACCCATCCGGAATCCGCCTACCTGCGCTTCGTGGGCAGCGGTGTCCGGGAGCTGATTCGCAGGGCGGTGCCCGCGGGCCGGGAGGACCTGCTCGAACCGGTGCTGGCGTCGTACAAGGCCTACTACGACGACCACCTCTTCGACCGGACGGCGCACTACCCCGGCATCCCGGAGATGTTGACGGCGCTGGCCGGGGACGGCGCGCGGATGGCGGTGCTGAGCAACAAGTCGGACGACTTCGTGAAGCGCTTGGTGGCCAGGCTGCTGCCGGGCGTTCCCTTCGCCGCCGTGTACGGTGAGCGGCCGGACCTGCCGCGCAAGCCGGACCCGACGGCGGCGCTGGCCTTGGCCCGGGAGCTGGGTGTGGCCCCCACCGAGTGCGCCTTCGTAGGCGACACGTCCATCGACATGGACACGGCGCGCGCGGCGGGCATGTACGGCGTGGGTGTGGCCTGGGGCTTCCGCGAGGTGGCGGAGTTGAAGGCCCACGGCGCGCGCGCGGTGGCGGACACCGCACAGTCGCTGCTGACGGCGCTTCGCGACGCGCGGCCCTGATTAGGATGGGAGGTCCCATGACCTCCTCTCTGCTCCCGCGTCGACTCCGCGCGCTCGTCTGGCGGCGGATGATTTCCCCTGGAAGTGAGTACTTCGAGCTGCGTCAGCACACCGAAGGGTGGGAGCTGACGGGCTCGGTGGTGGTGGTGCTCGAGGGCCAGCCGTACTTCGTGGACTACACCCTCCTCACGGACGCCGCCTGGGAGACGCGGGACGTGAGCGTGGTGCGGCGCAGCGTGGAGGGCGAGGCGCGGCTTCACCTTCGCTCGGACGCGGAGCACCGGTGGTGGAACGAGGGCACGGAGCTCGTCGAGCTGCGCGGCTGCCCGGACATCGACCTGGCGTGCACGCCGTCCACGAACACGCTCCCCATCCGCAGGCTCGCGCTGGAGGTGGGGCAGAGCGCCCACGTGCGCACCGCGTGGATTCGCATGCCGGACCTGTCGGTGGAGGTGCTGCCCCAGCAGTACACGCGCCTGTCTCCGACGCGCTACCGCTACGAGAGCAATGGCGGCAGCTTCAAGGCCGAGGTGGACGTGGACGCGCTCGGCCTGGTGACGAACTACCCGCCGGGCTGGGAGCGCGTCGCCGTCTCGGGCGAATGAGGCTCCCCGGGGACGCACCCCGGTCCCTCTTGGCTGTTGAGTAGCGCGTGGAGACGCGTGGCGGTGTGTTGGTCCGGAGACCCAAGTCCGCACGCGCCCGCCATTCGGAAAGTCGCTGCGTACAGTGCCGGCCCCATGCGAGTCCCGACGCGCCGTCGCTCCGCCGCGAGACATGCCGTGGTCATCCTGGCCACGGCATGGGGGTTGGCGTGCGGGCCCACGCCTCCCGCGCGCGAGCAGGAGCCCTTCATTCCCAGGTCCGAGTCGGTGGTGCTGGCGCGCGTGCCCGCCGTGGAACGCGACGCGCGGGCCCGTGAGCGCGCCGCGCTCCGCAAGGCGCTGTCCCTTCACGCGGGGCAGCTCGACGTGGCGCTGCGGCTGGCGCGGATGGATTTGGAGTGGAGCCAGTCACAGGGCGACTTGCGCTACCTGGGCCGGGCACAGGCGGCGCTCTCACCGTGGTGGGATTCGGCCACGCCGCCGCCGGGCGTGCGGATGCTGCGCGCTTCCATCCACCATGCCCGGCGTGAGTTCGCCGAGGCGCGGGTGGACCTGGACGCGGTGGTGAAGGAGGACCCGGGCAACGTGAAGGCCTGGCTGCTGCGAGCGGAGGTGCTGGGCGTCCAGGGCGAGCATCTGGAGGCGGCCCGGAGCTGCAACTGGCTCACCGCGCTGACGAGCCCCCTGTCCATCGCCGTGTGCGAGGCTCGGGTGCGGAGCCTCTCGGGCCATTCGCGCAAGGCGCACGCGCGGCTCGCGGAGGTCCTGGGACGGACGGGGCGGAGTCAGGAGTCCCAGACGCGGGTGCTCGCGACGCTGGCGGAATCCGCCGCGCTCGCGGGCGACGCGGGCAAGGCGGAGCGGTACTTCCTCCGGGCGCTCGCGCTGAACCCGCGGGACACCACGGCGCGCGCGGCCTTCGCGGACCTGCTGCTGGACGCGGGCCGGGCGCGCGAGGCGTCCGTCGTGGTGATGGACCACACGCAGGACGACCGGCTGTTGCTCCGGCGGGTGCTGGCGGAGAACGTGCTGAGCTCCTCGCGGGCGCCCGCGCTCACCCGGGAGCTGGTCCGCCGCTTCGAGGACCGGCGCCTGCGCGGGGACGGCGTGCATGCGCGAGAGGAGGCCCGCTTCGCGCTCCACGTGGAGAAGGCGCCGGAGAAGGCACTTCGGCTCGCGCAGGCCGCCTGGGCGACCCAGCGCGAACCCTGGGACGTGCGGCTCCTCATCGAAGCGGCGTTGGCCGCGGGCAAGCCCGAGGCGGCCCAGCCCGCGCTGGACTTCCTACGGGACACGGGCTGCGAGGACCCGTGGCTGGTGCGCTGGGCCGAACGTGCGCGGAGCGAGGCGCCATGAGCCGGATGGCCGCGTTGTCACTGCTGCTGGTGTCCCTGTCCGCCCAGGCGCAGAAGCCGAGCGACAGCTATCTGCACCTCATCGACAAGGGGGGCGCCATCGCGGGCCGGTGGGACGTGGCGCTCCAGGACCTGGACGAGGTGCTCGGGTTGGACGCGGGTGGAGACGGTGCCATCACCTGGGGCGAGGTGCTCGCGCGGCAGGCGGACATCCGGCGCTATGTGCTCGGCCGGTTGGCGCTGGGGGCGGACGGCCAGCCCTGTGAGTTGGTGGCGCGGGACTCGCTGCGCATCGCCCAGCACTCGGATGGGGCCTACGCGGTGGTGGCCTTCGACGCGCGCTGCGCGGCGCCCGTCACGCGGCTGGACGTGGACTATTCGCTGCTGTTCGACAGCGACCCGCAGCACCGGGGCATCGTCCGCGTGGGCGCGGCGGAGGAGGGCGCGCCGCTCATCTTCTCCGCGTCGCAGCACTTCGCGCGGGTGCGCCTGCGCGGCGCCTCGCCGTGGCGCATGACGGGGCACATGGTGGTGGAGGGCGCGGTGCACGTGATGACGCGGGTGGACCACCTGCTCTTCCTCGTCGCGCTGCTGCTGCCCGCGGTGCTGCGGCGAGCGCCGGATGGCCGGTGGGAAGAAGTGTCCGACTACCGCCTGGCGCTCTGGGATTTGGTGATGGGGGTGTCCGCCTTCACCATGGCGCACGCGTTGACGCTGGCGGCGGCCACGCTGGGGTGGGTGTCGCCGCCGCCGGGCTTCACCGCCTTCGCCATCGCGCTGAGCCTGCTGGTGCTGGCGCTCGACAACCTCCGTCCGCTGGGGTGGGGCGTGCGCTGGGTGGCGGTCTTCGTGCTGGGGCTGCTGCACGGCTTCGGCTTCGCGTCGGTGCTGGCGGGGTGGGGGCTGTCGGCGGGGAGCCTCACGCTGGCGCTGCTGGGCTTCAACCTGGGCGTGGAGTTGGGGCAGCTCGTCTGGGTGGCCGCGTTCCTGCCGCTGGCCTTCGCGCTGCGGGGTTCGGCGCTCTACCGGCGCGCGGTGCTGGGCGGCGGCTCGGCGGCCATCGCGCTGCTGGCGGGCTTCTGGCTGGCGCAGCGTGTCTTGGGGCTGGGCGTGTCGGTTACCTGACACGCGGGCGGAAGGCGCGTTCCGCCCGCGCGTCGCCGCGCCGGGCTACACGACGGTGATTCGGTACTTCGTCTTGTCCTCCGCCCGGTTGTGGGCCGTGACGGCGGCGACGATGTGGCACACCCAGCCGAGGCATCCCCCGGTGCCAATCCAGAAGCCTGGGGTGATGATGAGCCAGAACAGACCCCGGAAGAGGTCGCCGTTGTAAATCTGCCCCACGCCAGGGATGAGAAAAGACAGCAGGGCTGCGAGAGCGGGACGCGACATCGTTGGGTGACCTCCTTGTCTTCCCCTACGCGCCAGTTCCGGAGTCATTGCACGGGGCTTGTAGGTTATTGCTTCCTGGACGCTTGCCCGACGGTCAACCGGGGGGCAGGTGCATTACCAGGGGGGCCCCAGGTAGCATGGCGCCCATGGATACCTGCCGGGTCGGCGGGTGGGTATCGGGGGGATGGGTCATCTTCGGGCTGCTCCGAGCCAATGCGCGTGGAGTCCAAGGCCGGCATCTGTTGGAGATGCTGGGCCTGGCGGTCGTGTATCTCGCGGCCGGCGGACTCGGGCAGAAGGTGGCCATTGTCGGCAACATCAGCCCGGCCTGGCCCCCCGCGGGCGTGGCCCTGGCGGCGCTGGTGGTGCTGGGTGTGTCTCGCTGGCCCGGTGTCTTCGTGGCCGCCACCGTGATGGCGCTCCTCTCCGGTGTGCCCTTCCTGTCCGCGGTAGGCGTGGGACTGGGGAACACGCTGGCGGCGGTGCTGGGCGCGTGGCTGCTGCGACGCGTGGACTTCGACACGTCCCTGGAGCGCATTCGCGACGTCGTCGCGTTGTGCGCGGGCGCGGGTGTGTTGTGTCTGGGCGTGGGCGCCGCGGTGGGCGCGACGAGCCTCGTGCTGAGCGGGCGGCTCGCGTGGGAGTCCCTGGCGGTGGGGCTGCGCGTGGGGTGGGTGGGCGACCTGATGGGCGTGCTGGTGGTGGCGCCCCCGTTGATGTTGTTCCGGCGGTGTGAGCGGCCCCGGCGCTTCAGCGAGGCGGTGGGGCTCGCGGGGCTCACCAGCCTGCTGTGCTGCACCGTCTTCTTCATCCCGGACTTGCCGCGCAGCGCGGCGCACGCGGCGACCTTCCTGCTCTTCCCCATGTCCGCCTGGGCGGCGCTTCGCTTCGGTCCCCGAGGGACGGCGGCGGCCACGCTGTGCATCGCCGCCGCGTCCATCGTGGGCACGGCGCGGGACCACGGGCCCTTCTCCACGGATGACCTGACGCAGGACCTGCTGGTGCTGCAGCTCTTCATCGCCGCCAACGCCGTCACCGGGTTGCTGCTGGCCGCGGTGAGCACCGAGCGCCAGCGCGCGGTGGGGCAGCTCCAGCTCCTGGCAACCACCGTGCGAGGCGTGCACGAAGGCGTGCTCATCGCGGAGGTGCGCGACGGCGGCGCGCTGCGCACGGTGTTCGCCAACCAGGCGCTGTGTTCGCTCCTGGGGTACCGGCTGGAGGACCTGCTCGGCGAGGACCCGTGCACGCTCTACGGCGCGCAGGGGCTGGAGTTCCGGCAGCGGACCCGGCAGTCGCTGCTGGCGGGGGAGCCGGTTTTCGCGGAGGTGCAGTTGCTGCGCAAGGACGGGGGGCTCGTTTCGAGCGAGGTGCTGCTGTCCCCGGTGCGCGCCTCGGACGAGGACGTCACGCACTTCGTGGCGACCCACCGTGACATCTCCGCCACCAAGGAGCTGCAGGCCCGGCTGGTGGCCGCCGAGCGCGTGGCCGCCGTGGGCACGCTGGCGGCGGGCGTGGGGCATGAAATCAACAACCCGTTGGCCTACCTGGTGCTGAACCTGGAGTCCGCCGAGCGGAACCTCACGCAGGGCGGCATGGCCGGCACGCGCGACGCGATGGCGAGTGTGCGCAGCGCCCTGGAAGGCGCCGAGCGCATTCGTCTCATCGTCCGCGACCTGCAGGTGTTCAGCCGTCAGGGCAACCAGGACCGGGGGGTGGTGGACCTCAACGCGTTGGTGCCGCCCGCGGTGCGCATCATCAGCCACGCGCTGCGCCACCGCGCCCGGTTGGTGGAGGAGTTCGGCCCGGTGCCGCGCGTGTCGGGCAGCGAGGCGCGGCTCGGGCAGGTGCTGCTCAACCTGCTGGTGAACGCGATGCAGGCGATTCCGGAGGGCAACCCGTCCATGAACGAGGTGCGCGTGCGCACCAGCACGGATGCCACGGGATGGGCCCGGGTGGACGTGGTGGACAGCGGTGCTGGGATTCCCGCGCACGTGCTGCCTCGCATCTTCGAGGCCTTCTACACCACCAAGTCCAGCGGCGAGGGCACCGGGTTGGGGCTCGCCATCTGCCAGCAAATCATCCGCTCGCACGGGGGCGAGCTGGAGGTGCGCAGCGAGCCGGGGCGTGGGTCCGTCTTCAGCGTGCTCCTGCCGCCCGCGCGGGTGCAGGTGGCCACGCCGCCTCGGCCCCTGCCGCGCGTGAGCCCGCCGCCGGCACCCAGCAAGGTCCGGCGGGGTCGGGTGCTGGTGGTGGACGACGAGCCGCGGCTGGCGCAGTCGATGCGGCTGTTGCTGGAGCCGTACCATGACGTCGTCACCACCACGCGTGGTGGCGAGGCCCTGGCGCTGGTGGACGCGGGCCACCGCTTCGACGTCATCCTGTGTGACTTGCAGATGCCGGAGACGGATGGGTCCGCCGTCTACCAGCACCTGTGCGCGCACGCGCCGGACCAGGCCTCACGGGTGGTGTTCATCTCGGGCGGTGCGTACACGCCGGAGTCGCGCGCGTTCATCGACTCGGTGCCCACGCGGGTGCTGGAGAAGCCCGTTCGCCCGGATGTATTGATGGGCACGGTGGATGCCGCGATGGCGGCCGCCGAAGCGCTGGCGTCCGATGTGAGCTCGGATGGCGTGGTGGCGGAGCCCACCGTGGCCGTGGCGAGTGGCACTCGTCACTGAGGTGTATCTGCTCAGGCGCGAGTCGCTGAGTCGGCTGACTCGCTGATGCGTTCGAGCCCGGCGCGCGCGCTCATGCGGAGGCAGTGCGTCGGCGGGATTACCGATGCGTCCGAGCCCGGCGCGCACGCTCATGCGGAGGCTGTGCGTCGGGGGAGTTCCGATGCGTCCGAGTCCTGCGCGTCCGCTCAGTTGCGGGTGCTTGCGTCTGCGGGCTTGCTGATGCGTCCGCCCCCTGCGCGTCAGCTCAGGCGCGAGTGCTTGTGTCGGCGGGATTACCGATGCGTCCGAGCCCAACGCGCATGCTCAGGCGAGGGTGCCTGCGTCGGCGGGCTTGCGATGCGTCCGGGCTCGGCGCGTCCGCTCAGGCGCGGGTGTTTGTGTCGGCGGGCTTGCTGATGCATCCGCGCCCGACGCGCGCCCTCAAGCGGACGGTGACTGCCGCGCCGGAGCGCTCGCGGAGACCTCCAAGCGCGCCAGCGCATCCCGGATGGCGGCGCACAGCGCGGCGCGCTCCGTGAAGAGCGCGGAGACGTGTCCGGCATCCACCCAGCGCAGCTCGCTGCCGGGCCAGTGCGCGTGGAGCGCCAGCGTCTCCTCCCCAGGCACGAAGCCGTCTCGGCGGCATGCGACCAGGACGGCCGCGTCGGGCTGTTTCGGTGGCGGGAAGCGGGTGAGGTTCGCCAGGTCGAAGATGCGCCCCAGCCGAAGCCGCGCCTGCGCCGCATCCCCGCGAGGGCCATCCAGCAGGGCGAAGGCGATGGACCAGGACAGCAGCCCCTGGGTGAAGACCGGCACGGGGGATGCCCCCGCCGCCAGCGCCGCCACCGCGACAGGCTCCGAGACGACCGCCGCCGTGAGCGCCGCCATGTACCCACCCATGCTGTAGCCCGCGACGCCCAGCCGCGACCGACCCGAGGCACGCAGCCACGCCAGCAGCGCGCGCGCCTCCTCCACCATGCCCAGGTTCATCAACACGTGGTCGCTGACGGTGCGCAGCGCGCCGCCCTTCTGCCCCAGCGGTCGGCGCAGGCCGTAGTAGGGGTTCTCCAACAGGAACAGGTCGATGCCTTCCCTCGCGAGCGGCGCATAGAGGCGCTCGCGCAACGAGAAGCCCTCCTCGCGCGACGAGGCCAGGACGATGCACGCGCCGCGAGGACTCCCATTCCCGGCGCTCAGCCACCGGACGTGGGCTGTCTGCGCCGCCGCGTCCAGCCCGGCCAGGGGCGAGAGGAAGGTGCCATCCCGGACCTGGAGACCCCGTTGAAGCCGGGGCTCGCTCCACGCCGGAGTGACGGGCGAGGGCAGGTGCTGGAAGGGCGCGGCCTCGGCCACGTCCTCAAGGAACTGCTCGTTGCCCCAGCCCTGGGAGAAGAGCCGGCTGCGGCGGGACAGGCCCGCGAAGAGGAAGTCCACCAGATGGGTTCGGGACACGCCGCCATCCTATGGCGCGCCCCTTGACGCCCTGACTATTTTAATCAAATGATTAAATCAATGGGTTCGTTCAGGGGAATGCTTCAGGCGTTGCCTCTCGTCGGCACCTGGTTCCAGGAGGGCGACATCCAACCCGAGGAGGTCCGGGCCTTCTGGCGGCACATGCAGCGGTGCTTCCAGACCGACGCCGTCCAGCTCGCTGGTTCGCTGGGCGACGGGCCCTTCGGCCCGAGCGGCCTGTGCCACGCGGGTGGGGCGCGGCCCTGTCCACGGCATGTCGCGGCGGTGGGCCCCTGCCTCCACCTTCCCTTCGAGGTAGGCGTGCCTCGGGCCGGGTGGGACCTGTGGCGTCAGGTGGTCGCATGCGTGCACGCGCACCAGCACATCCTCCAGGACGAGGCGGCTGGGCCCGCCGCCTGGGCCCGGAACGAGGTGGAGGCGCTGCGGAGCAACGTGGAGCTCCATTTCTGGCGCCGTGGCACCACGCCGTCTCCCTGGCGTCTGGCCTCGCGCCTGCGCACGCTGGGGTGTCGCTCGGAGGACATCACCCGGGCTGGGCACGAGCTCGCGCTGGCCTCGGCGTCCGTCCGGCAGGGGGCGGTGGAAAACGAGGCCTCGCACGTGGCCCTCCAGTGGTTGGAGGCACACGTACCGCACCTGCGATGGAACAAGGCGTATCATCCCAACGCCCGTTAGGAATGCAGCCGGGGGGCGCCGGGCTTATCACTTCAAGGTGCCCCCCATGACCGCTCAAGAACGCATCGAGCGTGCCGCCAGCGCGCTGAAGGTCTTCCCCCTCCCGTCGGCGGTGCTGTTCCCGCACACCGTCATTCCGCTGCACATCTTCGAGCCGCGTTACCGGGCGCTGGTCCGGGATGCGCTGGCGGGAGATCGCATCCTCGCGCTGTCCCAGTTGGAGCCGGGCTGGGAAGGCGACTACGGGGGCCGTCCGCCCATGCAGCCCCTGATGTGCGCGGGCGTCATCGTCTGGGACGAACAGGTGGAAGAGGGCCGCTACAACATCCTGCTCCAGGGCGTCTGCCGCGTCCGCATGACGTCCGAGCTGACAGAGGACAAGGCCTACCGCGAGGTCCAGGCGGAGGCGCTGCCGGACTTCCCCTACGAGGGCCCGGAGGAGGAGCAGCTCCGGCAGGCCGTCTTCGAGCTGGCCGGCCGCGTGCCGCCGTCCTTCGCGGAGAACCTGCTGCCGGTGGCCGCGCGGGCCCAGGGTGGAATGCTCGCGGATGTGGTCGCCTCGGCCGTCATTCCAGAGCCGGAGCGGCGGCAGGCGCTGCTGGCGGAGCTGGACGTGAAGCGGCGCCTGGAGGGCGTCCTGGAGGACGTGGGGGCGCTCATCGGCCGGCTCCAGCCGCTGCGGCCCACGGGCCCCCTGAACTGAGGCGGGTTGCGCTTGCCTTGCGCGTCGGGCCGCGCATTGCTGCGCCCCGGACGTGGCATCGAAAGGGACGGGAGCGACAACCATGCGGCTCGTGAAGCTCGGGCTTGCCAGCGTGAACACCACCGTGGGCGCCTTCACGCGGAACACGGACAAGGCGCTGGCCCAGGCCGGGAAGATGGCGGCGGACGGCGTGACGGTGGGCGTCTTCCAGGAGCAGGTCATCGCCGGCTACCCGGCCGAGGACATGGTGCAGTGGCAGGGCTTCATGGACCGCCAGTGGCCGGAGCTGGAGCGCTTCGCGCGTGAGACGGCGTCGCTGTCCACCGTCTTCGTCGTGGGCGTGGGCATCGCGCACCAGGGCCTGCGCCTCAACTGCGCGGCGGTGGTGGCCGGTGGCCGGATCCTGGGCCTGGTCCCCAAGGAGAAGCTGCCCACCTACAGCGTCTTCTACGAGGCGCGCACCTTCGGCCGAGGCCAGGCGGGCATGGCGGAGGTCCACCGCGGCGTGCCGCTGGGGGACTACCTGTTCCGCTTCGACTTCGGCGTGGTGTCACCGGAGGTCTGCGAGGACATCTGGAGCGCGGACGGCCCCATGCGGCGGCGCACGTACTCCGGCGCGGAGCTGGTGGTGAACCTGTCCGCGTCGCCCTTCCGGCTGGGCTTCGTGGAGACGCGGCGCGAGCTCATCGCCACGCGCGCGGCGGACCATCAGTGCACCATCGCCTACTGCAACGCGGTGGGCAGCAACGACGGCCTCATCTTCGACGGCGGCGGCTTCCTCAACCAGAACGGGCGCCACGTCATGGAGACGCCGCGCTTCCAGGAGGGCTACGCGGCGGCGGTGGTGGACCTGGACCGCACCCTGCGCCTGCGCGCGGAGGCCACCACGTGGCGCGTGGACCGCGAGTCGTGGCTCGCGGCGGGAGGCCAGGAGGTGCCGGTGCTGGACTGCACCGAGGCCGTGCGGACGCGGCGCGACGCGCTGACGTATCCGGTGCCCGCGCACCGCAGCTTCTTCCTGCCGTCGCCGGACACGCGGCGGGGCGCGCGCGAGGCGCTGTGCGAGGACATCCTGGACGCGCTCTCGCTGGGCGTGGGCGACTACTTCGAGAAGACGCGCGCCTTCAAGGTGCTGGGCATCGCGCTGTCGGGCGGGCGGGACTCGCTGCTGACGCTGCTCATCGCGCACCGCTACGCGAAGCGGGCGCGGCCGGAGAACCCGGGCTCGCTCATCCAGGCGTTCTACATGCCCAGCCGCTTCTCCAGCGACGCCACGCGCGACGCGGCGGAGACGATGGCGCGCGAGCTGGGCGTGGCCTTCCAGGTGGTGTCCATCGACGAGGCCTTCGAGCGCGAGCGCGCCGTGGCCCAGACGATGCTGGGCGGCAAGGAGGTCACGCCGATTACGGAGCAGAACATCCAGGCCCGCCTGCGCGCGCAGCGCATGTGGAACTGGAGCAACTCCTGCGGCGGCCTGTTCCTCCAGACGGGCAACATGAGCGAGAAGTCCGTGGGCTACACCACCATTGGCGGTGACCTCATGGGCGCGCTGGCCGTCATCGCCAACGTGCCGAAGACGGTGGTGATGTACCTGCTCGACTACCTCCAGAACACCACGGGCTACGAGGGCATCCGCAAGGTGCTCGCCAAGCCCGCGGGGCCGGAGCTGGCGCATGACCAGGTGGGCGAGGACGAGCTGATGCCGTTCCCCATCCTGGATGCGTGCTTCTACCTGTACGGCAGCGAGAAGCTGACGCCCGCCGAAATCCTCCAGGCCCTCACCGCCATGTTCCCGGAGGTGGAGTCCGCGCGGCTCGGCGGCTACGTGGAGAAGTTCGTCCGCCTCTTCCAGCAGTCCATCTACAAGTGGGTGCAGTCGCCGCTGTCGCTGCACATCGGCAACCTGGACCTGGACCGTGAGCGCGCGCTTCAGCTTCCCGTCGTCACCAGCGCGGAGTGGATGCGCCCGGGGTAGCACGCCGCCGTCCGCTGCCCATACCGCAAAGGTGTGGGCAGTCCTCCACGCCCGGCGGGCCGCTTCCCAGGCAATTACCCTGAAGGGTGAGTGCCGGTGTCGCGCCTTGCCGGACGTCGGGTGGGAAACAACCTTCATGTCTGCCACTCGACGATGGAGGCATGGATGAAAGCGAAGATTCTGGCGGGCGCCGTGGCGGCGCTCATGTACGGAGGGGTTGCTGTTGCCAATGACGGCGACTGCCCACCACCGCAGGCCAGCGCCAGCCAAAACCAGCAGGGCACGATGGTGGCGCAGGCGCAGCAGAACGACATGAGCGGGGACGGCACGCTCCAGGAGGATGACGTCATCATCCTGGAGACGCAGCCGGTTCCCGACGGGTCGGGCAACTCGTCTCAGGACGGCATGGGCGGCAGCGGCGACCAGGGCCTGGACGACTCGGGCATGGGCGGCAGCGGCGACCAGGGCCTGGACGACTCGGGCATGGGCGGCAGCGGCCAGCAGGGCTCGAAGGCCCAGGGCGACATCTACATGAACGTGCCCGTGCGCTGCGAGCCCGTGGGGCAGCAGGGCACGGGTGGCAGCGGGCAGGAGTCGATGACGCCGCCTCCCGCCGCGACGCCTCCTCCTCCGGCGACGCCGCCTCCCGCGGCGCCCCAGGGCACGCATGACAGCGAGCAGCTCGTGGTGCCGCCGGCGCCGCCGCTGGGCACGGGGGGCAGTGGCCAGCCCTCGGCGCCGGTGTACCCGGAGCCGGAGTCCACCTACGCGCCGGACGCCGTGGGTGGCAGCGGCCTGGCCACGACGCCGCCTCCCTCTGACTTCCAGCCCTCGGCCGAGCGCGCCGGGCGCACGGAGGTGAAGAAGGAGGAGCACAACAAGATCAAAGGCCTCTCCGTGATGCTGGGCGGTGGTGTGGAGGGTTACACCGGCGCGCTGGCTCCGCAGATCAGCCCGGGTGCCACCGCGGGTGTGCGCGCGGCCATCCGGCCCTCCAAGGTGCTGGGGCTCGAGCTGGGCTACACCGGCGCGCTGAACAACATCCGAAACGAGGAGACGGGCACGAGCGGCCCGGACCTCGTGCGTAACGGTGGCCAGGCCGTCTTGACGCTGGGCATCACGCCCACCGCGTGGCAGCCGTACCTGCTGGGCGGCATCGGCATCAACAACTACAACTTCCGGGGCGGCGAGGCCCTGGGGTACCGCGATGACACCGTGGGCAACGTGCCCGCGGGCGTGGGTCTGCGAGGTCACGTGGGCCACTTCGTGGTGGACGCGCGCGCCAACTACAACTTCCTCTTCGACAAGGACTTCGCCCCGGGCATCGAGCGCGGCGGCGGTGACTTCGAGGGAGGCGGCAGCTACCAGGGCACCGTGAGCATCGGCGGTACCTTCTGAGACAGAGAAAAGCCCCTTGAGGCTTGAAGCGGAGGCGCGGTGCCCGGTAGCAAACGGGCCCGCGCCTCCGTGCTTTCAAGAGCGGCGCGAGCGTTGCGGGCGCGCTAAGGTGTCGCTCTTCACGCGGTCAGAGGAGTGTTGGATGGCCTTGAATGTGGAAGACGTGAAGGTTGGCACCGGCGCCGAGGCGACGTCCGGCAAGTCGGTCACCGTGCACTACGTGGGGACGCTGACCAGCGGCTCCAAGTTCGACAGCAGCCGCGACCGGGGCCAGGGCTTCACCTTCCGGCTGGGCGCCGGGCAGGTCATCGAGGGGTGGGACAAGGGCGTGGCCGGCATGAAGGTGGGTGGCGTGCGCAAGCTCACCATCCCGCCTGAGATGGGTTATGGCGCGCGGGGCTTCCCCCCCGTTATTCCTCCCAACTCCACCCTGCTGTTCGAGGTGGAACTCCTGGACGTTCGTTAAAAGCGAGGCCCTGCATGGCGGCGGTGGAAATCACCAAGGACAACTTCAAGGAGACGGTGTCCAAGGAGGGCATTGTCATCCTGGACTGGTGGGCGTCGTGGTGCGGCCCGTGCCGTGCCTTCGCACCCATCTTCGAACAGACCTCGACCAAGCACCCGGACGTCGTCTTCGGGAAGATTGATACGGACGCCCAGCAGGAGCTGTCGGGCGCGTTCGAGATTCGCTCCATTCCCACGTTGATGGTGTTCCGGGATGGGATTCTCCTGTTCGAGCAGCCCGGCGCGTTGCCGGCCGCCGCGCTGGAGGACCTGCTCAGCCAGGTGAAGGCGCTGGACATGGAGCAGGTGAAGAAGGAAGTCGCCGCCCGGCGGACCGAGACTCCGCAGGCCTGAGGCTTCAAGAACCAAGGGAGGGGGCCGGCGGCACGTCCGCTGCCGGCCGCTTCCTGGGTGTCGTGGCCCGGGCGGCGGACGCCGGAACGGGATGGCGGCGGGGTGTGTTGATCGGAAGTGGCGCGCATCGGTCAGGCCGGACGGGTCTGCCTGCGGGGCCGCTCCCTTCCACCCCTCACGTCTGGATTCGATGCTGCATTCTTCTTCTCGAGAGACCTCGAACGGGGACCTGCCGCGCGCGCGCATCCTCCTCGTGGACGACACGCCCGCCAATCTGCTGTCCCTGGAGGCCATCCTGGAGCCGCTGGGCCAGGAGCTGGTGCTGGCGCGCTCGGGCGAGGAGGCGCTGCGTGAGCTGCTGCGCGGCGAGTTCGCCTGCATCCTGATGGACGTGCAGATGCCAGGGCTGGATGGCCTGGAGACGGCGAACCTCATCCGGGCACGCGAGCGGACGCGCCACCTGCCCATCCTCTTCATCACCGCGCTCAGCCGGGAGGCGGCCTTCGTCACGCGCGGGTATGAGCATGGGGCGGTGGACTACCTGCTCAAGCCCGTGGATCCGGACATCCTGCGCACCAAGGTGCAGGTGTTCGTGGACCTGTCCCGGCGCGGCGAGATGGTGAAGCGGCAAGCGGTGGAGCTCGCGGAGCGACGACAGGCCGAGGAGGCTTCCCAGCGAGCCTCGGAGCTGGAGCAGCAGCTCATGGGCATCGTCGGCCATGACATCCGCACGCCCTTGTCCGTCGTCCTGGCCACGGCGAAATCCCAGCTCGCCCATGCCGAACTCGCCCCGGAGCAGCAGAAGGCGTTCGAGCGCGTGGCGCGCGGCGGGGAGCGCATCCAGCAAATCGTGGACCTGCTGACGGACTTCACGCGCTCGCGGCTGGGCGGCGGCATCCCCGTCGTGCCACGGGCTGGCGACCTCAACGAACTCTGCCGCGAGGTGGCGGACGAGCTGCACGTGGCCCGGCCGGGCCGCGTCATCCAATGCGACTTCTCGCGCGACAGCCTGCACGGCGTCTGGGACCTGGAGCGCATGGCGCAGGTGCTGGCCAACCTGTTGGACAACGCCTTGAAGTACAGCCCGGAGTCGTCCGCCGTCCGCCTGTCCACCTGGGAGAAGCCGGACGCCGTCTTCGTGGAGGTCCACAACGCGGGCGCGCCCATTCCCCAGGAGCTGTTGCCGCACCTCTTCGACGCCTTCCGGCGGGGCGAGGCCACGCGCGAGCAGGCGAAGGCGAGCTTGGGGCTGGGGCTCTACATCGCCCGGGCGGTGGTCGAGGCGCACCGGGGGCGCTTGAGCGTGCGCTCGTCGGAATCCGAGGGCACCACCTTCCGCATCTGCCTGCCGCGCTGCGCGGATGCCCGCTCGCGCGGCAGTCGTCCGGAAGAGGCCAGCGCGGCCCCGTCGCCGATGCCCGCTTGAGGCTCCGTCACTTCACGACGGTGCAGACCCCGCCGCCGTTGAGGTGCGCCTGGTCAACGACGCTCTGGGCGATGAACGCCTGGAGCGTGCGCACGTCGAACGCGCCCGGTTGGTAGATGACGGGCTGTCCCTGGGCGTCGCGCAGCTCGTTGCCGTCACGGTCGCGCAGGTCGGTGAGCTGCTGCGTCGACAGGCCCTCCGGGGTGATGACGTTGTCCGCGCCCGCGGTGGCCGCGATGGCCTCGAAGCGGAGCTGCACGCCCCGGTGCGTCCCCAGCCGGTCGTAGAACATGTGCTCGGCGTGGATGGTGACCTCCGGGCGCGCCACCGAGCCTTCCGGCACGACGATGCCCTGGGTGCCGTCCGCGCCATTGATGCAGTTGTTCATGAGCGCGTTGACGGGGAAGCCCATGCGGAAGCGCAGGACGGGCTCGTTCTGCTTCGTCGCGTGGCCCTCCACGAAGTAGCTGAAGCCTCGCTCGCGCATCATCGCGAGGTCCTCCGCGCTCACCTGTCCATCCGCCAGCTCGGTGCGCGCCTCGGGAGGGCTCACCCGGAAGCCGACGTCCCAGCGGCCCGCGGGGACGCCGTTCAGGTCCACCAGCGGGATGTCGCCCTTCTGGATGTCCACCAGCACATGACGGTCGCTCGAGCGGACCTCGCCGGACGCGGAGGTGAGGGTGACGTCCCCCAGGGACACCAGGTAGCGGGTGAACTGCACGGACCAGCCATCCTGGAAGAGGGTGTCTGGCAGTCCACGCTGGGTGCCATCTCCTCCACTCATGGTCACCTGCACGTCACCCGCGGCGACGTTGTCGCACGCCGTGCCCGCCAGGCTCCAGGCCGCCAGGGCCACGCACCACCACTTCAGGGTCTGCCGCTGCCGCGTATTCATGCAATAGGTAGTTAATTGCAACTTGGTTGCGAGTCAATTCGAGGTGTGGTGTATCTGGGGTGTGGATGCAACCCGGATGCATGAATCCCGTATCTCCGCGGGACGCTCCGGAACCCAGTGAGGTCATCACCCGTGTGGATTCCGACTCTGGTGCTCTGTGTGCTGAGCGCCACGGGCGAATTGCCTGTGACTCCACCTGTGCCGCTGGAGGCGCCCGGGCCGGTCCTGCCCGCGGACGTGCCTCCGCCAGAGGTGCCTGCCACCGTCTTGTTGCGAATCACCATCGACCGGACGGGCGAGGTGTCCCAGGTGGAGGTCCGGCAATCCGCGGGCACTGCGTTCGACCGGGCCGCGATGAGCGCGGCGCTTCGTTGGAGGTTCCAGCCCGCCCGGCGGGGGGACGAGGCCATCGATGTGCGCGTGGACGTGCCCGTCACCTTCGTTCCACCGGTCCACGGCCATCATCTGGAGACCGTGGCACAGGGCGAGCCCGGGCATTCGCATGGAGGCACAGCCGGCGCGGCGGGGGAGACGAACGCACGGGCGGGACAGGACCCTGGTGATGGGCGCCAGGAGCACCGTCATGGCACTGCGTCATCCTCGGGTGGAGATTTGGAGTCAGAGGAGCGTCCCCCTGTGCCGGGTGCAGCACGGCCAGTGGAGGGCTCCTTGCCCTCTGCTACCGGGCACGCTGCGGCCGTTGGCGCGCCTTCGCCGGACAGTCAGGAACAGGTGGGGGAAGGCACGCCGCCAGCGAGCGATGCACCCGTGGCGCCCCAGCCGCCGTCCTTCTCCACCACGGTGCGCGGCGCCTCGCATGCCCCGCCGCCCGTGGCGGTGGGCGACTTCCACATTCCGGTGGGGCAGCTCGCGGATGTGCCACGCCGTTCGGCGTCGGACCTGATGTTGCTGGCCCCTGGCGTCATGCTGGCCAACCATGGAGGAGAGGGCCACGCGGAGAGCATCTACATCCGCGGCTTCGACGCGGGCGAGGGCAAGGACGTGGAGCTGCGCCTCAACGGCGTGCCGCTCAACGAAGTGTCCCACTCGCACGGGCACGGCTACGCGGACACGTACTTCATCATCCCGGAGTTGGTGGAGTCGCTGCGCGTCACCGAAGGTCCCTACGACCCGTCCCAGGGCGACTTCGGCGTGGCGGGCACCGTCGAGTACCAGCTTGGCCTCGCTCGGCGGGGCCTCACTGCGTCCTTGTCCACCGGGAGCTTCGCCGCGCGCCGGCTGTCGCTGCTCTGGGGCCCTCCGGAGTCCAGCGAGTCCACCTTCGTGGGCGTGCTGCTTCGCCAGGGGCACGGCTTCGGTCCCAATCGCGCCTACTCCAACGCGACGGTCATGGCGCAGACGGAGCTGCGAGTCACCGACGCGTCGCGGCTGCGCCTGTTCGGAACCAGCTACGGCTCGCGCTTCTCCTCACCGGGCGTGGTGCGGGAGACGGACGTGGTGGACTCCCGGATGCCGTGTGCTCCGGACGCGGACTCGCAGTTCTTCTGCTCGTACGACCCGAACCAGGGCGGCGCGGGGCAGCGCCACATCCTCTCCGCCGAGCTCCAGTCGCGGCTGAAGAACGGAGGCCGCTTCGTCCAACAGGGCTACGTGGTGCTGCGGCAGACGCGCATCCGCGACAACTTCACGGGCTTCCTCCTGGATACGCCGCCGGACGGAGAGCGCCAGCGGGGTGACAACACGGAGGGGTACTACCGGGGCTCCACCGTGGGGCTGCGCGGTCGGTACACCCCGGGACTCACGCTGTTGGGCCAGCCGCAACCTTTGGAGCTGGGCTACGTCGCGCGTTACGACGACGTGCGCACGCGGTCGCGTCGGCTGAGGGCTCGTGGCGGCGTGCCCTACGCCACCGTCTACGACAACCAGGTCCGCACCACCAACCTGGGGGCCTACGCGTCGATGCGCGTCGCCCCGCTGTCGTGGCTCACGCTGCGCGGCGGCGTGCGGCTGGACACCTTCCTCTTTGGCGTGGACGACCACAACCGGCCCGCCGTGGACCGCGACGGTCCGCGTCTCACCGACGAGTCCGTGGAGGCCTACGGCTTCTTCGCCAGTCCGCGCGCCTCCGCTGAAGTCCGGCTGACGCCCCGGCTCACGTGGCTCACCAGCGCGGGTCTGGGCGCGCGCTCCAGCGACGCCGCCGCGCTGTCCGACGCGGAGCTGGCGCCCTACGCGCGGGTGACGTCGGGTGAGACGGGCCTGAGCTGGCGGCTGGACGGTCCCCTGGCGCTGGAGGCGCGGGGTGCCTTCTTCGCCACGCGGGTGTCGCAGGACTTCGTCTTCGACGAGACGGTGGGCCGCAACCAGCCCATCGGCGCTTCGCAGCGGCTGGGAGCCTTCGTCAGCGCGCGCGGCACGTGGGCGGAGCGGCTGGACATCCAGGGCTCGCTGGCCTGGGCGCACGCGACGCTGCCGACGCCGGGCGCCTCGGCGTGGAAGCTGTGGGACGGCGCGGTGATGCCGTACATCCCGCAGCTCCTGGGCCGGGTGGATGCCTCGCTGCGCGGCGCCGCCACCGTGGTGGGGCAGCGTTTGGACTGGAACGTGGCCCTGGGGCACAGCGCCATCGGCCCTCGCCCCTTGCCGCTGGACCGCTACAGCGCCCCCATCTTCCTTTTCGACGTGGGCGCGCGCGCCCGGTGGAAGGCGGTGGAGGTGGGGCTGTCGGTGGAGAACCTGCTCGACACGCGCTGGCGCGAATCGGAGTTCAACTTCGTCTCCAACTTCCGGGGGCCGGACGCGCCGCCGTCGCTGATGGCCACCCGTCACTTCACCGCGGGAGCGCCGCGCACCTTCATGGGCACGCTCACCCTGCACCTGGACCTTCTGGAGGACTCGCCATGACGTCACCGATGCACACCACCCGCCGCGCCTTCACGTGGATGCTGGGCGCCGCGCTGGTAGGGGGCGCCTCCGCGTGTGGCCTCTCGGGCACCGGAGGGCGCAGCGTCACCTTCCGTATGGGCCTGCGGACCGCGAGGGCGCCGGGAGAAGCGTCGCCCAGCGAGTTCACCACCGACACGGGTTGGCGCGTCCGCCTGTCCTCGGCGCGGATGGTGTTGGGGCCCATCTACATCTTCGAGAACGCCTCGCCGCTGGAGCCCACCGCGTTGAAGCGGTTGGGTTCATGGCTGCTCCCCACCGCGCACGCGCACGACGGGCACTTCTTCTCCGGCGGCACCGTGCTGGGGGAGTGGGACCGTGAAGTGGTGTTCGACCTTTTGGAGGACGCGGGCGAGGTGCGCGAGCTGGGCCGCTCGCCTGGCATCGCGGGACTGGCGCGCTCCTTCTCGCTGCTGCTCCAGCCGCCATCACAGGCATTGGGAGCGGAGGGCGCGGTGATGCAGGGGCGCTCAATGGTGCTGGAGGGCACGGCGACCCGCGAGGCCGCGCAGGTCCCATTCCGCATCGCCCTGGACTTCCCGCCTCCTGTGGAGCTGCAACGCGTGGACTTCGTGCCCATCGCGGTGGAACTCGACGAGGGCGGGCGCTTCGTCGTGGAGGTGCAGCCGCACCGCTGGTTCGAGGGCGCGCACTTCGACCGCGTGACGGTGCCTCCAGAAGGCGGCACCGTGGAGCTGACGGCGGACACGCAGGTGTACCGAGCGCTGACGCTCAACGTGCGCCGCTTCACCGCCTTCGCCGGAACGTGGGAGTCCGCCTGAGCGGACGCCGTGCGTTCAGCGCGACCCTTGCGGCACGGGCGTCGCGCTCTGGCCCGTGGCGCGCACCACCGCCAGCCAGACCAGCGACCCCAGTGTCCATGCCACGCTGAGTCCGCTCCAGCTCTGCGGCGAGCCGGACTGCACCAAGCTCCACGTCACCATCGCGCCCGTGGCGAGCACGCGTGAGAGCTCCAGCGGCAGGCTCCAGCGGCGACCCTCCAGCATGCCGCTCCACGCCGTGGCCATGGCCCAGAACAGGAGGCTGAGCACCAGCTTCTGCCAGCCGGACAGCGGCGAGGCGTGGTGGCTCACCAGCAACATGAGGGGCATGGCCGCGAGCAACTGGAACACGAGGTAGCCGCGGACGCCGGGCATCTCGGTGGACTGGAACTTCAGCTCCACGCCGTCCTTCTTCCATCCCAGGGATGCGCGGGGCGGGAGGTCCGCGGGCCGCCAGCCGGTGGGCATCACCCAGATGCGCAGGCGGTCCCAGTGGCTCTTCGTGGCCACCGCGTCACCGATGAGCTTCCCCCACGCCTGGAAGTTGATGACCGTCGGGTCCCAGGTGTTGGGCGGCGAGGTGAGGCCGTAGGAGCAGGCCTCCTTCTCCTCCTCGAAGGTGCCGAACAGCTTGTCCCAGATGATGAGGAAGCCCGCGTAGTTCTTGTCGATGTAGAGGTCGTTGCGAGCGTGGTGGACGCGGTGGTGCGAGGGCGTGTTGAGCCAGGACTCAATCCAGCGGGGCATCTTGGGAATGACGCGCGTGTGCGGGATGAACTGGAGCACCAGGTGGAAGGCCACCATGGCGAGCACGGCCTCGGGCGGGAAGCCCACCAGCACCAGGGGCCAGTAGAAGAGGAACGAGAAGAGGCGCTGCGTCACGCTGGCGCGCAGGGCCACCGCGTAGTTGAGCTCCTCGGTGGAGTGGTGCGGGGAGTGCGCCGCCCAGCCGATGTTGGTGCGGTGGCCGAAGCGGTGGAACCAATAGAAGAGGAAGTCCACACCCAGGAACAGGCCCACCAGCGCCAGCGGCGACGACACGTCGAGCCGCCAGGGCGCGAACTGGCCCAGTTGGATGAACAGCGGGAGCACCAGCAGCGCCACGGCCACGTTGACGCACTGGTTGAGCACCGCGGTCCCCATGCTCGCGATGGAGTCCTGGAACGCGTAGTACCCGTTGCGCCGGATGACGCAGTAGGCGAATTCCCCCAACGCCAGGACGATGACGAAGGGCGTGGCGATGGCATAGACGTTGATGCTCATGCCAACGGTGTAGGTCGCCCTGGCAAGGGCCGCCTTAACCTGGGTTAAGCGCACCGGATGAAAGCAGGGGCTGAAGGGCTCGCCTGCCCTGCGCCTGCCCGTCCTGATCGGGGCTCCCTGGAGCTTGGGTGGGCCGCTCATCCCTCGGGACGCACGGCGGACATGCTGGAACCATGATGGAACCGTGAGGCTGTTCTCTCAGGGCCCGTGTCACATGGTCTCGCGACTTCCGGCAGGCCCGCCATGCGGACGGGGCTCTTTGCTTGGGCGCAGGGGTTCATCATGCGGCGTGGCGCGTTGATGGTGATGCTCGCGGAAGTGCTGTTCGCACTTCCTGGAGTCGCGGAGGATTCGCCCCTGCCCTCCGTGGACCTTGGGGTCCGCGAAGTGGGGACACATGAGCTGGTGCTTGTCAGCCGCCGCACGGACGCGGACTGGTGGGCCTTGGCGACCCTGTGGCCAAGCTCCAAGACGTGGCCCTACACCAATCACATCCAAGTGTTCCGGAGTTCGGATGCCGGCCGCTCCTGGAACGAGGATGCGGAGGCGTCGGGGGCCATGACGTATCGCCCTGACTTTTTCGTCTGGTACACGCCCGAAGTCGGCCTCATCGCGGGGGCCAACAGCCAGGATATGCTCCGAACTGCTGATGGTGGCCGCACCTGGGACAGCGTGAGTCCAGCGGACTCTTTCAGGGTTTATGATCTGGAGCAGTCGGGTGGGCGTACGTGGATTTGTGGCTCGTCGGGAAACATCTACCGCAGCGACGACTTCGGAGTGACCTGGACCGATTTGAGGGGGACTCCCTTCAACGCTGATGACCGCTGCATGGACATGTCCTTTCTGGACCCGGAGCACGGCTGGGCCGTGGGGATGAAGGGTTCCTTGTGGGCGACGCAGGATGGGGGAGCCACGTGGCGCCGCTTGGAAACTCCCGGTCAGTCGCCCCAGGGGGCGGAGGCGAGCTGTGGGTCTTTCACGTCACTGAGCGCGGTGACCCTGCTGACACCCGAGGTGGCGTGGGTCCTGGGTTCGGCGGGTCGCTGTCAGACGTCCGATGGAGGGAAGACGTGGCGCCTCCGGCCTTTCATCTCCGGAGAGACGGATGCGGGCTTGCGAGTCACGACGCTGGAGGGCGGGCGGCGCGTCATCACCGTGGGCGCCTCGGACGACGAGGTGCCGGTGATGACTCGGATGCCAGATCCATGGAATGACAACAGTCGTGATGCAACGGTGATGGGGGATGAAACCGCAGTGCGGGTCCGCGGCAACCTCCTGAGTATCTATGTCTCCGGCCGACGTGTGAGGACTTCCCCTCTCACGACCGCAGGCACGGGCGTTTCTGCTCCGCTCGATGGCTTGACTCCGAGCCAGTCGAACGCGTGGGTCGGTTGGAAAGAGGACCAGGTCATGGTGTCCTTTGATCAAGGCCACAGTTGGTTCTTCGTGGGCCGCGTCCCAGAAAAGCCTCTGCGCAACGTGGCCATCTCGAAGGACGGAAGGCTTTTCGGGCAGATGCAGACGGAGAGACTGTTCGTCTCCATGGACCTTGGCCGCACCTGGACGCGGAGCACCGCGTGGCTGGATGCCTATGACTTCGCAGTTGCGATGGGCGACGCTCCCGAGGGATTGGAGTCACCGTTGCACTGCGTTCTCACGGCACCCGAAGCCATTGTGAAGGTGCGGTACAAGAGCTACGGCTGCTCTGGTTTCGAATCGGAGACTCAATTGGACCTGAACCTTTCGAAGGAACGCGTGGTGCTCGCCGGGAGTTCCAACGGCTTCGAACATCGCTTCCAGGTCCAATCGCGGAAGCTGCCTCGTGACGAGGGACTGAAAATCCTCCGGGCACTGGTGAATGCCACCACACGGCAGGAGACGCCGCCCGGCTGCTATCACCACCAGCCGTACAAGACCGTCATCGAGTGGTCCTGCTTGCCGGAGGCTTCCTGGCGTCGCAAAGTCGAGTTCAAGCCAGATAGGTGTGGACCGCCAACCCGGAAGCCCCTCGTCGGTGGCGCGACCAAGCCGGGCGCGACGACCTTCGAGGACTACGAACGCGGAGTGGGCGTGTACAAGTTCGCGCGCCTCGTGTTGGAAGGTGCTTACGCTGAGTGATGTCCTGCGGCGGCGCAGCCCTGACCTTTGCTAGAAGCGGTCATCCCCGAGGCGCCGCCGCTTGAAATACCCGAAGCTCTTCGAGCACATCGCCGCGTTCTCCCCACTGCCCGAAGAGGAGTGGGTGAAGGCGGAAGCCCTGGCGAGGGAACAGGCGCTGGAGAAGCGCGCCCTCTTCCTCCGGCCGGGAGACCCGGCGGACCGCTTCGGGTGGGTGCTCCAGGGCGTCTTCCGCGCGGTGCGCGTGTCTGCGCGGGGGGAAGAGTCCATCAAGGCCTTCCGCGCGGAGAGTCAACTCGTGGGCGCCTACGCGGAGATGCTCCAGCGGCGGCCCTCGATGACGACCATCGAGGCGCTGGAGCCCAGCCGCGTGCTGGTGTTCCACGCCCGCGACCTGGAGGCGCTGGAGGCGGGCCACGCCTGTTGGTCCCGGCTCGCCCGGCGGGTGGCGGAGCAGCACTACATCTTGAAGGAGCGCCGGGAGCAGGAGTTCCTCGACCTGACCGCCGAGGAGCGCCTGGAGCGCTTCTGGGCGGAGCACGCCCACCTGCACGGGCGTGTGCCGCAGCGCGACGTGGCCGCCTACCTGGGCATCACCGAGGTGGCGTTGAGCCGCATCGTGTCACGCCGCCGCAAGCGGGCGGAGTGAGCGCGGCGGTCCGGTCCGTGGTTTCATCGAACCCCGGCACGCCATGTCCTCCCTCCCTTCCTCGCAGGACCTCCCGCACCGGCCCCTGACCCGTGATGACGCCCGCACGCTCGCGTTGGCGGCGCTGGGTGGCGCGCTGGAGTTCTACGACTTCATCATCTTCGTCTTCTTCACCAAGGTCATCGGCGAGCTCTTCTTCCCACCCGACACGCCAGAGTGGCTGCGGCAGTTGCAGGCGTTTGGCCTGTTCGCCGCGGGTTATCTGGCGCGCCCGCTGGGCGGCATCGTGATGGCCCACTTCGGGGACCGCGCGGGCCGCAAGCGCATGTTCACCTTGAGCGTGTTCATGATGTCGGTGCCCACGCTTCTGATTGGCGTGCTCCCCACCTATGAATCGGCGGGCTACGCCGCGGCGCTGGCGCTGCTCCTGCTGCGCGCCGTACAGGGCGCGGCGGTGGGCGGCGAAGTCCCGGGCGCCTGGGTGTTCGTCTCCGAGCACGTCCCCGCGCGTCGGGTGGGGCTGGCCTGTGGAACCCTCACCGCGGGCCTCACGTTCGGCATCCTGCTGGGCTCGCTGGTGGCCACGGCCGTCAATTCGCTGATGACGCCCGAGCAGGTCCGGGGCTTCGGCTGGCGGCTGCCCTTCCTCATCGGCGGTGTGTTCGGCTTCCTGGCCGTGTTCCTCCGCCGCTGGCTGGCGGAGACGCCTGTCTTCGAGGAGCTGCGCCGCCGCAAGGCGCTGGTGAAGGAGCTGCCGCTCAAGGCCGTGCTGCGCGGCCATGGTGGCACCGTGGTGATGTCCATGTTGCTCACGTGGGTGCTCACCGCGGGCATCGTGGTGGTCATCCTGATGACGCCCACGTTGATGCAGAGCCTGCATCAGGTCACCGCCACGCACGCGCTGGTGGCCAGCAGCGTGGCCACGCTGAGCCTGACGTTCGGCTGCGTCGCGTACGGCATGTTCGCGGACCGCGTGGGGGTGGGGCACGCCCTGGGCCTGGGCTGCGTGTTGCTGCTGGCGGCCGCATACGCGCTCTACGTGGGCACGGCGGCGTCTCCGGGGGCGCTGGTGCCGCTGTCCGCGCTGGCGGGGTTGTGCGTCGGCGTGGTGGGCGTGGTGCCCACCGCGATTGTCCGAGCCTTTCCCGCGCCGGTGCGATTCTCCGGACTCTCCTTCTCGTACAACATGGCCTATGCCCTCTTCGGAGGGCTCACCCCGCTGGCCGTCACGTTGATGATGAAGGCCTCGCCGCTGGCGCCCGCGCACTACGTGGCGGCGGTGTGTGTCATGGGCGTGGGCATCGCGCTGCACCTGTCGCGGGCGGGGCGCGAGGCCGCGCTGCACCCCGCCGCAGAGCCCTGACTCAGTAGCGTTCGAACACGAAGTGGAACGTCTCCCGCTCCGTGGGGCCGAAGGTGAGCCGGAGGAAGCGGTCACCTCCTGGCGCGGTGAACTTCAGCGTGTGGGTGATGGCGGGGACGCAGACGGAGCGGGCGGGCTCCAGCGCGGAGGCGACGGCGACCTCGCCTTCCGTCATGTCATGCACGGCGACGGGCACGGCGTGGTCGAGATACAGGACCACGGGCTCGTCCCGCCCGTCACCCGAGACGACTTCGGTGTAGCCCACGAAGGACGCGCCGCTGGAGGGCAGCGTCAGCGCGTAGAACGCATGAGGCGCGTCCGTGGCCGGGTAGACGGTGGGGGAGGCGCTCGCGGTGACGGGGCGCGGGCGCTCCAGCAGCGCGTGGGCGCAGGCGTGCTCCATGGCGGCATCCCGTCGGCCGGTGGTGAAGTCCAGTCGTCCATCACCGAGCCCGGCGTGCGAGGTGTCCACCGGCTGACCCTCGCCGCTGCGCAGGCCCGCGAGGTCCAGCGTGTACCGGGACTCTTCCTCGAGCGGCGGCAGGTCCGACTCAGGGCGGGGGATGTCCACCGTCAGCGTCAGCGCATCCTCGCTCCAGGTGCCCGAAAGCACGCGAGGCGCGTTGGCGGGTGTCGTCTGGTCGATGCGGGTGACCTGCGACGCCGAGGCGTCCATGGGCGTGTCGAAGGTGAGGGTGACGCGCTTGCGCGCCGCCGAGGTCGTGCCGGCCACGAACAGCTCCACCGGTACGACATTCTGCTCGCCCTCGGCGGGCGTGGAGCCCGTGACGATGGGACCTTGGACGGAGCCCGCGTCAGGCTCGGTGCCCGCGTCGGATTGCGTGCCGGCGTCCTGTCCGGTGCCCGCGTCGGGACGGGTACCGGCGTCCGGAGCCGGGGGCACGGGGTCGTCGTTGTCACAGCCGGCCAGCGTCAGCAGGGCGCAGGTGGCGAGCACGGTGGCGGTGGCGGCGGTTCGCATGGAGGGACCTCGGGGAAGACAGGGCGAAGAGGAACCGGGGTGCCCCCTGTCACGAGCAGGGCACCCCGGTGGAGGGGCTGTCGCGGCGCCCGACTCACCCGGAGGGTGAGGGGCTAGCAGTTGAAGATGGCGGGGTTGGTGTCGTCGCAGTCGAAGCGCTGGGTGACGTAGCCAGCGGGCGGCTCACACGCGAAGCGGTACAGCGGGGTGTTGGCGCCGTAGCCGTCTCCGTCCGCGTCCCGGTAGTAGCGGCCCCGGTTGTCGTAGAGGTACTCGGGGACCACGCCGACCGAGCTGGTGGGCGAGCTGATGTTCAGCTCGTAGGTGTGGCCGACCTGCAGGTCGAACACCCGCGCGTGGCGCAGCGTGCAAGTGTCAGAGGTGATGCCGTGGGTGCTGACCAGCGCGGTCAGCGTGACGTTCGGCGTGACGCTCGTGTCCACCGCGGTGATGGTGACGTTCTGTGTGGCGTAGAACGCGACGGACTCCACCGTGGAGGTGGTGGAGGTGCGCGCGATGGGGATGTACGTCACCTTGCCCGTCCCGCCGCCCGACAGCGCGACGGTGTAGTGCCGGTGCTGGGTGCTGATGTTCGGCGCGCCGCTGGCGCCATTCACGTTCACGTTGTCCCCGGGATTGGACGCGTGGAGGCACGCGTGGACCGTCATGTCCGTGTTCGCCACGCTGGTGCAGGTGGCTTCCAGGGGCTGCTCCCGCTCCGAGGTGACGTCCTGGCCCGCTTCGTCCGCAGGCCCGCAGGCGGCCAGCGACAGGCCGAGCAACGCACCGCAGAGAGTCCGCTTCGTCCGCTTCATGGTGAGGCTTCCTTTCGTGAGCCGGGCTGAAAGCCGCAAGCGCCGGCAGTCATCACTCATGACGCATGTGTAACTTAGTTGCAATAACTGGCAAGGTCGGAACCTTCGGCGTCACTACGGGAGGTGCTCGATGACCATGTTGAGTTCGGCCAGGGACGTGGGGCCGAGCCGGACGGTGTACTGGACGCGGTCCGTCAGTTCGTAACCGACCATGTGCTTCAAGCTGTCGCAGTGGCCGCTCGTGGCCTGGGCGCCGGCCTGCTCCACGGTGGATTGGAGGGCCGTCTCGATGAGGGTGACGGGGACCTCCGGGTGGCTCAGGTAGACGACGAAGTTCCCGCTGGCGAAGGCCTTGTAGCTGAACGTGCCCACGTACTGGTCGCCCTCGGGGCGGAGCTGCACCGTGTAGTAGGTGTGGAAGTCATCCACGCGCGGGTCGCGGGACGTGGAGGCGGTCACCGTGACGAAGGGGCCGTTCGTCACGTGCCAGCAGGCGTGTTCGCCGTTGTCCCCGAAGTCGAAGCCCTGGCCGGGGGTGTGGTCCGGGTCCGGCACACAGGCCAGCCCATCCTCTGCGGCGACATAGCCTCGGTGGCAGTGGCACCAGTCACCCGTGGGTTCCCGGTGGATGTGTCCATGGGGCTCGCAGGGGTCTTCCTGTGGAGACGGGTCATCGATGGGCGCGGCGTCTTCACCGTCGCACGCGGTGAGCATCGCGGCACAGACAGCCAACAAGAGAACTCGGAGGGGCGGGCGCATGGGTGCTTCCTATATGCCCTTTGGATTCAAATGCAACTGAAGTGCATTTGGTGTTCGATTCATGCAGGAAGACCCACGCCGGGCGTACTCGCTTCCCGGCGTGGGCCTGATGTGTGGGCACGACGTGCCGTGTCCGCCTGTCAGTGGTGGTGGCCCGCCTCCTCGATGATGAGGGTGAAGGCGGCGTTGCTGGGGAGGACGGAGCGGAACTCCAGGTGGTACTCGGTGTCGGCCTCGAGGTCCGCGATGAGGGCCGTCTTCAGGCTGGAGCAGACGTTGGTGGCGATGTTGTAGCGGCACTCCTGTGCCACCTCGATGCCCGTGGCGGCCTCGAAGATGCGCAGGCCGCGGTGACGCGACAGCATGAAGGCGAACTCACCCGACTCGTCCGGGAGGAACGAGACGCGGCCCGCGTAGTTGAACTGCGAGCGCTTCGGGAGCGTCACTTGGTACGCGGTGTGGGCCTGGCTGACGTCCACCAGGACGGGCGCGCCGAGGGCAGCCGCGGTGACGGGCTCGAAGGGGCCGTATTCGGCGTGGAGGCACGCGTGCTCGACCACGTGCTCCAACTCCTCGGGCTCCTCGCAGGCGGGCAGGAGGTTGAGCAGGGCGTCCTCGCTGCTCTCCATCGCGGCCGTGTCGGGGGACGCCTCCTCGACGGTGGCGCCGCAGCCGGCGAGCAAGAGGGCCACGCCGGTGGCGAGCAGGGACTGCTTGACGGCGAACTTCAGCATCATGGGGTGCTCCTTGGAGGGGTGCTGCGGGTTGACAGGGGTGTGCTCAGGGCGCGGCGGCCGGACGCAGGACGAGCCACGTGGCCACGACCTCGCCCGAGGCCCGGCGCTCGGGTGGAAGCTGCATGTGCGCGCTGGCCTCGCCGAGCTGCAGGTCGGCGGTGCGGCGGAAGGACTCCTGGAAGGACTCGGCGTCCGGGAAGGTGACGCGCGCGACGCAGCCCGCCGCGAAGCAGCGCGCTGGCTCGGCCTTGACGGGCAACACGTTGGACTCCACCTGGGCATGCCACCGCGCCAGCGCGTCCCGGGCGTGTTCCGTCCAGGGCTCCTGGCTCTCGCCCGTGGCCATCAGCTCGGCCAGGACGGCTTCGCGCCGTGCGTCGGCATCGGGGTGCTGCGCGCGCAGGGCCGTCACCAGTGGGAGCCGCGACACGAGAGGCGTGCGTCGGCCCTGAAGACCGCGTCCGCGTGGCGGCTCGATGGGAAGGGGACTCGGCGGCGCTCGGGGACGCGGGCGGGCTGACGGAGCGGGCCGAGATTCCGGTCTGGCGTGAACCGCCAGGGGCTCAGGGGCCTCGATGGGGCGCGTGGTCGCGTCATGCGCCGGGAGCTCCACCGGCTGGCGAAGCCAGAGGGCCGTGGCGCAGGCCAGCGCCAGTCCCGCGAATCCCATGTTCCAGACAAGTCGGCTCACGATGACGCGCCCTCCTTGGCGGCCGGGCAGGGCTCCGCCGTCCCCGCCAGGTCCCCATTCCAGGGACGCCCGCAATAATCAGACATCGTGATTCAAATGCAACCAAGTTGCGTTAGTAGGCTTCAGCGACGCTGGTGTGGGCGGAAGGCGAACCCCTTCGCCCCGTAGGTCGTTGGAGACCCGGGATTTCTTGCGTTTCAAGAAAGTTGGTTGCCCATCACGGAGGTCCTCCACTAGGACCCTTGCGCGCGCTGCGTTCGCGCGTGCGGCCACGCGACAGGGCCGCCCTCTCACGCCGAGGTCACCCGATGGGATTGCCGTCCTTCTTGTTGCGCGTGGTGGTGTTGGTCGTCCTGGCTGTTCCCACGTGGGCCCAGGCGGGCTCGTATCTGCGCGTGGTGAGCTGGAATCTGCGTCACGAGGGGTGGACCGCGGAGCAGACGTATCGCGAGGACGCCGAGCAGATCTGGCGGCAGTACGGCGCCAACGCCAACTCGAACAACGGCTGTGACCTGGTGTTCTTGCAGGAGGTGATGAACGCCAGCGTGGTGCCGGCCATCGTGGCGGAGCTCAACGCCGTCTCCGGCGTGAAGTGGAGCTATGCGCAGACGCCGCTCATCGGGCGCTCGTCGTACAAGGAGATCTACGCGGTGCTGTACCGGGAGGACACGGTGGCGCTGCTGTCGTCCTCCGTGTACGCGGACACGGGCGACAAGTTCGAGCGTGAGCCGCAGGTCGTCCGGGTGCGGCACACGCGCACGGGCGCGGACTACACGTTCATCAACTGGCACACCGTCTGGGGCAACCTGTCGGACCGCGACGCGGAGGTGAGGAACATCGGCACGGTGTTCAAGTCGGTGCAGGACGCCAGCAGCACCGACCAGGACGTCATCCTGCTGGGGGACCACAACATGGCCTGCACGGCGGCGTCGTGGTCCAACCTGGTGTCGCTGTCGCCGACGGTGGCGTGCCGGCTGGATGTCGCCACGACCATCAACCTGTCGGGTGGCTTCGCGAATGCGTACGACCACTTCTGGATGCAGCCGGCGTACGTGACGGAGTTCTCGGCGGCGGGGCGTGACTACATCGCGAACACGCGCGACTTCGTCACCCGGCTGTCGGACCACGCGCCCATCTACCTGACCCTCTACTCCACCAGCGACACGGATTGAGGTCCTCGGCACAGCGCGCGCGAAAGTGGTGGGCCGCCGTCGCGTTGGGGTTTCTGCTGGCCGGGCTCGTGGCGTGGTGGCGTCGGCCCGTGCCCGCCGCCGCGCCCGTGGCTCAGGCTGTGCCTGCGGCTCCCGTGGATGGCTCCGCTTTCGCGCGAGTGGAGCCTCCGCCTTCCGCGCCCATGCCGCCGGAGGGGTTGAGGCTCCGCGTGGTGTTGGAGGGGGGCCGACCCTTCGAAGGGGAGGCCCGCGTGGGCGCGGCCTTCATCTCCGAGGCGGACCGGCAGCTCTGGGAGGTGTCGAGGCGCGAGGGCTCGGAAGGCGCGGGGCCCGAGCGGCTGGAGGACCTGGCCAACGTGGAGGAGTGGCTGCCCGCGGAGGTGACGCCCACCACGACAGGCGGGATGCTGGGGCCGGTGCCCGTGCCGGTGGCGCCTCGGTATCAGGTGATGGCGTGGGCGCCGGACGGGACGTTCTGGTGGGGGGACGTGGTGCCGGAGAAGCCGCTCACCACGGGCGTGCTGGATGGCGGCGTGTTGCAGGCGCGTCATCCAACGGGCGTGCGCGTGAGGTTGTCGGGAGCGCGGTCCGAGCAGGGCCCCTTCTTCGTCCGCGTGGAGCGCGCTGCTTCCCTGGACCCGCGTGATGCCGAGCGCGCGAGCGCGATGCTGCCCGTGGTGCGACAGGCCGCGCCACAGGTCGCCTCGGCGCTCTCGGAGGGTGCGCCGTTGCCACTGTCCATGGATTCGCCGCTGGCGCTGCTGCCGTTGCCCGCGGACCCGCAGGTGCGGCTGTGGCTGCGGAGCGCGTCGGGCCAGGAGGGCGGGCCGGTGGAGGTGCCGCTGCGCGAGGGCCGTGTGGAGTCGGTGGTGCTCGACGTGGAACGGTTGTTTCCGGAGGGAGTGGGCGGGACGGTGACGCTGCGGGGACGGCTCGTGTTGGAGGGTGCCGCCACGCCGCCCGAGGGCGTGACGTTGCTAGGGCCGGGGGGCCAGGCGCTGGCGCTCGCGTCGGATGGACGCTTCACCTCACCGGGATTGCCGTCGTGGACGGCGTCGCGATTCGTCGCCGAGGTGCCTTCGCCGGAATCCGGACGGCCCGTGGCGGCAGCGCGGCAAACCTTCGACTTCGTGCCCGAACCGGGCGTGGCCGAGGCCCACGTGACGTGGCGCGTGGCGGCCTATCGCTGGTTGGTGCTTCGCATGGATGGCTTTCTGCGCGGTCAGTTGGATGCGCGGGCGAGAAGGCCCTATCCGGTGTTCGTGCTCCAGCGCTGGAGCGATGGCGACGTGTGGCGGACGCACGGCGCGGATGCCTTCCTGCATGAGGAGGGCGGCGTGGCGGTATCGCTTCTGGAGCCTGGGCGGTATCGCGTGCTGGTGGCGCTCTCCGCCCACGAGCACCACGTCAGCACCGTCGCGGAGGTGGGGGTGGACGGCGCGGAGCATGCGGTTTCCGTTCAAGTGGAGGCGGCGGGGCCCACCTGCGAGGTGCTCGTCACGGCCGCAGGTGTCCCGGTGTACGGCGCGCGCGTCATGGCAGGGAGTGAGGTGAGCTCCCTTCCTCCCGTGCGCGGACTCACGGACGCGGAAGGTCGATGGCGGCTGGGGCGGGTTCGGAGTGAGGCGCTGCACCTCGAAGTCGAGGCGGCCGGTCACTCACCCTGGGCCGGCGAGGCCGCGGAGGCTTGCCAACGCTTGGGCGTGGTTCACGTGCGGCTCTAGCTGGCACGGTGTGCGAAGCCCCAGTCCGCAGCGGGATTGGGCGGAGACGCAAGGGCTTCACCGCCGACGAACCCCACTCTTCTCGCGCGGGCGCGGGCGTGACACAGCCCGCGTTCTCAACCCACGGTGCGTAGGGACGGCACACGTCACACCCGCCGTGTCCGCACACGTACCGCGAGGAGTCGGCTCAAGCCGCGCTGGCGGCGAGCGTCGCCAGTGGGGCGCGAGCGGGCCTGGGACGCGCGGAGTGCGTCGTCGCGGGCACGACCTCGGAAGCCTCCGAGGCTTCCGCGTCCCCCGCCGTTTCGGCCGTGGCGGCTTCCTCCGGGCGCTTGCCCCCCAACGCTTCGACCCAGCCCTCCAGCAGGTCCATCAGCGCGCTGCGCTGCTCACCCTCCAGCGGCATCAGGAGCCGGGCCATGCGCTCCTGCACGACCGAGTCCGCCTGTTCCGCCAGCGCGCGGCCCTTCTCGGTGAGGCGCACGCGCACGCGCCGCCGGTCATGTCGCACGGAGCGCTCGCGCTGAACGAGCTGCGCATCCTCCAGCCGGTCCAGCAGCCGGCTGAGCCGAGGCGGCGCGATGCCACCGAGCCGCTCGGCGAGGATGTTCACGGGCAGCAGACTCTCGGCCTTCAACCACCAGACGGCCTGGACCTCCATGGGGTCCAGTTGGGAGTGCGGCAGCGAGCCCAGGGGGCTGTTCAATGCACCGCAGCGCGCAACATCGATGAGGAGATTCTTCAGCCGTGCCACCTGCACGCGAACTTCCACCGAGAAATCGGACATTCTCGTAGCCTCCGTGTCGCGAGCGACGGGGGGCCCTCCGGCCCGAGGGAACTCCCGACAGCCCGTCGTCAGAGGGGGCAATCGCCCCGCTTGGGTCCAGAAACGCCTCGGTACGAAAGGCATATCGGACCCCGCGTGCGAAAACGCGAGGGAGGGTGGATCACCTCGGGCCGCGGGCGGCCCTCAGGCGCCGCTGGCCTTCTTGCGCTGGGCCCGCGCCTTCGCGTGGGCCTTGTCGAAGCCCTCGTAGAAGCGCACGGCCTGCTCACCGACCATCTGGATGTGCTGGTTGTTGAAGTACGCGGTGACAGGCGCGGCCACCAGCGGCATGGCCCGACCCAGCGTGTGCATGCCGCCCTTCTCCAGCAGCATGGCGGCCAGCTTCCCCAACACCTTGGGACCCGCGCGGGGCAGGGGGCCCAGGCCGTTGGCGTAGCCGAACAAGTCCAGCATCTCCCCGCGCGCCCGCTCCGTCTTGAGGTTCACCTTGTAGAGGGTGGCCACGTCCGTGAGCAGGATGATTTGCAGGTACGCCATGAAGAGCATGTCCGCCGGCAGCGCCACCAGCCCGAACACGCCGCTGACGCCGCCCACCATGCTGGCCAGGTTCTTCTTCTCGTCGACGATGCGCTGGGACAGCTCGCGCGGCGACGCCTGCGGATAGCGCTTCTCCAGCGTGGTGATGCGCACGCGCGAGCGCGCCACCTCCTGCAACACGATGTCCGACAGCCGCGCCGAGCCGAGCTTCTTCAGCTCCGCCGGAGTCATCTTCTTCATGAAGGCCAGCCGCTCGGCCACGCTGTCGTAGATACCCATGCCCCTAATAACCCCGCTCGGACAGGTACAGGTCCACCAGCGCGCCTTCTTCGTACCAGGCGTGCCGCATCTCCACGTTGAACCAGCGCGAGTCCGGCCGCGGCCCGCGCACCTCCAGCTTCACCTGGTTGGGCGACGTGTCGATGATGGCCGCCCGCGCCTTGCACGCCGCGCCGGGCTCCTCGCCGTAGCCACCCTCCAGGCAGACCTCGTCGCCCACGGAGAGCCGCCGGGTGTACTCGGTGCCCAGGTACAGGGCCTCGTCACACGACGAGCGCACGGAGGACACCTGCTCCTCGCACCGGTTCTTCAACGGCGCCTTCACCACGGGAATCACGCCGTAGAGGGGGTCATCGTTGTTCGGATCCGGACGAAATGCGCCCGTGCCCGTACACCCCGAAAGCACCAGCGAGAGCGCGCACGCGCCCAGCCACGACTGCCTCATCGTATCGACTCCTCCGGAGCTCACGGCCCCATGCCTTAAGGAAGGGGCGAGCATCGCAAAAGGCGTTCGATGGGGCAAAGCAGCCGCGTGGCGGCTGCTTTGGACCTCAGGCGGACCGGCGCTGCGGACCCGGAATCTCCGCGGTGATGCCAGGGACGACTCGGTTGTCCTTGTCCACAAACACGACCTTGGGCTTCCAGGTCGGCACCTCGGCCTCCTCCACTTCCGCGAAGGTGGCCAGGATGACCAGGTCGCCCGGCTTGTTCAGGTGCGCCGCCGCGCCGTTGATGCAGATGACGCCGCTGCCGGCCTCACCTTCCAGCGCGTAGGTCTCCAGGCGCGTGCCCTGGGTGATGTTCCAGACCGCGACCTTTTCGTTCTCCACGATGTCGGCGGCGCGAAGCAGATCGCGGTCGATGGTGACGGACCCTTCGTAATCCAGGTCAGCCTGGGTGACGGTCGCGCGGTGGATTTTCGACTTGAAGAGGATGCGGCGCATGTGTGTCTGGACCTTGGAAAAGCGGCAAGGACGCCCCACCGTAACGTCTGAGGCGCCCTGGGACAACCCTGTGTTCGGTCCCCCCTGCCCGCAGTGCAGGCAGCCGTCACTTAACGAAATTGACGAGTTGATTGAGACTGAGGGGAACGCTCTGGGATTCCGAGGTCAGCTTACCGTCCAAGCGGACCTGCGCGTTTCCGCCTGAGCGCAGGGCCAGGGCGGCGTTGGCCGCGCGGGCGAAGTTGATGGTGAGCGGCAGGGTGACCTGCTTCGTCCCGCTGCCGTCCAGCTTGCCCAGGTTGCCGGTGGACAGCGTGCCCACATCCGCGCCCGCGACCTTCAGCGCGCCGGTGATGCCGGAGACGGGCAGCGCGAAGCTGTTGCGGTTGGTGATGGACAGCGGGAACTCCACGGTGGCGCCGGTCAGCGTGATGTCCTTGATGCGCGGGGCCTGGAAGGACACCTGCGGAACCTTGGGGACCTCGAACGTACCTTCCTTCGCCAGCGGGAAGCTGAGCACGCCCACGGGCGTCTTCACGCCCAGCGAGCCCTGGGCCCTGAAGGCCGCCGTGTCCTTCTTGAGGAACGTCTCCAGCACCGGGACGATGTCCGCGAACTTCACGTTGGCGGGGAAGACGAGCTCGCTCTTGCCGTTGGCCTTGAGCGCCAGCCCCGAGCGCGGCTTGCCGGCCACCACCTGCTTGCCCTCGACGAAGAAGGCGTAGTCCACGTCGGCCAGGTTGAGCCCGAAGCCGTTGGGGTTGTTCAGCTCGTACACGAGGTTGATGGTGGCGTCGGACAGCGAGGCGTCCGCGAGCCGCGCCGTCTTGAAGGAGAGGGTGGGCTTCTTGAAAGCCCCCTTCAGCAAGTTCTGGATGGCGGCACAGCCACTGAGGGTGGTGAGTCCAAGGACGGCCAGGACGAGGAAGGCGCGTTTCATGATGAACATGGGCGTATCACCGGACGTCCCTTTTCCGCGCGGGATTCAATGGGGCGCGTCTGGGACGTGGATGGGTGTACCCGCCCCGGAGGGCGGGTGGTATGGGGGATACCTCTCGTCCACAGCCGGAGGCGGCCTTGCCCGGGGTCCGTACGCACATCTCCTTCCATCTTCCTCGCTGGCGTGTCCTGCTGGTGTCGTTGCTGGCCGCGGGGTCGGTGTCCTGCTCGAAGTGGGGCGCGGATGCCGAGGGTGTCCGGACGTTGGCCCTCAAGCCTTGCCGGCTGGAGGGCCTGGCCACGCAGGCGCAGTGTGGGACCCACGAGGTCTTCGAGAACCGCGCCGAGCGCACGGGTCGCAAGATTCCCCTGCGCGTGGTGGTGGTGCCCGCGCTGGCGGCGCAGCCCGCGCCAGACCCGCTGGTGTTGCTGGCGGGGGGCCCGGGGCAGGCGGCCTCGCGCACGCAGGTGCTGCTGGCGGTGGAGCGCATCCGCCGCAAGCGCGACATCGTGCTGGTGGATCAGCGCGGCACGGGGGATTCGAACCCGCTGAACTGCAAGACGGACTCGCCTGACGAGAAGCTGTCCGCGCGGCTGGAGGAAGGCGGCGCGGCGGAGGCGCTGCGCAAGTGCCGTGAGGGCTGGGACGCGGACGTGCGCCAGTACACCACGCCCATCGCCATGGACGACCTGGACGAGGTCCGCGCGGCGCTGGGCTACGAGAAGCTCAACCTCTGGGGTGTGTCGTACGGCACGCGCGCGGCGCTCGTGTACATGCGCCAGTATCCGGAGCGTGTGCGGACGGCCATCCTGGATGGCGTGGCGCCCATGGGGCTCTACCTGCCGCTGTATGCCCCGCGCGACGCGCAGAAGGCACTGGACCTGCTGCTGGCGAACTGCGCGGCGGACGGGGCGTGCCAGAAGGCGTACCCGGACCTGCGCACCCGCACGGAGGCGCTGCTGACGTCGCTGGAGTCCACGCCCGCGCGCGTCCAGGTGGCGCACCCGCGCACGGGCGTGCCGGAAGAGGTCGTCCTGTCGCGCCGCGCCTTCCTGACGCAGCTCTTCGCCCAGCTCTACAGCCCGGAGATGTCCTCCCTGGTGCCGCTGATGCTGGACCGCGCCACGCAGGGGGACTGGGCGCCCTTCGTCGCGCTGAGCGTGGGCCTGACGGAGAGCATGGGGCGCACGGTGAGCCAGGGGCTCTACTTCGCCATCGTCTGCGCGGAGGACGCGCCCTTCTATGACGCGGAGTCGGTGGCGCGCGAGTCGCAAGGGACGTGGTTCGGTTCGACGATGGGCCGCGAGGTGCTCTCCGTCTGCGCGGACTGGCCGCGCACCCCGCTGCCCCAGGGCTACCGCGAGCCGGTGGTGTCGTCGGTGCCCACGCTGCTGCTGTCGGGCGAGCTGGACCCGGTGACGCCTCCCGCCTGGGCCGAGGAGGCGAAGCGCACGCTGTCCAACAGCCTGCACGTGGTGGTGCCCGGGGTGGGCCACAACACGCTGGGCGCGGACTGCGCGCGCACGCTGATGTCGGACCTGCTGACGCGAGGGAGCGTGGAGGGGCTGACGTCCACGTGCGGCGACAACCTCACCCGTCCTCCCTTCTTCACCTCCTTCGCCGGCCCGGTGCCTTGAGGAACGCGCGCCATGATTGAAGCCAGGAACCTGCACAAGCGCTTCGGCAAGAAGGTGGTCGCGGTGGAGGACGTGTCCTTCGTCGCGGAGGACGGCATCATCACCGGCCTGCTGGGCCCCAACGGCGCCGGCAAGACGACGACGATGCGCATGCTCTACACGCTGGTGCGCCCGGACCGGGGCACCGCGCTGGTGGACGGCGTGGACGTGGTGCAGCGGCCCGAGGACGCCCGGCGGGGGCTGGGCGTGCTGCCCGACGCGCGCGGCCTGTACCCGCGCCTGACGGCCCGCGAGCACGCGCGCTACTACGGCGAGCTGCACGGCCTGTCCGGCGCCGTGTTGGACAAGCGCGTGGATGAACTGCTGGACCTGTTGGACATGCGCGAAATCGCCGACCGGCGCACGGAGGGCTTCAGCCAGGGCGAGCGTGTGAAGGTGGCCATGGCGCGCGCGCTGGTGCACGGGCCTCGCAACGTGCTGCTGGACGAGCCCACCAACGGGCTGGACGTCATGAGCACCCGCGCGGTGCGCAACCTGCTGCGGCGCTTGAAGGACGAGGGCCGCTGCGTGGTGTTCTCCAGCCACGTCATGCAGGAGGTGGCGGCGCTGTGTGACCGCATCGTGGTGGTGGCGCACGGGCGCGTGGTGGCGGACGGCACGCCGGACGCGCTGCGCGAGCGCACCGGCAAGGACAGCCTGGAGGAGGCCTTCGTGGCCACCATCGGCACGGACCAGGGGTTGATGCAATGATGCGGCTGTCCTTCTCCGTCTTCCGCAAGGAGCTGCGGGACCACCTGCGGGACCACCGCTCGGTGTTGACCTCGCTGCTGTGGCCGCTGATTGGCCCCGTCGTGTTCCTGGTGATGTTCAACATGTTGGCCTCCTGGTACCGGCAGGACCGGCCGCTGCAACTGCCCGTGGTGGGGCGTGAGCATGCGCCCAGCCTGATGGCCTTCCTGGAGCGCTACGGGGCGAAGCTGGAGGCGGCTCCGGAGAACTACGAGGAGCGCGTCCGCGCGGGCTCACTGGACGCGGTGCTGGTGGTGCCGGACGACTATGCGGAGTCGTACTCCGCCGGGCACACTGCCGAGGTGCAGCTCGTGGTGGACAGCTCGCGCCAGTCCGCGCGCCAGTCGGTGATGCGCGCGCGGCGGTTGTTGGAGGCGTACTCGCAGATGCTCGGCAACCAGCGCCTCTATGCGCGCGGCGTCGTGCCGGAGCTGGCCATGCCCGTGCGGGTGGCGGAGACGGACCTGTCCACGCCGGAGCGCACGGCGGCGGGCATGCTCAACACGGTCCCGCTCTTCCTGGTCATCGCCGCCTTCGCGGGCGGCATGCAGGTGGCCAGTGACACCATGGCCGGCGAGCGCGAGCGAGGCTCATTGGAGCCGCTGCTGCTCAACCCGGCCCCTCGCGGCGCGGTGGTGGTGGGCAAGTGGCTGTCCACCGTCGCCATGGCCATCGCGGCGGTGGTGATAACCCTGGTGGGCTATTTGCTGGTGGTGCAGCGGGTTCCGCTGGAGGACCTGGGGGTGAAGGCCCGCTTCGACGCGCCCGCGGCCCTGGGCATGGCCGCCGCCGTGCTGCCGCTGGCCCTGGCCGCCTCGGCCGTGCAGGTGTGGGTGTCCACGTATGCGCGCTCCTTCAAGGAAGCGCAGACGTACCTGTCCCTCCTGATGTTCGTCCCCATGCTGCCGGGCATGATGCTGGCCCTGTCGCCGCTCCAGCCGAAGCTGTGGATGTTCTTCGTGCCGGTGTTCGGGCAGGAGCTGCTCGCGGGCGAGGTGATGCGCGGGGAGCCGCTGGGCGTGCTGCCCTTCCTCATCGCCACCGCGTCCAGCGTCATGGTGACGGCGCTGGCGCTGGGAATCACCACCCGTTTGTTGACCCAGGAGCGCATCGTCTTCGGCCGGGGCTGACAGGAGGCGCCTTGTTCGCCCCCTTTGCGTTACGCTCCACACACACTCAGGTGTCACTGTCGTCGGGTGGCATTTGGGCGGCGGCCTGACGTGACAGCCACGCGCCTTTTCCTTCCAATGGGGCCAGATGAAGACCGAGCGAGACGCCTTGTTTCCCCCCGCGCCTGCTTCCGTGGCCACCAGCGGGGGGGCTCCCCGATTTGGCACGTACCAGGGTGAGCTGCCCGAGGTCGACCTGCCGAACCTGCAAGGGCAGTGGGCTCCGGGGCGCGCCACGCGCCTGCTCAAACGCAAGCGTTGGAACTACACGTTCGCCGCCACGCCGGAGGTCGCCGCGCTCTTCGCGGTGGTGGACCTGGGCTACACGTCGAGCGCCTTCGCGGTGGCCCTGGACCTGCGTGAGCGCCGGCCCCTGTGTGACGTGAGCTTCCTGGGCACGCCGGGCCCCATGGTGGAGCTGGGCGACAAGCCGGGGCAGGGGCTCAAGGCCTCCTTCCGGACGCTGGGCGGGCGCCTGTCGGTGCAGCGTGGCGAGGACGACGAACGCTACCGCGTCTCGGTGGACGTCAGCCGGCTGCGCACCGGGAGCCTCCAGTCCTTCCAGTGGGAGGGCGACTTGATGGTGGCCGGTGGGCCGCCCGCGCTCACGGTGGTGGCGCCGGTGGAGGGTGACGGGCTGGTGAACGTCACCATGAAGAGCAACGGCCTGCTGACGTTCGGCAGCCTGGAGGCGGGTGGCAAGCGCTTCCGGTTGGACGGTGGCGTTGGCGGCATGGACTACACGCAGGGGTACCTCGCGCGGCACACGGCGTGGCGGTGGGCTTTCGCCGCGGGGCGGCTCGCGGACGGTACACCGGTGGGCATCAACCTCGTGGAGGGCTTCAACGAGGGCAACGCGGACGCCAACGAGAACGCGCTGTGGTTGGGGGACAAGCTGTATCCGCTGGCGCGGGCGCGCTTCGAGTACGACACGAAGGACTTGATGGCGCCGTGGCGGCTGGTGACGGTGGATGGCGCGGTGGACCTGCGCGTCCAGCCGTTCCACGTGCACCGTGAGGACCGGAACCTTCGCCTCGTGGTGAGCCACTTCGCGCAGCCGGTGGGCTTCTTCAACGGCACGGTGCGCGTGGGCAGCCGCACGCTGGAGCTGAAGGACGTCCCCGGCGTCACGGAGGACCAGGACATGCTGTGGTGAGGTGATGGCCCACGCGTGTCGCGTGGGCCTCTCCAGGAGGCGACGCACCGCACGTCTCTTGGCCGAGTACCGCCTGCTTTTCGCTGCGGCGGGCTGGAGCTGGGCCGGGCGGCACGTCGTGCCACAAGGCCGCGTTACGGCGGACTTGGAGACGGGCCGGGCGGCACGTCGTGCCTCAGGGGCGCGAGTCGTCTTTCCCCGGTGCAGGGGTGGCGTAGACGAGCTCAGTCGTGAGGCGGCCCTCCGGGAGGATTCGCTCCGTCCACTCCAGTGCGCCACTCGCGTCGGCCCGTGCTTCTTCGGTGACGGTGCCCGTGGTGACAGTCAGGGCACGCGGTCCGGCGGCGGGCGTCCGGCGCAGCACCACCTCCGTGGGCGCGGTGGCGTCGGCCTCGGGGCGGTAGACATCGAACAGGACCTCGGACGCGTCGCCCGTGAGCAGCCCATCGCGGATGCCCGTGCGAATCATCTCCTCGGTGGCGACTCCACGTATCGACGTGAAGTGACCTTTCAGGGTGCGTGAGCCCTGGCGGCCCTCGTAGCGGTACGCGGTAGCCGGCATCGGGCGCGGAGGCTTGCTCGGCCGGTCACGCCGGAGCGTCACCTGGAGCTTCAAACCGCCGTTCTCCGCGTAGGCATGGCGCTGCTCCAGCAGTTGCCCCGCGTCATCCGTGACGGTGGTGATGGTGCGGTCCTCGGCGCGAGGCCCATTCTCGGAACCGGGCAGCAGCAGGCTGGTGAAGGCCTCCGTGCGCTGTGTGCCACCGCCCAGACTCCGCCCGGTGCGCCACTCGAAGCCCGCGAGCCGGCCATCCAGCTTCAAGACCCGGAGCTCCGTCATGGACACGGGCGCTCGGGGCTGACCTGGGACCTGGAGCGTCGTGGCGATGCCCGTGGTGATGCGCTGGAAGGTGCGCGCGTAGCCGGGCTCGTCGTGCGCGCACAGCAGGGGCAGCTCGGGGCTCGCGCTCACCATCAGCTTCAGCCTGCCCGCGCTGACGCGGTCGCCAGACGTGGCCACCTCATAATCCATGTCCACGAACATCACCGGGGCCCCAGCGACCACCGAGACGTCCGTGGGCGTGAGGCTCCGAACGCTGACGCTCCGGTGACCCTGCGCCGCCTTCGCCACCGCGATCACCGCGCCCGCCGCGTCGATGGGGCGCTCGTACACGAAGCAGCTCAACGGCGCCTCGGTGCCCAGCGGAATCTCCAGCCGCGTGGAGCCCTCGTGTCGCGTCAGCTTGGGCGCCGCCACGGCTTCGACCTCGGCGGTGAAGATGCCCTCCGTGGACGTCACGCGCTGCAGGGGCAGCGGTGCCAGCTCGCGCGCGGCGGGACCGGACGGCACGGGTGGAGCCTTCGACGGAGCCGGGGGCGGTGGCATCGGCGGCTCCGGCCGGACCGTCGTCACGGACGGCCCGGCACAGGCGGAGGTGAGACACATCAGGAGTGCGAGGCGCCGCATGACGAAACCTGGAGCCCCGTGCCCTAACCGGCGCGCGCGCGGCGCGCCGCGACGATGTCCCGGAACGAGCGACTGCGGAGCTCCTCCAGGGTGAGGCCCGCGGCCAGCACCTCCTCCTGGGTGAGCGCACCGCAGCTCAGCCCGCGCAGGAAGAAGTTGAGCAGCCCCTGCCCGGTGGCCGCGTCATCGAAGACGTCACCCACCAGCGTGGCCTGCGCGGCCTTCTCCATGAACGCCTGGAGCCTGCGCGACGCCGCGTCCAATCCATCCAGGAAGAACGCGTACACGGCCGCGTAGCGCACGGGGAGCTGCGCCGGGTGCAAGTCCCAGCCTTGGTACCAGCCGCGCTCCAGTGAATGCCGGATGTGCCGGTACGACACCTGCCAGGCGCGGTGGATGGCCTCCTGGTTCTCCCGGCGCTCGGTGGGCAGCAGCGGCTCGTCCTTGCGGGCCCGGTGTGGCGGGACGGGCATGACGTTGGTGGCGCCGTCCGCCAGCCGGATGCCCGTCCCCGCGAGCGACACCTGCACCAAATCCCGCAGGAAGTCGCAGGCTGGGTGCAGCATCGTCTGCGTGTGCGCGCTCACGCCCAGCGCCGCGGTGTAGTCGTACAAGCCCAGGTGGACGCTGGTGCAGCGGCCCTCGCTCGCGGCCACCAGCGTGGGCAGGTGCAGTCGGCCTTGGGTATCGAAGAGGGCCTGGGGCGTCTCCACCATCAGCTCGATGCCCACCGCGCCCACCGGCAGCCCGTGCCGTGTCTCCAGCACCTCCAGGACGCGAGCGAGCGCCTTCACCTGCTCCGGCAGCGACACCTTGGGCAGGGTGACGACGAAGTTCGGCGGCAGCTTCCCGCCCGTGCGCTCCAGCAGCGTGGTGAGGAACAGGTCCAGCGTGCGCGTGGACCGGTCGAACAGCTCCTCGGTGAAGGACTTCACCCGGATGCCGATGAAGGGCGGCAACAGCTCCTGGGCCAGTCCGCGCGCCATCTCCTCCGCGGCGGACACGGCGTGGCCGTCCTCCTCCGCGTCGGTGCGATGTCCGTAGCCATCCTCGAAGTCGATGCGCAGGTCCTCCACGGACTCGCGTTCGAGCTTGGCCACCACGCGGGCGTAGACGCGCTGGGCGAAGCGGCCGCGCTGGGGCAGCCCCAGGCCGTGCGCCAGCACGGGCGAATCCGGCGCGTATTCCTTCAGCGTGCTCAGCGCGAGCGTGCCCAGCTTCCGGGCCGTTTCCGCCCGGAAGAGGTGCGCGCCGCCGTACACCACGTGCACCGGCTGCCGCTGTGCCGAGTCACCCGGGTACGTGCGGTCAAAGGCCGCGTTGGCCTGGCGCAGGGCCTCCCGGACGCCCGAGAGGCTCTCCACAGTCAGGGACGTCTTCACGGCTGACGCTTCAGCCACGCGGAGACCTCGGGGGTGCAGCGCTCACGCAGCGCCACGTCCTGGGACAGCCGCTCCAGCGTCTGGGCCGTGGCCTGCTGGGCCTCGGGGATGGGCTGGGCCTTGAGCAGGGCCTGCATCTGCTCCAGGTGCTGGCGCGTGCGCAGCAGGCCCATGGCCTCGACGATGCGGCGCAGCAGCATGGGGGCGCCGCCGGTGCGGGCCACCACGTCCTTCCACTGCGTGCGCATCTGCTCCCACCACGCCTCGCGGCCGGTGCGGTTGCCCAGCAGCCCCGCCACGAAGCTGGACACGTCCTGCGTCTTCACGGTGTCCGTGTAGAGCAGGCCGCGCGCGCGCTCGGTGAGCGCCGGGTCCTCGAAGGCGGTGAGGGCCAGCAGGTAACGCCGCTGCGTGGCCGGGTCGGGCTCCGACGGGAGCTTCTGGAGGAAGGCGTCGAAGAGCGCCGCGTCGCCCGCGCGCGCCACCATGCCCACCGCGGCGTCCAGCAGGTTGGGCTCCAGCGCGTCGCGCTCGCCCTGGAGCATGCGCGCCACGCGGGGCTTCGCCTCGGCGAGCGCTTCCTTCCCGCGCGCCAGTCCACCCACCGCGCGCACCAGCGCCGCGCGCCGCAGCTTCACCCGGTCCGCTTCGTTCGGCGCCGCCTGCCAGCCCAGCTTCTTCAGGCCGGGGCCCAGCAGCTTCTCGACCCAGGCGCGGAAGCGCACCTGGTCTTCGCCGTCCACCAGCCGGCCTTCGATGTACGCGAGCCGTCCCACCAGCTCGTCCAGGACGGAGTCGTCCTCCTCGTCGCCGAAGCGGCCGGCCAGGTCCAGCATGTCCGCCACCGACACCTCTCCCGCGCGCACCAGCGCCCACTGGTCCGCCAGCAGGGAGATGCGCTCGGAGGGCGCCAGCGCCTTCAGGTTCGTGGCCAGCTTCTCCAGGCCCGGCTTGTCATAGGCCACCCGGTAGAAGCCGGTGGAGGCGGCGTTGGCCGTCAGCCACTTCACCTCGCCCTCGCCCTCCAGCTTCACCGTGGCCTGCGCGTCGCGCAGCAGCACGCGCTGCTCTCGCACGCCGCTGGCGTCCTGGTAGCGAAGTACGACGGGCACCGGCCACTTCTCGCCGCTCGTCACGCCGGGCTCGGAATAGAAGCGGCGCTGCGACAGCGACAGCGAGCGCCCGTCCAGCTTCACGGAGACGAGCGGGAAGCCGCTCTGGCCCACCCACGCGGTGGCCAGCTCCTCCACGGGCTGCTTGGCGGCCTCGCCCAGCGCGTTCCACAAGTCTTCCTTCACCGCGTTGGCGCGTGCGTGCTTGCGCATGTACTGCCGGATGCCCTCGCGGAAGGGGGCCTCGCCGAGGAAGCCCTCAATCATCCGCAGCACCGCGCCGCCCTTCTCGTACGTAATCGCGTCGAAGCTCTCACCGGCCTCGCCCGCGTTGCGCACCTCGCCGTGGATGGGGTGCGTGGACTTGAGCGCGTCCAGGTGCAGCGCGCTGGCGCGGTGCGCGTCGAAGTCCAGCCACATGCGCCACTCCGGGCGCCACTGGTCCACAATCTTGAACGCCATCCATGTGGCGAAGGCCTCGTTCAGCCACAGGTCGTCCCACCACACCATGGTGACCCAGTTGCCGAACCACTGGTGCGCCAGCTCGTGCGTCACCACCTCCGCCACGCGCTTCTTCACCGACAGCGGCGCGGTGGCCGGGTCCAGCAGCAGCGCCACCTCGCGGTAGGTGATGAGGCCGGCGTTCTCCATGGCGCCCGCCTCGAAGTCGGGGATGCCCACCTGGTCCACCTTGGTGAAGGCATACGGCAGCCCGAAGTAGTCCTGGAGCTTGGGGAGCACCGCCAGCGCCACGTCCTGGCCAAAGCGCGTCAGGTGCGCCTTCTCCGGCAGCGCCCACGTGCGCACCGGGACGCCCTGCACGTCCTGCGCGTCGGTGCCCACCAGGGGGCCCACCACCAGGGCGATGAGGTAGCTGCTGAGCACCTCCGTCTCCTGGAACGTCACCGCGCGCAGGTTGCCCTCCTGCGTGTCCTTCACCACCGGGCCGTTGCCCAGCACGGTGAGGCCCTGCGGCACGCGCACGGTGAGGGCCCAGCGCGCCTTGAAGGCGGGCTCGTCGAAGCAGGGGAAGAGGCGGCGCGCGTCGGCGGCCTCGAACTGGGTGGCCGCCACCTTGCCCGCCTGGTACAGGCCGCGCAGGCCCTCCGTGAAGCGGCCCGTCCACGCGATGTCCAACGTCGCGGCGCCGGTGGGCAGCGCCTCGTCGAAGCGGAGCACCACCGTCTCGCTCGCCGCCACGGGCTGGATGGACGCGGGCTTGTGCTGCGTGTTGCCCGCGCGGAACGTCACCTCACCCAGCTCCAGGGCGATGGCGTGCAGGATGATTTCCTTCGACGGCGCCGACAGGTCCAGCTCGAGCGTCTGCTGGCCGGAGAAGGACTTCGCGTCCAGGTCCAGGGTCAGCGTGGCCGCGTAACGGCGGGGACGGATGGAGGTCGAAAGGCGGAAGTTCTTGTCTTCGGTCGGGTGCGCCATAGGGATGCGGAATCTAGCCTCCGCGCCGCCGCCTGCCTGGACTTATGTCAGGGGTGTTTTCAGCCACACCCTTGGCGGCCCCGGAAAGCCGTTGTCTGGCGGGGCGGGGCACGAGCTGATGGAAGAGGCTGGATTCCCGCTGGAAGAAGCCTTCCGTGTGGAAGGAAGACGGCAGCTCCAGCAGAAGAAAGTCCAAGTGGTGACACAGCTCATGCAGCAGGGTGCGCAGGTAGGTGCGGAAGGCCACCACGCGCGCGTGCTTCGCCGTCCGCATCCAGAGCTGGATGAGGGGACGTTGGCCTCGCTCCAGGGTGTACATGCCGTGCAGCTCGCCGGTGGAGGAGGACGGGCGGACCTCCAGGACCTCCAGCCGGGTCCTCACCACGCCGAGCCGCTCGCACAACGCGTCGCTCAGGCGGGCGGTGGCCTGCTCCGTGTCCTCCACCCGGCCCGTGGCCAGCGCCTCGCGCAGCGCGGTCACCAGGGGCTCCAGCGTCCGGGGCTCGCGCAGGCGGAGCGCGTGGACCGAATCACTCATCCGGTAGACGCGTTGCTGCGCGTGGCTGAGGTTGTCGAAGTAGGCGAAGGTCACGGGCGCGAGTCGGTTCCAGACAGCTTCCCACTCGCGCCCGCGACTGGCTACAGCCCGCCAACCTCCAGCGCGCCCCCCAGCCCGGGGAAGGGCTTGGTGAGCAGGGCCTGGAAGACGATGTCCTCCAGGCGAATTTGCGCCGGAAGCTGCGGCAGCGTGAGGCCGGAGCGGACCACGGTGTTGCTGACGATGACCCAGACACGCCGGCGGCCGATGGCGCTCTTGAGCGCCGGAGCGTCGATGCGCACGGGCGTGCGGGAGTTGGGCTGGAAGTCCCGCTGCGGGAGGATTTCCGCCGCCGTGTCGTAATAGGCCGGCCGGTTGAAATCCGTGTACAGCCGCGGGTTGTCCGGCGTGGCGCTGCCGGTCAGCGACAGGCGCGCGGCCGTGCGCAGGGTGAGCGTGGGGGACGGGTTGACCACGACGAGGCTGGCGGCGACCTCGTTGACGACGATGTCCAGGTTCTGAGTGTTGACGGACTCCTCCGGCAGGTCGAGCGCCACCTCCGCGTAGACGGGCTCCAGCAGCGAGGTGACGGGCACCACCTGGTCGAAGGGCTCCGTCTGGATGGCGATCTCCGCCGAGCACGCGGACAACAGCAGCACGCAGGGGAGCAGCAGCAGGGCGCGCATCATCGGAAGCTCCAGGACAGGTCGACGACGGGGAGGACGGGCAGGCTTTCACCGGGAAGCGCCGGGTCGCTCATGTCCACGTAGGTGGCGCCCAGCCCCAGGCCGAAGTGCTCACCGCCGTAGCGGATGCCCGCGGCGGCGCGCAGGGTGGAGCCGCCCTTCACGCGCACGCCCGCTTCACCCACCACGGACCAGTGCCCGGAGAAGTTGAAGGCCACCGCGCCGGTGAAGGAGAGGTAGTCCGACGTGTAGATGCCGTAGCGCGCCTCGCCCTGCACCAGGAGCGGGCCCAGCGCCATGCCGTAGACGGCGTAGAACGACGGGCCGGACAGCTCCGGCTCGAAGCGCTGGAGCGCGGGCGTGTCCGCCTCCGACGTCACGATGCCCGAGTAGACGGAGGCGCCCACGAAGCGCGTGTAGCGCGCGCCCAGCACGAAGCGGTGGGATCCCGAGGCCATGGCCCAGCGCACGCCCAGGTTGGGCGCCAGCAAGGCGTTGGCATACAGGGACGTGTCCACCGCGAAGCCCGCGAACAGCGGGATGGCCGTGCGCTGGAGCCCCAGGACGGGCGCGTCGATGACCTCCGCCGCGTCCGTGGTCAGCAGGCGCGCGGTGTTGGTGCGGACGCCGCCAGCATCATCTTCGGCGGCGGCGAGTGAGGGAGACAGCAGGGCGGCGAGCGCCCAGGCTGCGAAGGGATGAGGTTTCAAGCCACGCGCCCCAGGAAGGAGGAGTGGGCCCCACGTTACGGCGAATCCGCCGCGCGCCGAATGCCTGCTCGCTTCCGCGCCCACGAACTGTCGGGTGGCACGCCCGAGCAGTCACGGGCGACCTCCCCGTGGGCGTGTGGTCTCGCGCGGTCCGTGTGGAAGCGGCGCGCGAGGCAGGACAGGCGGTGTTCTCGTTTGCAGCCCACTGGATGCGGCACATACCTTCCAGGCCCGTGGAAGGACCTCCAGCGCCAGGGGACGTGTCGAACCGGCATCCGCGCGAGCGGGTGTTGGCGCTCTTGCGCTTGTACGGCTGGAACGCCACGTCGTTCCAGGTGCTCCAGCCCATCTACCATTACTGGTTCGACCCGGCGGGGGACGCGTGCGTGGCGTACGTGGACACCGGCGGCGCCTGGGTGGCCGCCGGGGCGCCCATCGCTTCGCAGGAGCGGCTGGCCGCGGTGGCGGAGGGCTTCCATGCGGCGGCGCGGGCGGCGGGCCGGCGCGTGTGCTTCTTCGCCACGGAGGCGCGCTTCCATGAGCACGTGCCCATGGCGTCGCTGTCCATTGGCGAGCAGCCCGTCTGGGACCCGGCGAACTGGGACGCCGTCGTGCGTGGCAGCCGCAGCCTGCGGGAGCAGCTTCGCCGCGCACGGGCTCGCGGCGTGACGGTGCGCGAGGTCCCCGCCGCGGAGCTGGAGAACCCGCGCAACCCCGTGTCCTGGGCGGTGGCGCAGTTGAAGCGGCGCTGGCTGCTTTTCCGGCGCATGGCCCCCATGGGGTTCCTGGTCAAGCTCCACCCCGACGACTTCGCGCGCGAACGCCATGCCTTCCTGGCGGAGGTGGGCGGCAAGGTGGTGGGCTTCCTCTCGGTGGTGCCCGTGTACGCGCGGGATGGCTGGTTCCTCCAGGACCTGCTCCGGACCGCGGACGCGCCCAACGGCACCTCGGAGTCCCTGGTGGACGCGGCCATGCGGGCCGCGGCGGACAGGGGGCGGCGCTACGTGACGCTGGGCCTGGCGCCGCTGTCCGGGCCCGTGCGGCCGTGGCTGCGGCTGGCGCGGACGTGTGGCCGGCCCCTCTTCGACTTCGAGGGCCTGCGCGCCTTCAAGGCGAAGTTCCGCCCTGATGCCTGGGTGCCCCTCCTGCTGTCCTATCCAACGCCGCGAGGCGGACTGCTGGCGGTGTACGACGCGCTGCGCGCCTTCGCGCAAGGCAGCCTGCTGCGCTTCGGCGTCGCCACCTTGCTGCGCAGGCCCAGGCTGTTGGTGCACGCGCTGGCCGTGTTGCTCGTCCCCTGGACGGTGCTGCTCGCGCTGCCCGCCACCGCGCGGTGGTTCCCCTCCGTGCAGGTGCAGTGGGCGTGGGTGCTGTTCGACGTGGGCCTGACGGTGGGGCTGTTCTCCCTGGTGCGCCGCTGGCGGGACTCCCTGGCCACGGCGCTGGGCGTCCTGACGGCGGCGGATGCCTGCCTGACGTTCGCGCAGGCCGTCACCTACAACGTGCCCCTGGCCCAGGGGCTGCTGGATGGCGCCATCATCACCCTGGCCGTGCTCGCGCCCGCGGCGGCGTCCGGGCTGCTCTTCGCTTCCCGGGACTTGAGCCTGCCTGGGCGCTAGATGAACGCGCCGCTGTCGAGCGGCTCGTCCTCGGTGGGGACGGTGGCGCCGTGGCCGGGATGCAGGAACACCTCGCCGTGGTCCACCCGCGCCACCAGGTGGAAGCTCACCATGTAATCGCGGCTGGGCGGCCAGCCCTGCTCCAATTCGAAGTGCGTGTCTCCAATCTCCACCACGGTGCCGAGCCTCCGGCCGTGCTCGTCCCGCACCGCCATTCCCTCGCGCAACTCACCCGGATCCCACATGACGCCCTCCTGGATTGTCTTCCCTTGAGGAAAGATGCACGCGCCGGGGGTGTTCGGCAGCCCACGCAAGGTGTCTGCCATTGCTCCATTGATGGACATTCCCGGGAACGGACCCTGGACCGCGGCTCCGGTACAGTGCTGTTTTCAGGAAAGAACTGACCCCAGCCACGGTGCCGCGACTTCCTCGCGGTGTGCCCGGTGTCTGGTGGGGAGGGGAGACCATGCGCCCGCCGTGTGGCGTTGCACTGTCGCTCGCCGTCCTGCTGTTCGCCCATTCCGGGCAGGCTCAACCCCAGGACAGGGAGGTGGTGTCCTCGCCCGCTGACCTGCCACCCGGCGTGTCCGCGGTGCTGTGGAAGCTGTCCGTCCCGCCCCACCTCGCTCCCACGCCTGAGCGCGTGCTCCTGGGCGAGAAGCTCTTCAACGACCAGCGGCTGTCGGTGGACAACACGGTGTCGTGCTCCACCTGTCACGACCCGCGCCTGGGCTTCGCCGACGCCAAGCCGGTGTCCGAGGGCGTGAAGGGGCAGAAGGTGACGCGCAACAGCCCCACCATCCTCAACGCGCTCTTCAATGCCTCCCAGTTCTGGGACGGCCGCGCCTCCACGCTGGAGGACCAGGCGAAGCTGCCCATCCTCAATCCTCGGGAGATGGGCATGCCCGACGAGGCGGCGGTGGTGGCCAAGGTGAAGACCATTCCGGAGTACGTGCGGGACTTCCAGAAGGTCTTCAACCGCGAGGTGAACTTCGACGACCTGGCGGTGGCCATCGCCGCCTTCGAGCGCACGCTCTATTCGGGCAACGCGCGCTTCGACCGCTTCATCACCGGCGACGCGAAGGCGTTTTCCGCCGCGGAGCGCCGGGGCTGGGCGCTCTTCAACGGCAAGGCCCGCTGCAACACCTGCCACGCGGGCAACGTGGTGTCGCCGCTGTTCAGCGACCAGAAGTTCCACAACATCGGCATCGCGGCGCACAAGACGGACTTCCCGCAGCTCGCCCGCGAGGGATTGAAGGTCGTCCGCACCGGCGACGAGAAGCAGATTGACGAGCTGGCGCTGGAGACGCGCTTCTCCGAGCTGGGCCGCTTCCTGGTGACGAAGCAGGAGAACGACGTGGGCGCCTTCAAGACGCCCACCCTGCGCAACATCGCCATCACCGGTCCGTACATGCACGACGGCTCGCTGGTGACGCTGTGGGACGTCATGGACCACTACAACAAGGGCGGCGTCCCCAACCCGTACCTGGACGGCGGCATGCAGCGGCTGGGGCTGACGGAGACGGAAATCGACGACGTGGTGGCCTTCCTGTTCACCCTCACCGACGAGCAGTTCGTGAAGTTCGCCACCCAGGAGCAGGCCCGGCAGCGCGGGCTGAAGAGCAAACGCCCGGAGCGCGATACCGCGGTGGCCATGGGAAAGAAGGGGAACCTGGGTGACCTGGCCCCCAACCCGGACCTGGCGGTGAAGAACCCGGCGGACATCGGTGTGTACGGCACCGAGGCCCAGGTGAAGCCCGCTTCGACGTCCAAGCCCTAGGAGACGCCGTCATGGGGAACAAGTTCCGCAGCATCGAGACGAAGCACTACGCAGAGCGCGACGCCTTCTTCGATGACTTGAAGAAGCTGGACCGCCGGGCCTTCCTCCGCGTGGCGGGCATCTCCGCCGGCATCGCCGCGGGCATGGGCTTGCGCACGCCGCACAGCTTCCAGTTGGTCAACGTGGCGGAGGCGCAGGGGACGAAGCCGCGCTTCTCCTTCGCGTACATCTCCGACACGCACCTGTACGAGAAGAAGCTCAACGACCGCTTCGTGCGCGCCATCCTCAAGGCCGTGGATGACGTGAATGGCCTGGACCCGCAGCCGGACTTCGTCCTCTTCGGCGGAGACCTGGCGCAGTTGGGCAAGCCGGGCGAGCTGAAGCTGGGCGCGGAGATTCTGAAGAGCGTGAAGGCGCCCATCCGGATGATGACGGGCGAGCACGACTGGTTCCTCGACATGGGCGAGCTGTGGACGGACCTGTTCGGCCCGCCGAACTATTCGTTCGACCACAAGGGCGTCCACTTCGTGGTCCTCAACTCCATCCTGGAGAAGGACTTCTGGACGGAGCGGGGCCTGTCGCCCGAGGAGCGGATGCAGATTGTCGCGGGCCTGGACAACGGCATCCAGTCCCGCTTCGAGGTCGGCGCGCCGCAGCGCGAATGGCTGCGTCAGGACCTGGCGAAGGTGAACAAGGCGACGCCCATCATCGTCTTCAGCCACTCTCCGCTCTACAAGTACTACCGGCCCTGGAACTTCTGGACGGACGACGCGGACGAGGTGCAGGCCCTCTTCAAGCCGTTCCAGACAGTGACGGTCATCCACGGGCACACGCACCAGCTCCTCAGCAACCGCATTGGCAACATGAGCTTCCACGGCATGTTGTCCACCGCGTGGCCCTGGCCCTACGCGCCCGAGGGCCTGCCTCAGTTGACGGTGCAGATGAACCGCTCGGACCCCTTCAGCCAGTTCGACGGCTGCGGTGACGGGCGGATGGACGTGTTGGAGTCGGGGATGGTGGACAAGCTGTACAACCTCTGGGAGCGCAACCCCATCTCCGTGCGCGCGAGCTACCTCGCGTCGGGTGGGAAGCGGACGTGCCGCCCCGGACCAAGCTGCCGAGCTACTGAGCGCGAGGGACACCATGACCTTCCGGATGAAGCTGCTTGTGGGAACGGGTGCCGTGCTGTCGTTCGCGGGGGCGTGGCGCTGGCCACCGGCCCGTGTCGCCGCCCGCGCGGGGCACCCAGGCGCCCGAGGTGAAGAAGCACGAGCTACCGGTGTCGAAGGACGGCAACCTCGTGGTGGGGCTGTGCGACGGCGAGACGTCCATGGAGGTGAAGGGCGTCAAGGCTGGCGAGTCACTGACGCGCGCCCAGGCCCAGCACGTGTCGGGCGCGCTGATGGAGGAGTGGCTGCGCAAGAATCCCAACGCCCACTGGGACGCGGTGCCCCTGGTGGCGCAGGCGCCCGCGCCGGGCTCCACCACGCCGCGCACCCAGCAGCCGCGCACGCCCGCGCCATCCAAGGGCACGGTGCGTGAGGGCGGCGTGACGCCGGAGAGCGGCGGCGCGGAGGTGAAGAAGCAGCAGGCGGTGCCCATCCAGGACGGCCACACCTACGGCGCGTTCTCCGACCGGGACGAGGCCATCTGGGCCGCCTCCACCGAGCAGTTCGTGGATGAGGGCCACCGCGTGTTCCATGACGCGCAGGCCATTGGCGGCACGGTGGGAATCTCCTGTGACATGTGTCACCCGGACGCGTCCAACACCCACCCGGAGACGTATCCGAAGTACCAGGTGCAGCTCGGCCGCGTGGCGCTGCTGCGCGACATGATCAACTGGTGCATCGAGAACCCGGTGCGCGGCAGGCCGCTCGCGGATGGCGACCCGCGCATGCGCGCGATGGAGGCGTACATCTACGCCAAGCGCAAGGGCGTGAAGCTGGAGTACGGGAAGAAGTAGGCCCGCTCAGCGCCCCAGGCCAGGGACGGCGCCACGCGTTCGCTGGAAGAGCCACCGGGGCTCCCACAGGAAACGCGTGGCCTGCACCACCTGCGGGTGGCCCAGCAGCACGGCGAGCAGCGCTCCCGCCACCAGCGCTAGCGCGACGCCCAGCGGCCCTTGGAGGTGCGCGAAGGCGCCCGTGGCCTCGGCGCCTCGTACGAAGAACCCGTGCAGGAGGAAGGCCGCCAGGCTCCTCCCGCCGAAGCGCGTCAGTGCGCCCTCGTTGCGCGGGGCGAGCGTGAACAGCGCCCACGTCAGCGCCAGCGCGCCGCAGAAGAGTGTCAGTCGTGTCGCCATGCCGGCGAGCGCGGGGTTCCCAGCGCGGCATACCCGCTGCTTCCGTACAGCCATTGCGTGTTGGGGGCCGGCAGCCAGCCCAGGGCGATGGTGCAGACACCCACGCCCAGCCCAGCGGCCACGGCGGAAGGCCAGCGCGACGCGCCAGGTCCGCGAAGCCGAGGACGTCAGCAGCCAGGTTCTGGGCATCAGGTGCCCCGCGACGAAGCAGGGCAGGAACACGAAGGTCCGCGACAGGCTGAACGGGTAGCCCACCCAGGCCAGCATCCCCGCGCCGAGCGACAGCGCGACGGCCCAGGTCAGCGGTTGGGGCAGGCGCCGCAGCAGCGGGAGGACCCAGCGCCAGCTCGCGAGACTCACGAGGAACCACAGCAGCCAGTACGGCTGAATCCCCCAGTGCGGACTCCACTCGCGGCCGAGCACCCACACGTCGAAGGCGACGTACAGCACCTGGAAGACGGCCAGCGGCGCGAGGAGCCCCCACCCGATGGCCTCCAGCGCCTTCGCGCCCGTCTCCGCGCGCGACAGGTGGCCGGAGAGGAACGCGAAGGCGGGGATGTGGAACAGGTACAGGCCGGAGTAGAGCGCCCTCGCCAGCGGCTCACGCGTCAGCAGCGGTTCGAGCGCGTGCCCCATCACCACCAGGAGGATGAGGAGGCCACGCACGTTCTCGAACAGCGGGATGCGGCCAGCGGTCGTCACGCCTCAATAGAGAAGCCCATTTTGAGGCTGCACGGGAGCGGGAAGCTTCGTTTCCCCCAGCATCTGGCGCAGGTTGATTTCAATGGTCCTGCACAGGGCCGTCATGGGGGTATCGCTGACGTCGTCCTCGAACGGCGTCTCGATGTCCCGGCCCACCGCATCCAGCCCGATGAAGAGGAACGCGATGACGGCGGTGACGAACGGGGTGAGCCAGCCCAGGTCCGCCACGACGCCCAGGGGCAGGAGCACCAGGTAGGCGCGCGTGATGGCCAGCAGAAGGATGTCGTACTGACGGGGCAGGGGCGTGTTCTTGATGCGCTCGCACGCGCCAGCAGGTCGGTCAGCTCGGACAGCGTCCGGTCCATCGTCACGTGCAGGAACATCACCTTCTGCGTGTCCGACACCTGCCCGTAGATGCGGCGCAGGCGCGTGCCCATCCAGAGAATCAGCGCGGAGGGGACGTTCTGCTCCTCGCGCAGCGCCTCGATGACCTCGGGCCGGAAGAAGGGGACGATTTCTGGCAGCGGGTCCTGCCGCCGCAAGTGGCAACGCATGGCGTTCACGAAGCCCATCTGCGCGTACACCAGCTCCCGCGCGTCCTCGGTGACGTCTCCGTGCATGTTGGAGATGACGCCGCGGGCCTCGCCCTGGGCCTCGCCCGAGTCACCGAACTCCGCGATTTTGGCCCGGGGGCTTCCCTGCTCCGGGTGAACGCGCGCCTGGCCGAACTGGTCGCGAACCGCGCCGTCGCTCGCCCGGGTCCCCGCCACCGTCAACACGGAGCCGCCACGCTCCACCGCGGTCTTCAGCAACGGTGAGACGGGCGACGGCAACTCCAGCCCCGCCGGCGTGCTGCCCCCGTTGGTCTCCGGGTTGGGCAGCAGCGTCAGCACCTGACGGGCGAAGGTGCGCGACCAGTTCACCACGCCGCCCCAGAGCGTGCGTGCCTCCCACCAACGGTCGTACGCGGAGCCGTTGCGGAAGGCGAGCAGCACGCCCAGCGCCGCCGCCAGAATCGATACCGGCATGGCGGGGACGGCCATCCACGATGCGTCGAACACGCGGTAGCCGATGTTCACCGCCAGCGCGAACAGCACGTGAATCGCAACGGCTTTGCCGGTGTAACGCAGGATGATCTGCCAGGACAGCCTCCGGCCGACAATCATTCGAGGAATGCTCCAAGTTGGGTGAGGGTGCCTTGCGCAATGCGTCTAATGACGCGAACGCGGATCGGCAACGCGCGCCACCCCGTCCGCCGCGCGCGTGTGTCCTGCGGCGCGCGGACGAACCTCGGAGTGTCCGGGAACGAGCAGAGCCGCTACCCGGGTCCCTGGAACCCCCGGAGCGGAACGTGAGCACGAGCGTGTCGCGGTGGCCCGTCCCTCCAGGGGCTGGATGGGCGTGCTCTCGTGGATGACGCGGGCGTCATCGAGCAGCAGCGCGGACCAGGGCTCCGTCAGCGTGAAGCGCAGGCCGTTGGGGCCGTCGGCCTCGAAGACGCGCTCGCCGCCCTTGATGTTCTCGCGGCCCACGAGCAGCACCGCGACGAAGTCCACGCCGTCCCGGTGCGCGCCCTCCGGCGTCGGCCGGCCGATGCCGTCCGGTGTCGATGCGGAACTGGTGGGCTTCGACGAACCAGGGGCGCTCGCCCTTGAGCTGGGAGCAGGTGGCGGCGATGCCGCGAATCAGCCCGCCCACACGGGACGAGACACGACGTCCGGTTGCACGGGTTCGAACCAGCGTTCGAGCCCGCCGTGCAGCGCGTTGTATTCCACCGGCTGCCAGTGCGCGCGGTGTGGCACCTGCGTCACCGATGCGCCGTCCACGATGAAGCAGGCGTGCCGCGCGAGCGGTAGCGGCCGCCGTCCCGGAGGAAGCCGTCCAGGGGCAGGTCGTTCCAGGACGGTGGCAGGGCGTCCAGCGCGGAGGACACGAGCCCGGCGAGCTCGCAGAGGCCGTCGCGTCCGAGCACGGCGTAGCCGCGCTCTCGCAGCGCGGCGGGGACTTCGGTCGCGGGGATGATGGGAGGCTGAAAGCTCATGGCGGTCGTCGGATTCAGAGAGGGGTGTTCGCCGAAGGCGCGGGGGGCGGGCGGGGGTGGGGACGCCTGTTTCAAGGACTCGCGGAACGCGCCGTCCCGTGCCGCCACGCACACGGTGTAGCCGTCCAGGGCGCCGCAGGTGACGCGGTCGCCCAGCCGCTCGAAGAGGGCCGCTTCGCCGCGTCGACCACGTAGACGGTGTCCTCCGCGAGGCGCCCGTGCTCCACGTCGTCCATGAGCGCGGCGCAGACCTCCGCGACGCGGGGCTCGTTGAGCCGGGCGGAGTACCCGCTGTTGGTCGTCAGGCCCCGGCGGTAGGCGAGGTCCCCGAAGCGCACGTAGGTGTGCTCCGGGAAGCCGTTCTCCACAGGGCCGCTGCGAGCCGAGAATGACGGGAGGCACCAGCGTCACCTGTCGGTAGGCCGCGTCCACGCGCTCCCATTCCGGGGCCTGGAGCCGTGGCCAGGGAGCGCCCACGAACATCCTCTGGGACCAGGCGTCCGGAGCGTCCACGACCTGGAGCAGGACCGCGCCCAGCAGCAGCGCGGTGGCCACGCCGGGCCGCTGCCGCCAGCGCCAGAGGACCCACGCCACGCCCCTGTGAGGAGCAGGTAGTAG